>CAKPRZ010000020.1 GCA_934183165.1 uncultured Bacilli bacterium | reverse complement strand
TCTTAGTAAATAATTTAACATAAAAAATAAGATATAAATATTAAATTATTTACATCTTAAAGTATACTTGTAATTTAATCCCTTGATTTAAAAAACAAACTAAATATAAACGTAAATATAATTGCAGAAGTTATACCTGATGCTGTTAAATCAAACATTCCCATTAATAAACCTATTACTCCAAAATCATTTGCTTTAGCGAGTGCTCCATGAATTAAAGAATGTCCAAAGCTAGTAATAGGAACCATTGCTCCACCCCCAGCCCACATAATTATCCTATCATAAATACTAAAAGCATCTAGAAGAGCTCCCAAAACAACGAAAATACTAGTAATATGCCCTGCACTTAGTTTTGTATTATCTAGAATTAATTGTCCAATTAAACAAACTAAACCACAGAACAAGAAAGAATTAATATAAATCATTCTACAACCTCCAAACTTATTGCATGAGCAATAGCATTTATATTTTTATGCTGATAAACAAAAGTTGGAGAAAAAAGAGCACCAGTTGCCACAATTAAAACTTTTTTAAATTTCTTCTTTTTTAATTTTGGTAAAACATCAGCATACATAACTAACGCACTACAAACAGGTCCTGATCCTCCAGCCATAACTTCTTTTTGAGTATCATAGCTGTACAACATTGTAGCGGCATCATTATAATTATCGCTTATATCAATACCATATTCCATTTTCATATAATCAATTAAAATTTCTTTTCCATACATTCCCAAATCACCAGTCATAATTAGATCATAATCATTTGGCTCTTTATTTAAGTTCTTTAAATGTCTATAAATAGTATCAGCTGCAGCAGGTGCCATAACGGCTCCCATATTTAATGGATCATTTTGTCCCATATCCACTACTTTACCTATTGTAGTTGCTTCTACTTTAATATCCGTTTTTTCACTGGTTAGAATAGAACTTGCACCTCCAGTAGCAGTAAAAGTAGCAGTTTTAGGTTTTGGTGCACCATATTCAGTTGGATTTCTAAATTGTTTTTCACTTGACATATTGTGAGATGATGTTGATACAATAACATTTTTAATATTTTTACTATCAATCATATTAGAAGCAATTATCATTCCTTCAACATTACTAGCACATGCACTATATACGCCTAAGAATGGAACATCATATTTTAAAACCGCATAACTAGATGAAGAAATTTGATTTAATAGATCTCCTGATACAATCACATCAATATCATCTTTTTTTAGTTTACTTTTCTTTAATAAGATATCAATACTATCTTGTAATAACTTTACTTCTGCTTGTTCCCACGAAGATTCACCATTATATAAATCATCATAACTTTTATCAAACTTTTTACCAAGAGGTCCTTTTTGTTCATATGGACCAGTTACACTAGCCCAATTTTTCAGATAAACATTTTTATACTTTATTGTCATTATACTCCTCCCATAAGTAAATATCGTAAGAATCCAAAAATCCATGCGGAAACGATTCCATATAAAATAACTGAACCTGCAAGTTTAAAGATATTTGAGCCAAGTCCATATATTGGACCTTCTTTTTTGTATTCTATTCCAGCACTAGTCATCGAATGAGCAAACCCAGTAATAGGAATTATTAATCCACATTTAGCAAAACTAACCCATTTATCGAAAAATCCTAAAGCTGTGAATAAACTAGCAAAAAATATTAATGTAACTATCATAAAAACAGATGCATCTTTAGTTGAGATATCTAAATAAGAACTATAGAATTCTATTAAAAATTGACCTATTAATCCAACCATACCACCAATTACAAAAGCTACTAAAGCATTTAATCCTCTTTTTTCTTTTGGTTTATGTTTATCAACAATTTTTTGATATTCCTTTTTTTCCATTTAATCACCTAATTATAGTTTCCCTATAAATATTATTTTTATACAAAAAACACTTGTTATAAGTGTTTCTTTAATTCTTCCACAGAGTTTTCTTACATATCAACAAATTCTTCTACAAGCTTTTTCACATCTTATCCATATTATCTTTATGATTAAGTAATTTTCTTCCTTCAATTATTCCCATATTAGTACCTTGTAATAATATTTCAACTAATTTAGAAACAGAATTATCAGTAAGTGATTTAATATTTCACATTGATTTTGTCATTACTTTATTAAAAGCATTTGTCTCAGTTACTTCATCATCACTATATTTATGATATTGTTTTTCTATTCTTTTATCCATTCTATCACCATTTATATTATGGATTTTCTTTAATAGGTTATGCAGTTAATCTACTTTTTAATTTAACTAATATTTTATTTTCTTTACGAGAAACTTGTACTTGACTCATTCCTAAAACTTCTGATGTTTCTTGTTGGCTTTTATCATCGTAATACCTTAAGCTAATTATTTTCCTTTCATTTTCAGAAAGCTTATCTAATTCATTTTTTAAATCTAATATATCTTCATTATAATATTTTTCTTCATAACCAACAGAATCATATAATGTTAATTCTCTTCCTTCATCGTTAAGTTCATATTCATTACTTTTTACATATTCACTTGCTATAATAGTGTCACTTACTTTTTCTAATGGAACTTCTAAAAAATCCGCTATTTCATCTAAAGTTGGTTCTCTCATATATTTTTGTGCTAAAACTTCTCTTGTTCTATTTATTAATCCATTTAATTTAATCGTATCTTTGTTAACTTTTATTAATCTATTTTCTCTTAAATATTTAAGTACTTCACCCATCACATAAAAATGAGCATAACTTGAAAATTTAGTATTAAATCCAGGTTTATATTTTGAACAAGCATCATTTAATGCCATCATACCAACCTGATATAAATCTTCTAAATCGTTCTTATTATAACTATACTTTGATATTATACTATAAACCATTTTTTCATAATCTAAAATAGATTCTTTATTCACTCTTATCTCTCCTTTATATATTTATTAAATTAAATGCACTAACTTCATTAATTGTTGTTGATGCATATTTTATAAGATCACTTTTTAAGATATTAACACTTAGGTTATCATAACCACAAATCATTAATTTTCCTCTATCTTTTAAGTAATGATTATAACTATTTATTATGGTGTTAATTCCATATTTATCTAATTCTTCTAATTTCTCAAAGTTGATTAACAAATACTTTATTCCAGCTTTATTAACTATATTCTTAATAGCGTCTTCTAAAATAAAAGATGTTTGATTATTTAATATCCCATTAAGTCTTAAAAATAATATTCCCCTTTTATATTCTAATTCAATATTCAACAACTAATCACCTCGGTATATTTAATATAGACTATATTTTTATAGTTTTATACATATTCGACAAAACATGTTAAAATATTCGTTTTACATTATTCGACAAAATATGTATATAATCAATATTACATTTATCTTTAATATTTCCTAAAAGAATACATTTTTTTTAGTTTTTATGTTAAACTAATGTTGAATATAGTAAGGAGGGTTGAATATGGCTAGAAAAAGAAAATCAAAAGCAAAAAAAGGATTAATATTAACAGGTATCTTATTTGCTACTACATTTATGGCAATTGGTTATTCTGTTCTTAGTAGAGAATTAAATTTTAGAGTTGAAGCAAATTTACATGTTTCCGAAAAATATTTATGGCATAAAATTCAAAATGAATATTTAAGTACTAGTGGCAGTGGTTTTTATAAAAATTCAAATGAAACTACAAAATATTCTTATATGGGTGATGGTTCAAGTAACTATATAATGTTAGAAAATGATTTATGGAGAATTATTTCAGTAGAAGCTGATCACACTATTAAAGTTGTTAAGTTGGACGATAAAATTGTAAAAGCTTTTGATGAAGGAAATAATAGAAATACTACTAATAGTAGTTATTGTACAAATCCTCTTTTAGGATGTAATTCATGGTCACTACAAACTTCTTTTACAAATGGAGATATCACAGGAAGTGTTGAAAATGATAGTACTATTCTTACTTATTTAAATAATGATTTCTATAAAGGTCTACCAGATAATATTCAATCTATTGTAGTAGATCATAATTTTAATATCGGACCAGTTAATAAAGATGCTTCACTAAATGAAGTTTTAAGTCAAGAATCAAAATATTCTTGGAGTGGAAAAGTTGGACTTCTTAGTATCAGTGATATTCTATATGCAAGTAATTCAACTACTATAACAACTTCTTCTTCCCTTTCTAATAACTATATAAGTGATTATGCAAAAAATAAAATAGTATGGACTTCTAATCCATTATACAATGATACAAGTAAAGTTTGGGTAATTAATAATGAAGGCAATTTATCAAATAAAGATGCTAAAGAAATAAGTGAAGAGAATGAAAAAACTACTTATAACTATACAGTTTTACCTGTTATGTATTTAAGTAGTTCAATTCAGTATAGTAATGGTGATGGAACTCAAAATAATCCATTTGTAATTAAGTAAAAAAAATTAGAAACTGATTTCTAATTTTTTTAATTTACAATTTTATCTTTTAGTTCTTTATCAAATTGTTTACTTCTAATCATCTCTATTTCCTCTTTATATGGAGGATAATCACCTATCCATGGTGTTTCTAATATTTTGGGTATATCTTCCAATCTAGGATTATAGATAATATTAATTAAATTATCAAAGCCTATATAACCAAAGCCTATATTTTCATGTCTATCTTTCTTTGAACCACGTGGATTTTTACTATCATTAATATGAATACATTTTAAATAAGATAAACCAATAATTTTATCGAATTCATCCAATATAGCATCAAAATTACTAACATCATATCCAGCATCATTTAAATGGCATGTATCCATACAAACACCAATTCTTGAAGTATCTTCTACTCCATCTATAATTTGCTTTATTTGATTGAAATTAGTACCTAATTCCGTACCTTTACCCGCCATAGTTTCAAGAAGTATAGTAACAGATGAAGTATTTGATATTATATCATTCAATCCATCAATTATATTTTTTATTCCTTCTTCTTCACCCATTCCAACATGACTCCCAGGATGAAGAACCATATTTTTAATACCAAGTAAATAACAGCGTTCAACTTCTTCTGTTAAAAATCTTATAGAAAAAGCATATTTAGATTCATCTTTTTTATTAGCAAGATTAATTATATATGGAGCATGAACTATTACTTTAGAATAATCAATATTATTAGCCTTCATAAGAGATTTTGCTTCTTCTGTCAATGAATCATTTATAGAGCATCTATTTGTATTTTGAGGAGCACCTGTATAAAACATAAAAGTATTTTCTCCATATCCAAGAGCTTCTTTCAAACTACCAAGTAATTGAGTCTTACTATTAAATGACACATGAGAACCTATTATTAACATAAAATCACCATTAAAATTATATCAAAATTTTGGCACAAAAAAAAGGCTTAATTAAGCCTTACTTATACCAACTACAAGTTGTATTTTTATTAGTTTTTATTGCATAACTACTATCTAACTTGTCCGCTGTTCCAGTAACAGAAAACTTTTTACTATTATCGCTAACATAAGGTTTTATCGTTAAATTACCACTACTACTAATAACTTCAATCCAACCAGTATTGTTAGCCCAATTGCCTCTGTCTAAATCAATATCAGAAATCTTAATATAACAAGTTCCTGAAATCGATTCTTTTTCAATACTGGCAGTTGTCTGAACGTTTTCAACAGCAAGTTTAACTTGACTCAAAAAAGCTTTTTTTCTAGAACTAGTAATTATATTATTTACTGATGGTACAGCAATTAATAATAACACACCTAAAATAACTATAACGGCTAAAAGTTCTACTAAAGTGAATCCTTTTTTATTTATTTTCTTCATATTTACACTCTCCTATCTTATAACTAAATACTAACACAAATATTTACACTAGTCAATTGCATTTTAATTTACTTTGTCAATTGATAGCTGACCTAATTCGACATTAACGATTTTATGACTACCATCCTTTAACGTTATTGTATATTCATATTGATTACTTTTTAAACATATTTCTACGTTTGAAGAATTTCTATTATAACTATTACCATATGGTGATGTTTTAATTTCTTCTCTTTCATCAATGTCACTTAACTTAAATGATTTACAATCACTGCCAGTAGGATAATCAGCTGTTTTAATCATTTTATTTTTTGCTTTATCAACCATATCTTTTGCATCCGCTATCATTTGTTCTTTTTTATTTCTTTCTAATACAGATGTTATATTTGGTAAAGTAAATACTAAAATCACTCCAATAATTACTATTATTACTATAAGTTCTACTAAAGTAAATCCCTTTTTAGATGTCATTTTTTACACCATACCTTTCCACCACAGAGATCACTCAGTCCTTCAACTTCTTGAATCTTTCCATCGTGATTTGAAAGATTGTATTTAGTATTTTTCATATAAACTTTGTATGTATTACATGAATAAACATCATCTTCATATCCACAACCTTCTACTTGAACATAAGAATCTTGATCATAATCACTCAAAGTTAATTTATTACTATCAACACTTTTTAAAGTAAAATATCCTATTTGGGTGGTTCCTATATCAATAGTAGTATCTCCATTTATTTTGTTTCTTACTAGATTTTTAAAAGTTTCTCCATCGTCTAGCATTTGCCTTTTTCTTATTTTTTTATTTAATTCATTAACAGAAGGAACTGCTATCAGTAAAAGAATACTTAAAATAACAATAGACGCAATAGCTTCAGCTAAAGTAAATCCCTTATTATTCATATCATCACCTATTATAATTATACCTTTTTTTTATAAAAAAAAATAGTCATTTGACTATTTTTGTAACATATTCAATAAATTAACTTTAAATTTATCTTTTTCAGGATGTGTTTTAGAAATCATTACACCTTTATATGTAGAAAGTTCTGCTCTATGTCCTTCATCCAAAATACCCTCAGGTGTTATATTAGTTAATAAAATAACATTTTTATCTTCATATACTGTATAATGCAATCTGATTTCACCATGTACTTTAGCAAACAAATCATCTGTAGGAAGTTTCAATTCATAAGATTTAGTTTGTTCTTTTTTGTTAACTGAAACTAGCTCTCCTAAGAAATGTCCATTTCTTATCTCTGGATAATATTCAAAAGTTAATTTCTTATAAGCAAGCATATTATACTTTCTTACTGTTCTTTCTTTTTTTCTAAAATCATTTTCATTAAGATATTCAAAAATAAATCCTTGTTTCATATAATTCAACCCCTTTAAACCCCTTTTACTTGGACCCCTATTTTCCAAATGTGTCTGTATTATAGCACATTTGTTTTATTTTGTCAAATTTTTATTGATATTTAAGGGGATTTTTATATTTTATATACACTTTATACTTATTTTATGGATTATTTTTTTATTTATTCACAAAAAAAGGCTTATTTAGCCTCAACAATTAATTTTATAGCAGTTCTTTCTTCTC
This sequence comes from uncultured Bacilli bacterium, assembly GCA_934183165.1. Classification (GTDB taxonomy): domain Bacteria; phylum Bacillota_I; class Bacilli_A; order RF39; family UBA660; genus CAG-710. The sequence continues at coordinate 2,516 of CAKPRZ010000020.1, read as the reverse complement.
CATCAATAATAATATCAGAAAAAGCTGGAATACATATTAAATTTTTCCCACTTGGTGCCACAAAACCTCTCATTACTCCGAAAAGAAGAAATAACTCTTTCAAAGATAAACTATATTATTATATTAAAGATACTAGCTATTATATTAACTAAAAGTTAGATTGTTAGCTGATTCTTTAATATTAAAGGATGTCATGATGAAGATTATGAACACCTAGATAACTACTAATATTATAGGTAATTGTTTCTTCATATGTATCATTTTTAATTTTTATGCTACATATCGTTTTATTATTAAAGATAATTTTTGTTTAGCTTTCGTAGTAGCAGTTACTTTGACATCGGTTGTTACTTTGCTAATAGCACCAGTTGATTCTACGATACTATCAATGGTATATCCACCAGTTACGGATGTAGCTGTTTTGTTTTTGTAATCTTTATAAGTGTAACGATATGATGGCTGTACAGCGGCATCAATATTCCAACTAACATTTTGATTGGCATTAACAGTGAAGCCTGAAGATTTACCACTGGCTTTATCATCTTGAGTATAAGTTTTGCCATCATGAGTTAAGGCTAAATCTTTTTCATAATAAATGGTAGCTGTTGCTCTTTTTCCACCAGGTGTTTTGGCAGTTACCGTAATGTTAGCACCATTAGAACAATTTTTAGGATTAGAAGAAACGCTAATAGCACCGGTATTTGCATTGATAGTCATACAATTCGTATTACTTAATGAATAAGTAACTTTTCCACTAGAATTTTTAACTTTAGCTGTAGCTTTAGCTTTTTTAATACCATTAACATGGAGAGTATTTCTACTTAAGGATAAAGAAATTTTTTCTTCTTTCTTATACTCTGTTTTAGGTATTTTTTCCCATTTAGCATATAAAGTAGTATCTTCTTTTAGAAGAGCATTATTATGGATTGGAGTTTCATTTTTATCATACCATCCTTTAAAAGTATAACCAGTATATGTAGGATTTTTTGGCAGGATAAGCTCAACACCTTTATTAATAGTAATAGAGTCAACAGCACTACCCCCTTTAGAGTCAAAAGTAATAGTAATTGTTTCAACTTTTTTTTCGTAAAGAGCTTTTAGTTTAATATTCTTATTAATTTTAGTATTAAAGTCAAATGGTTTATCTGATAAGACATCTTCTTTTTCTTTATTACCAACCACTTCATACCAGGCAATAAACGATTCTCCTAAATCTTTTTGAACATTGATGTCTTTTTCGTTAATAGTTTGGTGATATTTAACTTTAATGGTTTCTTCTTCAGCACCATTATTAAAATCAAAAGTGACATCAAACTTTCGATTAAAAAACCATAGTAAGAAAATAATTATAGCAATTAATAAAATACCAAATACAATAGCAATAATTTTTTTCTTATTTTTGTCTGTTTTAGTCATATATTATTCCTCCTTTAGCTTATTATACTATAATAATTATAAAAATCCAAATTATATTATATTTTACATCTTCTAGTTCTTATCAAAACAATTTGCTATGATTACATCAGAATTTTTTTATGTAGATAAGTTATTTTCTGCTTTGTACCCACGAACCTCGCACATTTTAAATCACATGCTTCTAATATATTACTAAATTTAGTATATTAAGAACTACAAAAAATTTAAAATCTAAAAATCATGAAAAAGAAGAAATAATTAATAGATTTTTATTAGATGATGAATTTATTTTATTTGTTTATGAGGACTAATACTATTAAGCACTAAAACATAAAATAATTGGATTAAAAATGTAAAGAATTGTTGCAATATAATTGAACAAAAGAGAGCCAATTCGACTATGTCAAAGGTAACAAAAGAAAAAGAAGCTATTTAGCCTCAACAATTAATTTTATAGCAGTTCTTTCTTCTCCATCAATAGTAATATCAGAAAAAGCTGGAATACATATTAAATTTTTCCCACTCGGTGCCACAAAACCTCTAGCAATTGCGATAGCTTTAATAGCTTGATTTAATGCTCCTGCTCCTACAGCTTGTATTTCTACACTTCCTTTTTCTCTAAATACATTAGCAAGTGCACCTGCTACACTATTAGGATTAGATTTGCTGGATACTTTAAGTATTTCCATATATATTAACTCATTCCTTTCTACACTTAAATATATTAATATTAATAAAAAAAAGAACAGCATTTTTTATAATCAACTATTCTTAGTTTCAATTTTGCTTTTCATATCTTTGTAAAGGATCATTTTTAAACTCTTTATTTGATAGGAGCAAATTTATACAATAATATTTTAAAAAATTTAAAAAAATAAGGATACAAGACATATGTAGTCATGTATCCTATAATTATAAAAGCCCTAAAAAGGCTTTACAATCTAAATGGTCGGGAAGACAGGATTTGAACCTGCAACCCCTTGGTCCCAAACCAAGTGCTCTACCAAGTTGAGCCACTTCCCGATATGGTGCGCTCGAAGGGATTCGAACCCCTGACCTTTTGGTTCGTAGCCAAACACTCTATCCAGCTGAGCTACGAG
>CAKPRZ010000019.1 GCA_934183165.1 uncultured Bacilli bacterium | reverse complement strand
ACCTTTGCTGTTGTTCCTATATTTAATACTTGTGATAATGCTGCATATCCTATTCCCATAAATACTAACATACAACACAATATTCCTATTACTATTTTCTTTTTATTTCTTTTCTGCATCATATCTCTCCTTACTATTAACTTCATTATAATCTTTTTACAAACACTTTTCAAGGGAAAGTCAAGTAACAACATTTTATTTACGTAAATAAAAAAATATGCATAAAATTTGTAGAATTATGCATACTATTTAATGGTGATTATATGAATAAAAAAGTAATTAATATTATTGGAACTTTATTTATCTTTTTGATCGGATTTATAATTCACAATTTATATAAATGGTTTCCATCTGTTTTAACGCTAATTCTATCTCCTGTATCAGAAAGTCTTTTCGAACATTTAAAAATGATTTTAACATCATACATGATATGGATAATAATTAAATATTTAATATTCAAAAAATATGATATTCATGAAAATAATTTTCTTTTTAAAGAACTTTTAACAACTATTATAGGAATTCCGTTATTTTATCTAGTATACATTCCTATATATAATGCCACTGGTGAAAACCTACTAGTAACATTAATTATTTATTTTATTTCAATATCAGTAACAGAAATTATAAATTATTTTATAAATTTTAAAAGAGAGATTAATTGGCTTAAAGTTTTAAGCATTATAGTTATAATTTTAATTTATACTATAACAACTTATCTAACTTATAAACCACCAATTATAGATTTCTTCCTAGATCCTACTAATAATAGCTACGGAGTAAACAAGTAATATTTCTAATCATTATAAAGCCTCAACTCAATATAAATTGAATAGAGGCTTTAACTTTTAAAATCTAAATTAATGAACTTCTAGTAAATACTTCAACATCCTTATTAATATACACATTAATCTTTGCTTTATTTACTATTTTAATAAATCCCATACCATTAATTACCAAATCTTCATGATATCCAACATCTATTTCATGTTTAAAAAGATCTTTTAGTTCATCATGTTTAATAGCATTTAATCTCTTTATCTTTAAGTCATTGGATACAAACAAAGTAAAACTATTTTTCTCTCCTTCTACATAATCAATTCTTACAAGATCATTAATGATTAAACATTGATCTTTTTTTAATTGATAAGTTTTAGGTTTAATTTCTTTCTTTGGAGATATTTTTTTCAACAAATCTCTATCAACATAGTTAACAATATTTCCATCATCTACTAAACCCGGTGTATCTATTAGTGTCAAATCATCACTTAATTTAATACTTATTTTATTTAAAGTAGTTGAAGGTAATGGGCTAATTGTTAACTGACAATCATTAGTTGAATAATTCTTTAAAAGAGTGTTGATAAGAGTACTTTTACCAACGTTTGTATGACCAACAACATACACATTTCTACTGGTTTTATATTTTTTTATCTTCCCTAACAATTCGTCAATATTAAGATTTTTTCTAGGGCTTATAATTGATATATCTTGATAATCAAAATTAAGCTTTTCAAAGTATTCAATTATTTTTTCATCTTTAATACTTTTAGGAAGGACATCTCTTTTATTTAAAACAAGTAAAACTTTATTATCAAAATATTCTCTAATTAGATTTATATCTTTACCTATATTAAGTAAATCTAAAACATATATAACTAAATCTTTTGTTTGATTAACACTTTTTAATATTTCAATATAATCATCATTTGACTTAGTAACAACTTGATATTCTCCATAATTTTTCATTCTAAAGCATCTGCTGCATATGTCATTTTCTAAACTAGTTGTATATCCCTCCACTGACATATTTTCATCTTGAAGTTTTATACCACAACCAATGCAATATTTATCATTCATAATACTTGCCTCTTTCTAAAATTCCCATTTTAGTCAATTTCTTTATTTTCCTATTTTCTAGAAATCTATTAAGTGATGTTATTTTTAAATCTTTTTTACCTAGTGGATCAACTAATATGGTAAATGTTCCAAACATATTACCACCTAAAATATCAGTCATCAACTGATCACCTATCATACACATTTCAGATCTTTTTAAATTAAGTTTATTTTTTATTCTTGTGAATCCAAAAGGTAATGGTTTTAGAGCAAAAGATACAAAGGGTGCATCAAAAGGTTTACAAAATGGTTCAATTCTTTTCTTTACATTATTAGATATAATAACAATATTAAAATCTTTTTTTAATTTATGAAAAAGCTTTTCTACCTTCTCTGAAATTACATCTTCATCCAATAAAGCTATAGTATTATCCAAATCAAAAATCAAACATTTAATACCAATTTTATTTAGTTTTTGATAATTAATATCCAAAATGCTTTTTTGATACATATTTGGTATATACTTATTCATAAATCCTCCTACAATTTAATTTCAATTGTTTTTTCCAATTCTTCTTGTTGTTGTTGCTTTTGAATTTCTTCTTTATACTTTTTCTTTTTCCTTAATTGTATAGTAATTAAAACAATTAATACTGTTCCAATAATAAGATCTACTATTAGGAAGAAATTAACTCTTTTATCTTTTTCTAAAGTAATTGTATATTCACTACTTCCACTTCCATCAAGCGCTGTAACAACGATTCTTATTTTGCTGCCCTCTTTTAAGTTCTCGTTACCAATAACTTCAACTTCTACGTCATTAGATAAAGTTGTATTATATATTTTAATACCTTTTTTATACGACTTGTCATATCTAATTGTATAGTTATACTTATCACTTTCAAAGACTATATTTTCACCTTTAACGGATAGATTTTTAAGTCTTGTATCTGTAGGAACTTCACTATTGACTATTAACAAATTGTAAACTTTAGTACTTCCATTTGATGCGGTTACAGTAATCTTTGCTTTATTATCACCTATTACTAAGTTTTTAGGAGCATCAATAACTACTTTTGAAGTACTATCATCTGCTTCTGCATCTATTTCAATCTTATCTAATTTATAAGTTTTAACTGTATAACTTAAAACATTTTTATCAAACTTAATTTTTATTTTTCCACCATTTATAATAATTGTTTTAAGATCATTATTAACTGCGCGATCATCTTTTCTTATTATTTTTAATGTATATGTTCTAACCTTACCAGACTCACTTTTAACTTTTAGTAATACAGTATTTTCTCCATAATTAAGATTTACTTTTCTACTACCAAATCCATCCTCAAAAGAAGCGCTATCAGTATTATTTAAAACAGCTAACAAATCAATAGAATCATTTAAAGCATCAACTTCTATAGTGTAGTCATAAACATTAGAATTAAATCCTGTTATTAACTTATTATCAATCTTAATGCTCTTTAACGTGTTATCATCAGACTTGATTACAATATCTTTTTTTATACTTTCGTGTGTTAAAACTGTTTTATTTTCTCCTTCTTTTTTATCAGAAACAGTAAGCTTTATATCATCTAAAGTAATTGTAGTTAGGCTTTTGCTACTCGATTTAACTTTAAATCTTAGTTTGACAACATTAGATTCTCCTGTAGTACCATTATTAGTAAATTTTATTGTACTATTTCCACTATTTTTAATTGAATTATTTCCACTCCAAGATTCTTCTTTGTTAATACTAGATAATTCCAAAATGCTAGTATCATATTTAAGGGTAGCTTCAAATTCAACCGCTTCTATATCACTTTTAATTCCTACTACAAAGTCAATTTTATCATTAGTCGATGCTGTCTTAGTTCCACTTAATGTTGTTGTAAAAGATTGTGCATAAACAATAGTTGGTAAAAATATTACTAAAAGTAGTAATGTTATAAGCCCCATTTTTTTCTTCATAAAAAACTTCTCCTTTAATTATTAACCTTATGTCTAACCAGTGGTGTTGTCATATCAATTGCTTGAAATGTATAACCATTTCTAATTCCATAGTCTATTATATCACGTAATGCGTTCAATGTCTTGTAATTATTTTCAAAATCATGCATTAGCACTATATTAGCTCTATTCTTTCGCAATCCTTTCGTAACATTATTATATACTTGTTTACTGTTTTTAGCTCCACCAGCATCACCACTAGAAACATTCCAATCAAAATAATGATATCCTCTATTTATAACTTCATTAGTCAAATATGTCATGATTCCTTTAGAATATCCTCTACTAACAGTATTGGATCCTCCTCCTGGAAATCTTATTATTTTAGTTTCTTCTCCAGTTGCTTCTTTTACCTTATCACTTATTTTTTTCAAGTCTTCGAAGTAGTTATTACTTGAAGAATATATTTTTTTATAATTATGAGTATAACTATGTAAACCAATTGTATGTCCTTCTTTAAATTCTCGTTTTACTAAATTATAAAAATCATTAGAATGATTAACAACAAAGAATGTAGCTTTGATATCCTTTTCTTTTAAAATATCCAAAACTTTAGGTGTAATACTAGTACTAGGTCCATCATCAAAAGTAAGATAGATTGTTCCTTTATGTTCAACGCCTTGAATACCACTTGACCTATCATAGACTATAACGGTTCTTTTTGCAGTTTGTTTATTACCAGAATTATCTTCTACTTCATATTGAATTGTATAAGTACCATTTTTATTAGTATCTACTTGCCCTATTTTTTTTACTTTATTATTAATTTCAGTATCACAGTTATCACTAACACTTACTCCTTGATCAATATATTTTGAACCATTTAAAACATATTTTGTTTTAGGTCCTTTTATACTAATGACAGGTTTTTCATCATCCTTACTTATTATTTCTCTAGTTGCGATAGTTTGATTTTTACTACTATCTTGAACGGTATAAGTAATTAAATTATCTTTTTTATCAATTATTACTAAATTAGTTATATCTCCATCATAATTATCTATTGCGACATAACCATCTTCTTCATATTCAGTATTTGGACAAATACTTTTCTTTAATGATCCTTTCAATTCAATAACAGGAAAAATATCATCTAAAACCTCAACAGTTCTAACAACTTTTCTTTTAAAAAGGCCTTCTCTAACGTGATAAGTAATCTTATATTTTCCTGGTTTATTAGTATCAACGTACCCTTCTATTTTTATCTTACTACTGATATTTTTACCTACTACTGTTGCTCTAGCACCTTTCTCATGATATGTTGTTTGAATTCTTACCTTTTCATTTTCTTTTCCATTTATATATATTTTAGGAATCAAAAAGAATGTCAATATTCCTATTACTATTAATAATACAATAATACATACTACCACTATTACCTTTTTCTTATTCATAATTCTCTCCACCACAATATCACTTTTAGTGAATATAAATAATAATACTAATCTCTTGTTATTTGATTATTTCTAATAAACTCTCTTAAAATTTTTGTTAATGCCCTTTTTTCAATTCTTGAAACATAACTTCTTGAAATACCTAGTTCCTTGGCAATAGCTTTTTGAGTTTGTTCTTCATTATTATTTAATCCATATCTTTTTATTAGTATTTCCTTTTCCCTTTTATTTAAACCTTCCATATATTTACTAAGCAATTTAACATTGTCCTTAGTTTGAATTTCCTCTACAAAGTCAGGATGAGGAACTTTAAGTATATCAAGTATCGTTATTTCATTACCTTCTTTATCAAATCCAATTGATTCATTTATTGAAATATTCTTATTATTTTTATTATTAGTTCTAAAATACATTAATATTTCATTTTCTATACATCTAGCACAATAAGTAGTTATCTTTGTACCATGACTATTAGAGAAAGAATCAACCCCTTTAATAAGTCCGATTGTTCCTATACTTATTAAATCATCCTGATCAACATTTTTATGTTCAAATTTTTTAACAATATGAGCAACTAATCTTAAATTATGCTCTATTAACTTATTTCTAGCATCAGTAGATCCCTTTTTAGCCTGTTCTATATACAGCTGTTCTTCTTCTTTCGTAAGTGGATCTGGAAAAACATTATTGGAATAACTTGCTGTAAAAAGAGAAATCTCCCTTAACCATTTTAAAATTTTCAAAAACATATAAATCAACTCCTAATTAATTATATGTTTTTTAAAGTTTTCTATTTATTCATACTTGCTAAGTTTGCTTTCACAGCTTCTACATTTTTTATAGAATTCAAATAGTACATTTCTTTACGATTATTTATATTTTTTATTTTTTCTTTATCTTCTTCTTTTTCTGATAAATACAAAAATATATTTGCCATTGATTCATAATCGGCTTTTACTAGTTCATCTACATTATACGACAAATCTTTAAAGCAATCTGTGTTGCTATAAGAATTATATTTATCAATAAATTGGTTTGTATTAGCTCCAAATTGTGCTTGTAATCTTTCTTTTTTTAACTTTAATCCAGAATCTATCGAATCAGCAATATCTGCCTCCAAGCTATACCCACTATTTTCTTTAGCACTTGATGTCATAATACTAGCTATTTCCGCCTCATCATTAGCATTAAACCCCTCTTCTAAACCAACGTTTTTTTCTTCAATTACTGTTTGAATAACATTTCCATTGGAATATGAAAGTTTTGATGTAATTTCAATAAATCCACTTCTTTCATAACATATATCTTTATCAATTCTAAAAGTATCCTTATAAGCTTTAAATAAATGAGATAATTCATGTATTAAAGTTCTTTTACCATAGTCACTTTCTAAACTACAATTAGCAATTCCTACATAATAAGATACATTATCTAAAGTATACTTACCATCATTGTAACTAATAGTAGGTACTGCACTACATACTCCACTAGCCATTCTTAATTCTTTTTCTTGTACAAAAGATTGATCATTATTTACGTTATTATCAACACTATTTATAAAATCAAAAATTGTCTCCCCATCACTACAAATATGTATAGTAGAATTACTTAATACTTCGCAAAAATAATTTAAGTATTCTGTCCCATAATAATAAATCATTGTTGGTAATATTTCTTTTAATGTTCTAGCTAATTCTTCACTATAATTTTTATTCTTAACAAGATTATCTATAAATTCATTCATCATATCACCAATATTAGAATAATAAATATATATAATTTTTTCAATATCAGAATAAGTAATTTTACTATAATTTACAATTTACTTACATTTTATTACGATATATAATATTTATAGGAGAATTTATGAAAAAGAAATTAAAAATTAAATGGTTCAATCTAATTATTAGTTTTATCTTTATAATCGCAATAATTAGTGTTGTTATATCAAGTTATAATATAATCAAATGGTTTATTGATAAAAATGAGATTGAATCAATAAACAATGAAATTAATGATTCTACTAAAGTAAGTGATGTTGATGATTCAAACAAAACAGAAATAGTTAATCAAGATAAATCATTAGATAAATCAAATCCTTATTGGGATTATATAAAAATGAAGTTAATTAATGTTGATTTTTCTAAGTTAAAATCACAAAATGCTGATACAAAAGGTTGGATAAGAGTCGAAGGAACAAATATAAATTATCCATTTGTACAAGCAAGCAATAATTCTTATTATTTAGATCACTCTTTTTATAAGAAATACAACAAAGCTGGTTGGGTATTTTTAGATTATAGAAATAAAATGGATGGAACTGATAAAAATACTATTTTATATGCTCATGGTAGATTGGATAAAACTATGTTTGGTAGTTTAAAAAATATATTAAAGAGTAATTGGTATAAAAATAAAAACAATTACATTATTAAGATGTCAACTGAATATGAAAATACTCTATGGCAAGTTTTTAGTGTTTATCATATTCCTGTTACAAATGACTATATACAAACTGATTTCAAAAATGATAATAGTTATGTAAATCTATTAAAGAAATTAAAAAAAAGAAGTGCTTATAATTTTGACGTTAGTCTAAATAGTAAAGATAAAATAATTACATTATCAACCTGTTATGATAACGATGAAAGAGTTGTTATGCATGCCAAATTAATAAAAAAAGAAAAAAGATAGATTAGATGAAAAATGATTTTATAACATCATAGTCATTATAATCTATCTTTTTATCTTCTATTGCCATATAGTTATCTCTACCCTTACCAGCAATTAATACAATGTCATTACACCTAGCAATAGATAAAGCTTTAAATATGGCTTCTTTACGATCATTGATTCTCAGGTAATTAGTTAAATTAGATAGCGATATCAAATCATCTGTAATGCTATCAACACTTTCATATCTAGGATCATCCATAGTGAATATAACTAAATCTGACATTTCTAGTACTGTTTTTCCCATTTTACCTCTTTTTTCTTTTTCTCTACCCCCGGCTGATCCTGTCACAGTAATTATCCTACCTTTTTTATTTTTGTTTAAAAAAGACAAGATATTATAAAGTGCATTCGATGTATGTGCATAATCTAAAACAATTTCATAGGATTGACCAAAATTTATTGTTTCACCTCTTCCATTAACCTTTTCAATCAAAGTTACTCTGTTAATTGCCTCATCTATATAATATCCTAGCGCTATTAAAGATAAAATTGAGGCACATACATTATAAACGTTATATTCTCCTCGTAAAGGCATCATTACTTGATATGTTTTTTTCATATATTTAAATTTAAAAATAGTTCCTGTTTGATATTCATTTATTTTGACTATTTGTAGAGTTGATTTTTTTCGTTTACCATAAGTCAAAATTTTATTTTTAATATTTTTCTTTATCTTTTCAAAATATTTATCATCACTATTTAGTATGGCTACACCATCTTTTTTTAGATTAGAAAATAATTTTCTTTTACATTTAATATAATTATCTATTGTTTTATGAACATTTAAATGATCTTCTGTAATATTGGTTAATATTGCAACATCAAATTTAAGAGTATTTACTCTATCATATAGTAATGCCTCACTAGAAACTTCCATCGATGCATATTGCATTTTTGCATTTACAAATTGATTTAAATATTTATATATCTTATTAATTTCTGGAGTAGTATTATTTTCATCTAGTATCTTATCCTTAATATAAATTCCGTTAGTTCCTATATAACCACAATTTTTATTACCTAACATATTTCTGATAATTGAAGCTGTTGTGGTTTTTCCGTCGGTTCCAGTTACTCCAATAAGTTTTAGTTTTGATAATGGGTCATCATAAAATTTTTTAGAAATAACCCCTAACGCTTTATTTGGATTATCTACTTTTATAAATGGTATCTTATAATTTCCTTCATTTCTAACTACTAAACAACTAGCCCCATTTTTAATAGCGTCATCAATAAATTCATGTCTATCTTTATTAACACCATTAATGCATACGAACATATCTCCTTTTTTTACTTCCTTAGAATTTGTTTTAACGCCATACACATCAATATCAAACGTACATTTATATAAATCTTTTAATTTTTTCAATATAATCACCTAATGTATTATATTTAGTAAAGAAAAAAATGCTTATCTATGTTTGCAATTTATAATAAATTAATATAAAATATCATTTGGGTGATAGCAATGATTTTAGATGGAAAAAAACTTAAAGAAGAAATTATCAATAGTTTGAAAATATCAGTTGACAAATTAGCTTCTAAACCTACTCTTTGTGTTATTCAGGTTGGAGATAACGAAGCAAGTAATGTATATATAAATCAAAAAAAGAAAATGTGTGAAAATATAGGTTATAACTTTATACATGAAAAGTATGAAGAAAGTATTTCTGAGGAAGAATTAATAAATAACATTAATAAATTTAATAGTGATACTAATATAAATGGAATATTAGTTCAAATGCCCCTTCCTGAAAATATTAATCCCAAGAATGTTCAAAATGCTGTATTAAAAGAAAAAGATGTTGATGGATTAAATGATGATAATATTATCGATTTAATAAACAATAAAGAAGGATTATACCCATGTACTGCTTGTGGTGTTATTGAACTGTTAAACAAATATGAAATTTCTATCGAAGGAAGTAATGTTGTTATCGTAGGAAGAAGTATGTTAGTGGGAACTCCACTATTTCATATGTTAGAAAATAAAAATGCAACAGTTACATTATGTCATTCTAAAACAAAAAATTTATCAGAAATAACAAAAAATGCTGATATATTAGTTTCAGCAACAGGAAAAATAAATTTAATAAAAGAAGACATGGTAAAACAAGATGCTGTCATAATTGACGTTGGAATATCTAGAGAAAATGGTAAACTTCATGGTGATGTTGATTTTGATAATGTTTATAAAAAAGTAAAATTTATTACTCCTGTCCCAGGTGGTGTTGGTCCAATGACAATCGCATCTCTTGCAAAAAATGTTCTAAAAGCTTATAAAATGCAAAAAAATATCTAAAAGATATTTTTTATTTAGTACAATTATCAATAACTTTAGATACACGTGATTTTAAAGAATCAATTGTATCTTTTTTTAATAAAGCATCACTAATAATATCACCTATTATTGAAAAATCAGATTCTTTTAATCCTCTTGTTGTCATAGCAGGAGATCCTATTCTTATACCAGAAGTAACCATAGGAGATGCACTATCATAAGGAATTGTATTTTTATTAACAGTTATATTAATTTGATCCAATATTTTTTCTGCTTCTTTTCCTGTTAAACTAGCGGTAGTAACATCTACTAAAATTAGGTGATTATCAGTTCCACCCGAAATTATTCTAAAACCATTCTTCTCTAAAGAATTACTTAATGCTTTTATATTTTTTAGAACTTGAATTTGATATTCTTTAAATTCTGGTTGTAAAGCCTCATAAAAACATTGTGCCTTAGCTGCAATAATGTGCATAAGAGGGCCGCCTTGAATACCAGGGAATATAACTTTATTGACTTTTTTTATAATTTCATCACTATTAGTTAAAATTATCCCACCGCGTGGTCCTCTTAAAGTTTTGTGAGTTGTAGATGTCACAACATCTGCATATAAAACTGGATTTGGATGAAGTCCCACTGCTACTAAACCTGCAATGTGAGCCATATCTACCATCAAATAAGCTCCTACACTATCAGCAATTTCTCTAAATTTTTTAAAATCTATTATTCTAGAATAAGCACTAGCACCAGCAATAATCATTTTGGGCTTATATTTTAAAGCTAATTTCTGCACCTCTTCATAATCAATAAGTTCTGTTACAGGATTAACATCATAGCCAATAATATCATAATCAAGTCCACTAAAATTAATTGGATGTCCATGAGTTAAATGTCCTCCATGTGATAAATTCATTCCCATTACTGTATCACCTTTATTCAATAAAGCTCTATAAACAGCCATATTAGCACTACTACCACTATGAGGCTGCACGTTGGCATACTTACATCCAAAAAGCTTCTGTAAATATTCTATTGCTAAATTTTCAACAATATCTACATTAACACATCCGCCGTAATATCTTTTTCCTGGATATCCTTCTGCATATTTATTAGTGAATATACTTCCTTGCAGAGCTAATATATCATCACTAACGTAATTTTCACTAGCAATAAGTTCAATATTGTCATGTTGTCTTTTTTTCTCATTTTCTAAAGCTTTTTCTATTAATTTATCCATAAATACACCATCTTTCTTTACACTATATATATATTCTACACTATTAAGAAAAAAAGAGCAAAAAAAAAGAGAAATTACTTCTCTTCTATTTGAATTATTTTTTTAGTTTCTTTTTTCTCTTCTTTTGGAACTTCAACAGTTAAGCAGCCATTTTTAAAGCTTGCTTTGATGTTTTCTGGATCAACATCTCCTACATAGAAACTTCTACTATATTCACGAGTACTTCTTTCACGTCTGATGTAATTTTTTTCTTCATCAGAACTTTCTTCTCTCTTTGACACTTTTACAGTTAAATATCCATTATCACATTCAATTGATGTATCCTCTTTTGAATATCCTGGAGTATCCATTTCAATGTAATACTTATCTCCTTTCTCGTAAATATCACATTTCATATTGGCTGTGTCTTTAGAGCTTAGGAAATCACCAAAAACATCATCCAAAAAGAAACTTTCATCTCTTGGTACTAATTTCATAATTCATTCCTCCTCCGAACAATTATAATTATACCACT
>CAKPRZ010000018.1 GCA_934183165.1 uncultured Bacilli bacterium | reverse complement strand
ACTCGCAATTTAATTATAATACATTTTCATTAAAATAAAAAGACTATTAACAAATTTTACTTTGTCAACAGTCTGAAAAAAGAGATTAAAAATTTTAATCTCTTTTTTATAGCTTTTTAATAATAGATATTGGTGTTTTTAATAAAATTTTTAAATCAAGCAGAAAACTTAAATTATCATAATACTCTATATCACATTTTAATTTTTCTTTATGATATTTCAAATCACTAACTTGAAAAAGGCCAGTAACACCAGGTCTAACTAAATATCTTTTTTTACTAATACGACCTTCTGGTAAATCTTCTCCGCAAATAAAAGCCCTAGGTCCAACAAATGACATATCACCAACTAATATATTAAATAGTTGAGGTAATTCGTTTAATTTAAATTTATCAATTATATAACTTAGTTTTGTTTTTCTACCCCATATATCACCAGTATCATAAACTCTTGTTCTAAATTTCAACATATAAAATGGTTTTTTATTTTTTCCTTCTCTTGGAAATCTTATATCAAATATAGGCTTTCCAATATGAAGTAATGTTATAAGATAAGTTATTAAAATTAATGGAGATAGTATAACTATCAATATTAATGAAAAAATAACATCTAAAAATCTTTTGAAAAACTTTTTATACATAACTACCTCCCCTATAGTGATTACATTATAACATTTATATCAAAGTTATCAAAGAGTATTTTTTCTTTCCTCTTCTAATAACTATATATTTTCCCTCTATTGCACAATTTTTATCTACAAGATAATTTTCATCTTTAATAACATTACCATTAACACTAATAGCTCCATTATTAATAAATTCTCTTGCTTCTCTTCTACTTGATGCAATATTACAACTAGTAATAATATTTATTAATGTATCTTCTTCTTTTGAAAAGTTAGGAACACCTTTAAATACCTCTTCAATTTCTTTAGCAGTTAATTCACTAACATTTCCGCTAAACAAAACATTACTCAATTTTACAGCATGTTCATATTCTTCCTTACCATGCAAATCTGTTATAACTTCCCTTGCTAATGCTTTATGTGCTTCTCTTAACTCTGGATTTTCATTATGTTTTTTCTCAATCTCTTCTATTTCTTCTTTGCTTAAGAAAGTAAGCTTCTTTAAATACTCTATTATCATAGAATCTTCCAAATTTATCAAATACTGATATAATTCATAGCTAGAAGTCTTGTTTTTATCAAGCCATAATGCATTACCTTCTGTTTTACCAAATTTAACACCATTAGAATCAGTAACTAATGGCATAACCATACCATAAATTTCAGTATCCAGTTTTTTTCTCACTAGCTCTATACCAGAAGTTATATTACCCCATTGATCAGAACCAGCCACTTGTAAAGTACAGCCTCTTGTCTCATATAAATGCATAAAATCAAGTGCTTGAAGAATCATATATGAAAATTCAGCATATGTAATCCCACTATCAAGTCTAGATTTTACTTTATCTTTAGCTAGCATATAATTAATATTAAAATATTTACCATAATCACGTAAAAAATCAATTACGTTTATATCTTTAGTCCAATCATAATTATTAACAACTTCAAAGCCAAAAATTTCTTCTGCTTGACGTTTTAACCCTTTAAAATTATGTTCAACTTCTTCTTTAGAAATCATGGGACGTTCTGCGGTAGGCTTAGGATCGCCTATAAGTCCAGTTGCTCCACCAACCAATAAAATAGGATGATGTCCTGCTTTTGCTAATCTTTTAGAAATCAAAAAAGATGAATAATGTCCAATATGCATAGAGTCAGCAGTTGGATCAGTTCCTATATAAAAAGTTAAGCTTTCATTATTTAATTTATCAATTAGTTCTGGACTACTTATATCTTGGATTAGACCTCTCCATTTTAATTCCTCATATAAATTCATAAATCCTCCTTAAATAAAAAAAACGACTATTCATCATAAGGACGAATAATCGCGGTACCACCTTAATTTATAACATATGTTATACACTTAATACTATAAAGCGTAACCTATTAGACTCCAAACTTGTAATTTCATTATTTGCCACATTAGTTTCCACCAACCACTAATTCTCTATATCAAAAAAAACAAATAACTACTTTAGTCCTTCTCTGTCCATCAATATATCATATTCTAACATAGAAAAAGAGTTTATTCAACTCTTATTTTTCAGCATTTTCTAATTTTTCCAACACTTCTTTTACTACTACAATAGCTTTTTCTCTTACGTCATTTGCAGCTTTTTCTAAGACAGGTGTTCCTTTTTTTACCGCTAAATCAACTAATTCTTCACTTTTTTCTTTTATTTGTTTAGCTTTCTTTTTAGCAATTTTTAATACTTTTTCTTTATCAAGATCAGCTAATTCTTCTTTTATTTCTTCAATTTTATTTTCGATTTTTTCTTTAACTTCTTCAGAGTCTATTTCCTTTACTTTAGCTATTAACTCATCAAATTTTACTTTTAAATCGTGTCTTGTTTCACTTCCCTTTTTTGGTGCAAACAAAACTCCTACTCCTGCTCCTACTGCAGCACCTAACATAAATTTGCCTAATCCGCTACATTTTTTACTCATAGATATCTTCCTCCTTTTTCTTTTTCCTTCTAAATATCTTACTTACAACTCCAGATACACCTTCTATCAATCTATCACCTATCGTTGAGATAGTGGAAGTTGTCATATTAATTGCATTAAACAATCCGTCAAATGATTTTACTTTACGTTCTACATCATCCAAGATTTCATTTGTCTTATCAACCGTGTATATCAATTTCAATACTAATACTATTAAAGATACCAATAATATAGAACCTAGTATGTATAAAATTATTGGAAAAACTGTATCTACAAATTCCATTTAATCACCTCTATTATTTTTCTTCTTCATCTGATTCTTGATACATTGAATCAATTAAATCAAACAAACTATCTTCTGGTTGCTCTTCTATTTCTTTTGTTTTAGTACTTCTTCTTCCACTTGCTTTATCTTTCTTATGATCTTTGTAATCAACATTATATTCTAACCCTAAATCATTAAAATACTCTTCGGCATCCCCTACAGTCACATTACTAACAACTGGATGATCATTATCACTTAAATCATATAAAGTGTTTTCTATATCTGGTTCATGTTCTTCTTGTTTTTCTTCTTTTTTATCACTAGCAGTATTACCATCCATCATTGATGCAGTAATATCGCTTGCTAAATCACCATAAGCTTTTTCTCTTACTGAATCTAGATCCATTTTTTTAGAAGATGCTGAAGTTAAACGAACCTCTTTTTTCTGAACAATTTCTTCCTTTTTATAGTTTTTATCTAAAATTCCATAAATTGGAGAAATAATAGGTGTTGGTCTAAATACCTTTTGTTCCTTTTTATACTCCCCTCCTTCATATAATCCTGCACTACTGTATTCAGTTTTATAATCTCTTTGATAATTATCATTATGATTTGATTTCTTTCCATAGCTATCATCAATACTCTTGTACTTTGGAGTTTCATTAAATTCTTTCTTTTCAACTGGTTTTGTTTTTTCATAGCTATCTATAGTAAAGTCCTCTTCCTCAAAGTCCATTGGAAATTTAAAGTCTTGTCTACTACTTCTTCTAGAGTTTAATTCATTAAATTCTTTCTTTTCAACTCTTTCTACTACTTCTTCTTCAATTTCTTTTTCTCTTTCTGTTTTTTCTTCTCTAATTCTTGGCATTTCTGGCAATTCAATTTTTTTTGCAATTGTTGGCTTTTCCTTTTTTTCTTTCTTTTCCTTCTTGACTTTTTTTACAGGCTCTTCAACTTCAACATATTCTTCTTCAAAGAAGACATTTTTTAACTTATCAAAAACTCCCATTTTTACACCATCCTTACTCTAATTCCTCAAAGTTTAAAACATCTTGATCATCAGGTTCTTTTTCTACGTAATTATCATATTTTTCTAAAGCTTCCAAGAAATTACTATTTTCTTTTTTGGATTCAAAGATATCATATTTTTCTTCTTTATAATCTAAAATATTATTATCCATCAACATATTAATTGTTTTATCATTATAGTTTATACTAGATAAAATATATGTCATATTAAGTATTGTACTATTTAAATTTTTCTTTTCTATATATGATTCTATCTTAGAATAATTATACATATATTCAACAAAATACTTATTATTAACTTCAGTTATATTTATATATCCAAATTTGTCTTTATATTTTATCTCTTTTGATAAGAAGTTATCATTACTAGGCTCAAAGTTTTTCTTTGTTTTATAATGATATGCAACAACATCTACATACAAATAAAACGTATCATTATCGCTTAATATTTTAAGATTATAATCATTTTTATCTATTACTTTTAACCCTCTTGGAACATATAGTTTATATCCTTCAAAAACATTATTATATAGCTTAATTTCCTCTTTAAGCGTAGTATCTATTATTTTATTAACATCTAATTTTGATATTTTATCAACACTACACCCTGTTAAAAGTAAAAGTGAAAAGAAAATTACTATTACTTTCTTCATATTCCACCTACTTATTATTCATTATAGCAAATTTTATTTTGATTTACTACCATTACGACAAAAAAAGATAAATTGCGTGTAAAGTTTACGCTATTTAGTTGCTTCTAAATAATATATTTTTTGCCCTTTACTACTAAATTTATCCTCATATTCAGTTGTTGCTTCGTTATTTATTTCACTATTATGAAGATCTAATGATATTTTTCTAATTATATAGCCATATTCACTTAAACTAACTATAGAATATGCAAATAGACATTCATTATCAGTCTTTTGACATATAACTTTACTGTCAACAAAGATATCATCATACTTACTTAAAAAATCATGACTTGTTAATCTTCTTCTCGCATGTCTTTTTTTAGGCCATGGATCAGAAAAATTTAAGTAAATTTTAGAAATTTCTTTATAGAAAAATCTATTTATACCCATCGCATCCATTCTGACAAATTTTAAATTAGGTATATTTTCATCAACTTTTTCTACTGCACGAGCTAAAACACTATCATATTTTTCTATACCTATATAATTGATATCTGGATTTAATTTAGCTTTATTGATAATAAATTGTCCTTTGCCCATACCAATTTCAATCTCTATTGGATTATTATTTTTAAATATTGAATACCAGTTACCTAGATAACTTTCATCATATTTAATAACCATATCACTATTATTTAATATCATTTCTTTATTTTTTACATTTCGTAATCTCATTATATCACCGCATATATTATACCATTAATAAGGACAAATGCATATAATAAAACGAGTAAAGGAGGTTTTATGAATAATCAGGCTCCACAAATGCTTTTTCCATTTGCTCCAAATAATAATATACAAATAAATAGTTTTATTAATGATATCTCAAAACAAATATTAGCACTAAATCAAGAAGTAAAAAGATTAGAAAGAAGAATAACAAATATTGAAAAAAATTTAATACCTCAAAAATCACCATTTAATATAAACCCTACTCCAATGGAAAATGATTTAAATTATATAAATAGTAATTATCCAAGTAATAATTACATAATTTAATAAGATGGTAATCCATCTTTTTATTTTGTTTCGTTGACTTTTATAAAAGTAAATATTATACTTTTATAAAGATGGTGAAAATATGAAATTTATTGATAAATTAGAAAAAAAAGAATATGAAGAATTTGTAAAAAAGCATGAAAAATCGCACTTTTTGCAAAGCTATGCATGGGGACAGTTTTCAAAAGAAGCTAAAGGACTTATTCCATACTATGTTGGATTGAAAGACGAAAATAACAAATTAGTTGCAACTGCTCTTTTACTAAAGAAAAAGTTGCCTCTTGGTTACTCATATTTTTATTCCCCAAGAGGATTTGTTGTTGATTTCAACAATTTTGAATTATTAAATTCTTTTACAAGTGAAATAATCAAATTCACCAAAAAGCATAAATCTATCTTCCTAAAAATTGATCCAGATATTATTTGGAGTCAAAAAGATTGTAATGACATAGAGGTCAAAACAAATAATAATGCTAAGGAAATATTTGATAATCTCAAAAAAATTGGATTTAAACATCTGGGATTTACACAAGAGTTTGAAACTATGCAACCTAGATATACTTTCAGAATCGATATGACTAAAAGTATTGAAGAAATTGAGAGTAATTTTTCTAAAACTACTAA
Source organism: uncultured Bacilli bacterium (assembly GCA_934183165.1). Taxonomy (GTDB): domain Bacteria; phylum Bacillota_I; class Bacilli_A; order RF39; family UBA660; genus CAG-710. The sequence goes on along the minus strand of CAKPRZ010000018.1, from coordinate 9,481 downwards.
ACAAAGAATAAAAAAAGCAGAATCAATACATACTGATGTTAAAATTGGAAATAGTAATGATATAGAAGAATTTAATAAATTAATGACAATAACAGAAAACAGGAAAAACTTTGTTTCTCATGATTTAGAATACTATAAAAAATTGTACGAAATATATAATAAAGATAATAAATTTTTAATATTCCTTGGTAGTGTTGATTTAAAACAAATCATAAATCAATATAGTAATGAAATTAAAAGCTACGAAGAGGAGTTAGAAAAATTACCTAAGGAAAACCTAAGTAAATCGCAAAACACTAAGAAAAAAGATTTAAATGATAAAATAATAAAACATAAGAAATTACTTGATGAATACACTAAATATCAAAAAGAATATGGCAATAAAATCACATTGAATGCACACGCTATAATAATATATAATGATAAAGCCTGGGTTTTGTATGCAGGAAACCATAATATTTTAACATCAACTTACTCAAACTATAAAACATATTATGAACATATTAAATATTGTCATGATAATGGTATAAAAATGTATGATCAATTTGGGAGTGTTGCGCCTACATGCAAAGATAAAAGCCGATTAGGATTATATGAATTTAAGAAAAAATTCGGAGGTAATTTTGTAGAGTTTATTGGAGAATTTGACTTAATTACAAATAAAATCATGTATCTAGTATTTACTAAGTTAGTTCCATTGTATAGAAATATTATTAGAAATATAGCTAAAAGAAAGAAGCGTGATGAAGAATGATATTAAAATCTCTTAAGAGTAAAGAATTTGAAAAATTTGCAAACAAAAGTCCTTTACTTACATTTCATCAACGTGAATCTTGGGGAAAGTTAAAAAATAAAAATGGTTGGGAATATGAACTTATTGGACTAGAAGATAATAATAAACTAGTCGCAGCTACTCTTTTATTAAATAAAAAAATGCCATTAGGGTTAAGGATGTATTATGCTCCTCGTGGATATCTCCTTGATTTTAATGATTCTAAATTATTAGAATTATTCACAAATGAATTAAAAAAGTATGTCAAAAAAAATAAAGGTATATTTATCAAAATAGATCCATATATACCATATAAACAAAGGGACATAAACGGAAAATTAGTAGAAGGTGGCTTTGACAATTCAAAAATCGTAGATAAGCTTAAAAGTCTTGGATATAAACATCACGGTTTTAACATTGATACAGATAAAGAATTACAACCAAGATGGATATTCACCTTAAATACAGACAACAAAACTGAAGATGATCTTATGTCTGGAATGATCAAACAAACAAGAAAAAATGTTAAAAAAACATTAAAGATGGGATTAGTTTTAGAAAGAATTGGTGTTGAAGGATTGTCAGAATATAAAAAGATTACTGAACATACAGCTTCTAGAAGAGGATTCATTGATAGACCACTAAGTTATTATGAAAATATGTTCAATGTTCTTGGAGATGATTTAAAAATTATTCTTTGTTATCTCGATACACAAAAAAGCATTAAACTATTACAAGACGAGATCAATCAAATTAATTCATTTAGTGAAATCACACCAGCTAGAAATAAAGAACTTCAAGAATTAAAAAAGAAAATAGAAGAAATTGAAGTTTTAGAAAAAAAGCATGGAACTAAAATTTGCTTGGCTGGATCAATGTTTATTGAATGTGGTACGGAGCTACTAAATTTATATGGGGGCGGATACGATGAATTTATGAAACTAAATGCAATGTATGCTATACAATGGCATGCAATTAAGTATGCAGCTAATAACGGATTTAAAACATATAATTTTTACGGTATTGATGGTAACTTTCAAAAAGACAATAACCCAATGTATGGTGTTTATGAGTTTAAAAAAGGCTTTGGTGGTAATGTAGTTGAATTAATAGGTGAATTTGACTTAGTTGTTAATAAACCAAAATATTTATTATATAAAGTTGCCTTTGGTTCATATAAAAAAATTAAAAATATTTTTAACAAATTAAAATAACAGGTATAGCCTGTTTTTTTATATTATTATAATCGTTTCATCATATTATTTAATATGGAAAGTGCTGCAAATTTTGTTACTTTGTTTGAAAATCAAAAAGCAATAAGAATAGTATTTGTAATTCTTAATATTTTTGCATGGTTTGCTGATGATAGTGATGAAAAAAATCTTCTGTCCAATAAAAAAGAAACTGATAAATTAGCTCAAAATATATATACAATAATTATTATTATATCCTTATTAATTAACTTCTATTATTTAATTGTTAACGAAAAGCAATATCAGGAAGCTATACAAAAGAATAAAAACGTTAAAGAATTCAAATTAAGAAATATTGCTATTATTATAGTTATCATTTCTTTAATAATATTCTTGTATGTACAATTAAATGATGAAGATATCTCATTAGATGAAACCATAGGAATTCAGTAGCACTCATTGTTGACAAGTGCTAAAAATAGTGCTACCATTAATCTTGGAGGGATGATATGAAACAATTTAAAGCAGAATCTAAAAGATTAATGGATTTAATGATTAATTCAATCTATACTAATAAAGAAATATTTTTAAGGGAAATTATATCAAATGCTAGCGATGCTATTGATAAGTTATACTACAAATCACTTACAGATAAAAATATTAAAATTAAAAAGAAAGATTTAGAAATTTTTATAAAGCCTGATAAAGTTAATAGAACTTTAACCATCTCTGATAATGGCTGTGGTATGAACAAGGAAGAACTAGAAAATAATTTAGGTACAATTGCCAAAAGTGGATCTTTATTATTTAAAGATGAAAATGAAAAAAAGAAAGATATTGATATTATTGGGCAATTCGGTGTTGGATTTTACTCAGTATTTATGGTTGGCAAAAAAATTGAGGTTATAAGTAAAGCTCATGGTGAAGAAAAAGCATACAAATGGACCTCAACTGGTATTGAAGGATATAATGTAGAAGAAACAACAAAAGATAGTTATGGAACTGATGTTGTGATATATGTTAAAGATAGCAATGAAGATGAGGATTATGAACAATATTTGGACACTAACACTTTAGAATCATTAATAAAAAAGTACTCAGATTACATAACATATCCTATTAAAATGGAAATTGAACATAATCATTTAAAAAATGAAAAAGATAAAAATGAATATGAAATTACTAAAGAAGTGAAAACTATTAATTCATTGATTCCTATTTGGAAGAAAAATAAAAATAAAATTTCAGAAGAAGAGTATAATGCATTTTATACAGAAAAATTCTTCGATTATGAAAAACCTTTAGATACAATACACGTTGCTGCCGAAGGATTAGTAAGTTATAATGCATTACTATTTATTCCTTCACATGCACAGTATGATTACTATACTAAGGACTTTGAAAAAGGGTTACAGCTATATTCAAATGGTGTATTAATAATGGATAAATGTAAAGATTTACTACCAGATTACTTTAGTTTTGTCAAAGGTGTAGTTGATAGTCCAGATTTGCCATTAAACATTTCAAGAGAAACATTACAACAAAATAAAGTTTTAAAAACTATTGAAAAAAACATTGAAAAGAAAATAGAATCATCTTTAAAAGAAATGATGAAAAATAATAGAGAGAAATATGAAGAATTTTTTAAAGCCTTTGGTATGCAAATAAAATTCAATATATATAATAATTTTGGTATAAACAAAGATAAATTACAAGATTTATTACTATTCTACTCATCAACAAAGAAAAAATTAGTATCACTTGATGAATATGTTAAAAATATGAAAGATGATCAAAAAGCTATATATTATGCTTGCGGAGAAACAATCGATAAAATTGATATGCTCCCACAAGTAGAAAGTATCAAAAGTAAAGGATTTGAAATCCTATATTTAACTGAATATGTAGATGAATTTACTGTCAAAACTATTAATAAATATGAAGACAAAGATATCATTAATATATGCACAAATGAAGCTAATTTGGATAGTGAAGAAGAAAAAGAAAACTTAAAAATTGAAAATGAAAAATATAGTGATTTATTGAAAACTTTAAAAGAAGATATTGTTAATGTAAAAGAAGTAAGATTTACGAACAAATTAAAAAGTCACCCTGTATGTTTAATTAGTGATGGTGACATTTCTATTGAAATGGAAAAAGTTATTAATGCTATGCCTACAGATGAAAAAATCAAAGCCAATACAATTTTAGAAATAAATACTAACCATCCAATCGCAAAAAAACTAAAAAAAATGTATAAAACAGATAAAGAAAGCTTAAAAAATTATGGTAAAATCTTATATAATCAAGCAAGATTAATAGAAGGTTTAACAATAGAAAACCCAACAGAATTTAGTAATTTAATTTGTGAATATCTATCTAAATAATATATAAAAAGACACCGTTATTACGATGGAGTCTTTTTTTTTGACAAAATAATACATTATTTTTAAGATTATTATTAATTAAAAGTTGGAATTAATGCCTTTTTACTGCACTTTTAAGATTCAATTCTTTAATTTCTTTATTAGACACTTTTCATAGTATCTAATATTAAATTTAATTTTTTCATATCTATTTGCATTGTCCTATTATATAAGAACATATTATCCTCATCAAAATATATTACTATTATTTTGTTACTATTTAATTCTATTAAAAACTTATGAGGCTCAATAAAACTAACATTAACTTTATCTACATTTAATATTCTTCCACGCGTAAACTTATATTTTGCACTATGAAAATCACAGGCAATTCTTATTTTTCTTTCAAACTTTTCTTTTCTTTTTAAATCAACATAATTTTTAATCATTTTATCCTCCATTTTTTAGGCAAACTAAAACACGGATAAACTCAAAGTTTTCCGTGCTTTTATATATGTTTGCTCCATATTTTTGGAGTTTCTTTTTATATGGCAGGGGATGAGAGAATCGAACTCCCAACAGTGGTTTTGGAGACCATTATTATACCATTTAACTAATCCCCTACATGTGATACTAGTTTAGTATATCATAAGTTTATCCATAGTTCAATAACATAAATTCATTAATTACATATTTTATTATAGGTGATATTTAATGGCATTAGTAACTTATACATCGAAAGAATTAGATCAAATGGCAAGACTTATGAGGGCCGAAGCAATTGGTGAAGGAGAACTTGGAATGCTTATGGTAGGAAATGTTATAATGAACAGAACCATAGCCAATTGTTTAACATTCAAAAATACTAACACCATAGAATCAGTTATATTTCAAAATCCAGGTGGTTTTGCAGGTGTTAACAGCAATTTGTTCTATGCAAGTGCTACTACATTAGAAAAAGATTTAGCACTTAGAAATATTAATGGAGAAACATATTATCCCGCCACCCATGCTTTGTGGTTTTATGCACCTACGGGTAATGCTAGTTGTGTTTCTCTTTGGTATGACCAACAATTATCAGGTAGATACAAAAGTCATTGTTTTTATAGACCTTATTCTGGTGTATGTACAAAAATATATTAAAAAAACAAGCTATGCTGGTATAAGCAAAACTTGTCCAATGCTTAATAATTCATTTGTTAAATTATTAAGTTTTTTTATTTCATTAACCGTTGTATTATATCTTCTTGCTATTGTATATAGACTATCTCCAGATTTAACATAATAAGTTACATAATTATTAGTTGACGGAATAATTAATTCTTGACCTATCATAAGTAAATTAGAAGTTAAATTATTAATTTTTTTTAATTCATCCGCTGTAGTATTATAACGTTTTGCAATGGAATATAGGCTATCTCCAGATTTGACTATATATGTTATATTGCCATTTTCATTGTTAGAATTGTTTTCACTATCGTTTCCTGAATTTTGGTTAGAATTGGGGATTATTAATTTATCACCTATTTGTAATAATGTAGTAGTTAAATTGTTGGCCTTAATAATATCATCCACTGATACATTGAATTTGTTAGCAATTCTGTAAAGACTATCACCTCTTTGCACAGTATAGTATTCTGTATTATTATTACCCTGATTTGAATTATTACCTATTGGAATCAATAATTCTTGGTTAATTGACAAATTGGTTGTAGATAGTTGGTTATATTTTACAATTGCATCTACTGTTGTATCGAACTCTTTTGCTATATTATATAAATTATCACCTTGTTTTACAGTATATACAACATATTCACTTGGTTTTGGTGGTTCTTTTACTCCTGGTATTACTAATTTTTCCCCTATGTTTAAAAGATTTGATGTTAAATTATTAGCCGCTTTTAATTCTGATACAGTTATATTAAATTTATTTGCAATACTGTAGAGAGTATCGCCTCGTTGAACTACATATATATTACTATTTACATTATCAGGTGATACATATGGAGTATTTGTATATTCAGCAACTGCTCTTACTACAGCTTCACCATATGTTAATAGATTGTTTTCTAACTTTTCCAAATCTTTTTTATTGTCAATAAAGCCATATTCTATTAATACTGGTTGCGTCTTGCCAGTAAGTCTTTGTATAAAATAATAATCTTTAGATGGGTCACTAGGTAATCGTCTTTGATAATATTTTCTCATTTGCTGTCCTTCAGACCCAATAGCCTCAAGTATACCTTTTGCAAGTGCATCAGAATTTCTAAGCGCATATACTACTTCAGCGCCTTCTCCACCACAAAATTGGCCCTTCCAAGGATTACTGCATTATTTGTTATTTATTAAAGCTTCGTGAATATACTTTTTCTTTTTTTCAGAATAAATATTATGTTGAGGTAGTATTTCCATTATTTCATACTCTACCTTAGCCCATTTAAAATTATCTTTATAATAATATGGCTCTTTTTCTTGAATTTTATCAATTATAACTTTTAATTTAATATGTATAATATCTTGATATTTTACTCTGTTGAACATGTCGCTGTAATTAACAATTAAATTTATACATATTTCATGATAATATCTTCCATTTAAATCTTCTGTTATAAACAAATGCTGTGGTAAATAAAAATCTACTCCAAATAATTCATTTTGACATATTTCACCAACATATTGATTCCATCCACCAGAAAAACTAAGATTTGATTTATCGTCCCAACTTACATTACTAATTTCTGCTTTTTCAAGTAATGCATTATATGTTTCACCTCTACCGATATTTTTAAATACTATTCTAAATAAAGGCTTTGTACTTTGAGTTTGTTTATAAAACAATTCCTGTTTTTTTTCAGATTCAGGATCATCATTTCTACAACTAAATGGCATATTGAAATGAACTTCTCTCAAAAGACAATTATCTTGTTTATTAATTCCATAAACTCTTAATATGGGTTTATATTTTATACTATCATCATTCTTTTTTGATTTTCTATCATTTATTAAAGTTATCCAAACACCTATAAGGGTTATTGCACCACCAATAATTGTTGAATAAAATGATAAATATGAACTTTTAGAACAATAATCAATTATTCCTATACATATTAGAAAATTTGCTATCTTATCTAAAAACCATGGACATAATAAAAATATAATAAAAATACATAACCAAAGTAATATTATTCTTATATATTTCATGCTAATCACCTTCTTGGCTTACTATTATATTCTTTTATAGCAAAAAAATAAAGACCCCACTAGATGAATAGTGAGGTCTTACTTATTTACTATATTGATTCTTACCTTTTCTACCATAAGGATTTCGAGCCAAATTTAAATTTTTATATGTAAAAGTATTATCAGGTATTACTCCATACTTATATTGTGTTGTTATTACTCTATCCTTATCAATCACTATTCTATCTATCAGCGAATGAACCAATTCTTTTCTTGGCTTATTTAAATCTAATAGTTTTTTTATTTTTTTAGTATAGTCAGGTAATTCATTTAATTTACATTTTACTTCATATTTTCTCATTTGATTATTATCTATACTTAAATTTATTTCTTTTAGTTTTTCTTCATATGGTTTGGCCAACTCCTTATAAGTATCAATAGTAATAACTTCATTATATTTATCTTCATATAAAGATGTTAATCTCTTTGTAATGCTTTCTTTTTCACTTAACAACTTATTTATGTTATTATCTAAAGTTCTTGTTTGTTTTTCAACTTCTTGTTGTACCGTCTTATTAAGTTCTTTGAAATCTAAGTTATTTAATTGTATTGATATATCTTTAATAAATTTTTCCATTATTTGATCTTCTAGATAATTATATGGAAAAAAATGAGATTGACATTGTTCTCTAATTGGATCTCTTGCATACCTATTACAATTAACAGTCCAATAATCATGATTCTTTCTATATAGGACACTAAGTCTATTGCCACACTCCTTGCAAAATAACTTACCTTCCAATAGTCTTTTCTCTCTTCTGTTTTTTGGTTGTACATCTTTTGTATTTTGTTTTATCAACTTAGAAATGTATTCAAATGTATCTTTACTAACTAATGGTTCATGTGTATTTTCTACTACCATCCACAAACTTTTATCTAACGTTATTTTTTTCTTTGATTTGTAATTAACCTTTGTTTGAGTATGTTGTATCATATCACCTGTATATATTCTGTTTGATAAGATTTTCTTTATAGAAGAAATATTCCAAGTGTTTCTATTTATCAGTCTAGTTGAATATTTTGTCCCTTTGTAACCACTAGGGGTAGGATATCCTTTTTCATTTAACATGGTTGCAATTCTAGATGGACCTATTCCGTTTTTTCTCCATTCAAATAGCTTTTTTACTATTGGAGCAGTTACAGGATCAGGAATTAAATGACCTTTATCTTCTGGGTCTCGCATATAACCAAAGCATGGTAAACTTCCAACAAATTTTCCTTTTTTTCTTTTTTCATTTAAAACATTTCTAATCTTAATCGAATTTTGTTTACTATAATAATCATTACAAGCCATTATAAATGTTGAAGAATCATTACTTGCCTGATTTTTAAAGCTATCATAAGCTTCAAGTATTGAAATAAATCTAATATTATTTTCAGGAAAGAATGATTCCATATAATATCCTGTCATAACATGATCTCTACCCAATCTTGATAGATCCTTTACTACTACACAATTTATCTTTTTGCTCTTTATGTCGTCAAGTAATTTTTGAAATCCAGGTCTTTCAAAGTCAGTTCCAGAAAATCCATCATCAACATATTCTCCAACAAGATTAAAATTATTACTATTTACATAACTTCTTAATAATTCTTTTTGATTAATTACACTTTCACTATCAGATTCATATTTTTTGTCTTTATCTTCTTGAGATAATCTTATATAGATTCCAGTATTGAAATCTTTACCAATTAAGTTATTATTCATTTTACCTCCTTTTACTTAATTGGGTATTAAGACAAATGAATGATAACATCATAATAAAATTATTGCAAACCATTATTTAAATGATTCTCCTTTTGCTCTTTAATTATCTCTTCAATAAGATATTGTAAAATAAGATCTTTAAATGAAATGTTATTCAAATAGGCTCCTTCCATAATTAAACCACCTATTTAAATTTATGTTT
>CAKPRZ010000017.1 GCA_934183165.1 uncultured Bacilli bacterium | reverse complement strand
TTCTGTTCAATTAATATTTTATCGGATTTTTTGCTTTTTTTGTACTTACATGGTGTCACATCAATTGTAACTCTACAAACAAATGTTTTAAGCAAAAATATGCTCTTGACAAATAATACTTGAAGTGTTATTATAAATCCTTACCAAAAATAAGGGAAGTGAGAATATGTCAAGGGCTGTATTAAGCTATAAAGATCCAAAAACAGAAGTTCAAACGATATTAGAAGTTGGAAGCTTATTTTATATTGACCAATGTACTAAAAATTATAATAGCTTACTAGATCTTTTGAATTCATTTATATACAAACCCAAATTAGTTAATTATGATAATATCAGTACTAATAATATCGAACTTTCCTATGTTTTAAGTAATTCTAGAAAAGATAAGTTAACTGTTTTGGTTAATGATCATGAATCAATTAATAAAAGAGATAATTATAGTGAAAATAAGAAATCAGAAGTAGAGCGAGCCAGGAAATTACTTCTAAACAGCAAAGATAAAACATTTGTTAAATTGTTTTTAGACAATTCTGATTTTAAGGAAACAAGCAATTTTAATATTAGACTATCATATAGTGAATATTTGTTTGCTTTAAAAAATAATTTAGATGTAAAAGCAGATGATGGCAGATACTATATTAATATGAATGACTTATTATTATTTACCATTAATAACAAAAAATATGGCATTTTAAGACCTGTTATTGAGGATGGCTTAGATATCTGGAAGAAAGATATGATGATGCTTGATGAAGAAAAGTTATACTTCTATAGTAGAAATTTGAGAGTAGCAATAAATGACTATTACAGAAAAATAAGAGGAAAAGAAGGTATTAGAAACTTAAATTTAAGAAATGAAAATCTTATCAATACATTTGGAGAAGATAATTATGCCAAGATTACGAGCATTAAAGGGATTGTTAAAATGAAAAAAATTAGTTGAGAGAACTGATTTTTTTATTTTATATATATACAAACTAATGTACGTGTGCTATTATATGAATGATAATATATGTGATTTTTACAAAAATTTTACTATAGATTGGATTAGGAGATAAACATGAAATATTTAGATGATTTTTTAAATTATTTGAAATATCAAAAAAATTATTCAGATGACACTATTCACAGTTATCATATTGATATTAGTGAATATTTAAATTATCTTGATAGCGAAGGTATTAAGCTTGATGAGATGAATTATGATTTAGTTAGACTTTACTTAATGCATTTAGATAAAATAAAAAATAAAAATGCAACTATTTCTAGAAAAATAAGTTCACTTAGAAGTTTTTATAAGTATTTATTGAATAATAATGTGGTTGAAACTAATCCATTTCTTTTGATATCTCTTCCTAAAAAAGAAAAGCATTTGCCTAGATTCTTTTATTATAATGAATTAGAGGAACTATTTAAAACTCCTGATATTAGAACACCGCTAGGTCAAAGAGATAGATTGATTTTAGAAATTTTATACGCTACGGGTGTTCGTGTTTCTGAACTGGTTAATATCAAGCTATCAGATATATCTGGTTTTGAAATTTTAATATTAGGAAAAGGTGCCAAAGAAAGAGTAGTAAGATTTGGTGATTATGCTAATGAAATATTAGAATTATATTTATCAGATGGTTATAAAAAATTAAATGTTAATGGTAAGGAATTTTTGTTTTTAAATAATCAAGGAGGACAGCTAACTACAAGGGGAGTAAGATATATATTAAATAAAATTATAGAGCAAACTACAATTGATAAAAAAATATCTCCTCATATGTTGCGACATACATTTGCTACTCATTTGCTTAATGAAGGATGTGATCTTTTAACGGTTCAAGAACTTTTGGGGCATGCCAGTTTAAGTGCTACTTCTATATATACTCATATAACCAATGATAGATTAAAAGAAGTCTATTTCAGGTGCCATCCAAGGGCTAAGAAATAATTGATTAAAATAAATATTTATAGTACAATAATATTGTTTAGTATAGGAGGCTTTAATAATGGATTTTTATCAAGAATTTGAAAACAAAGCTAGAATTAAAAAATATGAAAAAATAATATCGATAATTAATGATTATTATGATGAATATGCTCAAATATGTAATGCAAAATATAGTACATCAAAAATAGCTAATCGTTGTATTGAAGAGGGTACAGATGTTCTCCGCTATTATTTAACGGACTTTTATGATACAAAAATGAATGAAGAAGATGAACGTTTCCTAGGCGTTATTGAGGATATTAATAATATAGACAAAAACACTAAATTTTTAAAATCGGTAAATACAGTTTTTGATTATGTTTTAAGCAAGTTAGGCAAAGATACAACTTTTATATCTAAAAGTGGTTTAGAAGATAAAGCAAATTATTTGCTAACTAACATAGATGAAATAAAAGATGATAAAGATATAAAAGCGCAATTACTAATACTTGGGGCTAGTGCTGTTCCTGAGTTAAATGATATTATGCAAAAAACTATTATACCTCTTGTCAAAAGCAAAAAAGTAAGTTCTAAAAATCCAATGGATTCAGTAAAAGAAGCTATGAAATATGTTGATGTTGATATTGATGTTGCTAATGTTATTGATTCTTTCCGTAAGATGCAAACTAAAATGAATAATCTTTATACTATATTTAATGATGAATTAAAAGATAAATTAATTAAAAATACTTTTATAGCGGAAACAAATAGTTTGAAAAGAAAAATAGCCAAAGAGTTGGAAGCTGGTCGAGACGTAGATAAAGTTTTGGAAGAGATTCTTCCTCAAGCATATGGATTAGTTAAAGCAATGTGTGAATATGTAAAGAAAATAAAACCATATGATGTTCAATTGATGGGGGCTATAGCTATTAATGATGGTAATGTTGCTGAGATGTATACTGGTGAAGGTAAAACAATCACAGCCATATTACCTGCTTATTTAAATGCATTAACGGGAAAAGAAGTAGATATATTTACACCAAATGATTATCTGGCCCAAAGAGATGCTGCTTCTAATAAAGATATTTTTAATGCCCTTGGCCTTAGTGTTGGTTGCACTTTAGTAGATGGTCAAGACACTAAACAAAAAAAGAAGGCATATAATAGTGATATTGTTTATGGATCAAGTACTGCCTTTGCTTTTGATTATTTATATGATACAAATGAAAAAGATCCTGATAATATTGTTCAAAGAAGAGAAAAACCGGGCTTTGTAATAGTTGATGAAGCAGATCAAGTATTAATAGATAATGCTATTAGTCCTTATATGTTAAAAAATGATGGTGATGTTTTAAGTAGGAGAGAAGCTTTTGAAAATAAACAAATTAAGTATTATTTAGAGCTGGGTCGTACCCTAGAACAAATATTATCTAAAAATAAATTTGAAGCTCCAAATCAATATGTTTATGAGTGTTTAATTGGAGCTAATAAAGAGAAAACTGCTGAATACAACAACAAATATTCTATTATAGTAGGACCACATGAAACATCATTGACAGAACTTGGTGAACGTCAATTGTTCTATTATTCAATGAAAGGTGAAATTTCTAAACTTAGTACTCAATTAAAGGACTTTTTTATAAATAATTCTAATTATAGTGAAGACCAAGATTATGTTATAAAAAATGAACAATTATTATTGACTTTACCTGGGTTAGAAAAAGCGTGTCGTGATAACCCAGATTTTGCTGATATAAACATGAGATGGTTAACAGAAGAAAAATATCAAGTTATAAGGAAATATGTTTCTAATGCAATTACCGCTAAATATCATATGGAAAAAGGAAAAGATTATCAAATAAGATTTAATCCAAAAACAGCTAGAGAAGAAGTAGTAGTCTTACAAGATGGAAGAATTATGGAAAACAGTAAATTTACAAATGGTCTTCATCAAGCAATTGAAATAAAAGAAGGTTTAGGAGTTATATTAGATAACAATGAAAGACTATTAGATAATACCCTTGCATCTATTACTAATAGAACACTACTTTCTAGGTATGATAAAATAAGTGGAATGACTGGTACTGCAGACAAAAGCGCATTTAGTGAAATTTATGGTATGGAAACTTGCGAAATTCCTCGTAATATGGATTATCAATATAGTAAAGGTAGAACAAACAAAAAGCCTCATAAAAGAGTTGATCATCCAACTAAACTTTATAGAGATAACGAAGAAAAGCTAACGGCTGTTTTGAGTGATATTATATCTTCAAATGAAAAGGGTCAGCCAGTATTGGTAGTAACAGACAATGATGAACAGGCTAAATATCTATATGATGTTATAGATAATTTAGAAATTCTTGATAAGAAAGATGCTAATTTGTTAATTGCTGGTAAAGATTTAGAAGAAGAAAGTAAAATTATTGCTAATGCAGGTAAAAAAAGAGCTATTACTATCGCATCAGAAATGGCAGGACGTGGTACTGATATAAAATTAGGCGGAAATGGTATTAAAAGCAAAAAACAAATAGAAGAATTATATGAATTAGGTGGTCTTAAATGTATTCAACTTAATCCATTTGAAACAACCAGAAATGATAATCAATTACGTGGTAGAGTTGGTAGACAGGGAGAACCAGGAGAGACGATTACTTATGCTTCTTTAGACGATTTAAAAAATATTGGTGTTGATAAACAAGAATTAGAAGAACTAAGTGGCATGATTAGAGATGAAAACGGTATAGATGATAGTCATGATAAAGTAGATGGAAGAATCTCTGAAATTATTGAAGATGCTCAGTTAAGAAAAGAATTCGATGAAGATTTAACAATTGCATCCAATGATACTATGGATTTTGCTATGTCTTCTATAGGCACTATGCTTCTTAGAAATAGAAAACAACTTTTAGCTACAGATGATATTAGTATAGCCCTAGATAATATGGTTAACTGTGTTATAAGAGATACATTAAAAAATAATGTTCCTCCAAAAAAACAGAAAAAAATAGATAAAGACAGGACTAAGTTAAAACGTGTTAAAATTGATATGAATAAAACAATTACCGATTTATCTGATGTTTTTGGAATTGCAGTAAAAGAAAGCGATATATTAGAATGTGAAACAGTTGCTGATCTTAAGGGTAGTATAAAAAAATTAGTTGATGAAAAAACTAATAATGCTAAACTTGCTATGGGTGATGATAAGTTTAACAATCGAGTTAAATCAACAATGCTAAGAGAAGTTACTAATACTTATAATAATTTTATATATAGTTCAGAGCAAATAACTTTACAAGCTTTTAATGATCAACTAGCACAAAATACTAGTCATGATCGCTCATTAGAATTAAACAATATTTATAATGATTGTAAAAAAACTGGTTGGGTTAATATAATGCAGAGTATATATACTCCTAATTTAAGAAAAGAAACACCTGAACTATCCGATTCTGAATATATGACAGAATTTGACTATGAAAAAGAAAATAAAAGTAAAATAAAATAGGGCTTTTTTGTTAAAGCTCTATTTTTGTCTTTTCTTTGATTTCAAATTTAATATTACATTCTTTTAACTTATTCAACAACTTAGAATCCGCATACACTATATATTCTATTTCTTCATTATATTCTTTATCAAAATGGTAATTTTTAATTATTTGTTCTAACATTTTTTGATTTTTATATGAAGATTTAATCTTTAATATATAACCATCAATTAATGATGTTACTACGGCATTATTAATTGCTGTAGTAACTGATTTTGAATATGCTCTTATTAAGCCACCACTACCAAGTTTTATTCCTCCAAAATATCTTATAACAATGCATAAGATATTAGTTAAATTATTTTTAAGTAAAACCTCCATGATAGGTATACCTGCTGTTCCACTAGGTTCAGAATCATCTGATGATTTTTGATAATTATCAATAATATATCCATAACAATAATGGGTTGCATCTTTATATTCTTTTTTGACAGCCTGTAATTCAAGTTTGATTTGCTCTAAAGAATTAACTTTAATTAGTTTAGTAATAAATATTGACTTATTAATTTCTATTCTAGTTGTAACATTATTTTTAATCACTAACATAAGATCACCATATTTATTATAACTTAAAAAAAGAACTTTCGTTCTTTTATTTTACTATATTTTTTTCTAACTCTTCTTTTTTTGCTTTATACATCAAGTACATTTCAACATTATCTGGTGTTGTATTAAATGCATAAGCAACTTGGTTAGTATCACAATTATCTTCTAACATAGCTTCCATGAATTCATCATTATTAAAGATCATTCCTAGAGTAGCAGCCTTTAAAGTAAATGCATCTTTATCTTTATTATTACCTAAAGCTGATAAAATCAAGTTATTTCTTAAAGTTAACATTTCCGGATGATTGCTACCATCTAAAGAATAACTAGAAGCAATTGAAGTTATTTCATCAACCTTATCTTTATTCAAGCTATCTAAACCTTTCCCAAATTTTTCAATATCAAAATGGATAATCTCTTCTAATCTTTCAACATCTTTCATGAGTAATCCCCCTCTCTTTGATTTGGTATTATACAATAATAATTTAATTTTGTCAATAAAAAAACTAGATTTAGCTTTAAATTTAATCTATAATAATGAAATGAGGGATGACTATGAAAAAATTTACTAAAGAATTATCTCTAGTACCAACAAAACCTGGATGCTATCAAATGAAAAATAAAGATGGCATTATAATATATGTAGGAAAAGCTAAAAATCTAAAAAGAAGGTTAAGTAGCTATTTTAATCGTGTTCAAACTGGTAAAACATTGATGCTTGTTAATGACATTGATAGATTTGAATATATAGTTACCTCAACAGAAATTGAATCATTAATATTGGAAATAACCTTAATTAAAAAATATAATCCCAAGTACAACATATTATTAAAAGATGATAAAAGTTATCCATATATTGAATTTATTGAAAAACCTTATCCACTTTTAAAAGTTGTAAGAAATGTCAAAAGAAAGAAAAATAAAAATAAGTTATTTGGACCTTTTCCAAATGTTAAAGCCGCAAAAAAGACAGTAGAAATGTTAAATAGAATTTATCCTTTAAAAAAATGTATAAATACACCTAAAAAAGAGTGCTTGTATTATCATATTGGTGAGTGTTTAGGTTACTGTATTAATCCTAAGGTTGATACTAGTGAAATGTCTAAAGAAATAGTTTCATTTTTAAAAGGAAACAAAGAATTTATAACTGATAAAATTAAAAAACAAATGCAAGAAGCAAGTGACAGTCTTAATTTTGAAAAGGCAATTGAACTAAAGGAAATGCTAGAAGATATTGAAATAACTCTAAGTAAGCAAAAAATAGACTTAAACAATAATGAAAACTTCGATATGATTAATTATTACTATAAGAATAATTTTTTATGTGTTGTTATTTTCTTTATACGAGGTGGACTACTATTTGGTAGAGATTATAAAATTTTTGAGTACTATGGTGAAGTAGAAGAAAGTCTCATTGAATATATAATTAACTTCTATGATAAAAATAGTGTATTGCCTCACGAAATATTAATATCTGACGAATTTGATTTATCAATACTACAAGAGTTTTTAAATGTAAAAATAGTATTTCCTAAAAGAGGAAAATTAAAGAAATTACTTGATATGGCATATGAGAATGCTAAAACAGTTCTTAATGAAAAGCAGGAATTAATAACTAAAAGTAACGAAAAAAGACTCCTTGCCGAAGATGAATTAAGAAAAATTTTAAATATGGATATATTACATAGAATTGAAGCTTTCGATAATTCCCATCTGTTTGGTAGTTATTACGTTGGAGGAATGGTTGTTTTTGATGACTTTCTTCCTAATAGAAAAGAATATCGTAAGTATAAAATAGATGCTTCAGTTAAAGACGATTTATCAGCAATGAAGGAAGTTATTTATAGAAGATATTATAAAGTCTTAATGGAAAATTTAACTAAGCCAGATTTGATTGTTGTAGACGGTGGTAAATTACAAGTTGGTGTTGCAAAAGAAATCATTGATAGTTTAGGGCTTAATATAAAAGTAGTTGGACTAGCTAAAGATGATAAACACAAAACAAGTGTTTTGATTAATGAAAATCAAGAAGAAGTTAATATTAATAAAAACAGTAATCTTTTTATATTCTTAAGTAAAATTAGTGAGGAAGTTCATAGATATGCTATTACATACCATAGAGATATCAAAAGCAAAGGCATGATTTCTAGTATGTTAGATGTAATACCTGGAATAGGGGATGTAAGAAAGAAAAAATTATTAAAACACTTTGGATCATTAAAAAAAATTTCATCTTCAAGTTTAGAAGAATTAGAAGAAGTGCTTCCTAGCGATGTAGCACTAGAGTTGTTTAATTATATAAGGGAAGAAAAATAGGAGGAATTATGTCAATTATACAAGTAATGGATACAAATCTATCTAATAAAATAGCGGCTGGTGAAGTTATTGAAAAGACAATGAATGTTGTAAAGGAATTAGTTGAAAACTCAATAGATGCTGGCAGTAGTGAGATAAAAATAGAATTAATCGATAGTGGCGTTAAAAAGATATCAGTTACAGATAATGGAAAAGGAATGGATCCTAATGATGCAGTGTTGGCTTTTTCACGTCATGCTACTAGTAAATTAAAGACAATGGATGATTTGTTTAATATAGAAAGCTTAGGCTTTAGAGGTGAAGCTCTTCCTTCAATCGCATCAGTTAGTAATGTATTATTAAAAACTTGTGATGGAGAAATTGGAACTCAAGTTGAAATAGAAGGTGGTCACATCAAAAATGTTACCAAGGCTGATCTTAACAAAGGAACAAAAATAATAGTAACGGATTTGTTTTATAATACTCCTGTTCGTTTGAAATACTTAAAAAACTTATATGTTGAACTAGCTAATATTGTTGACTATGTTAATAAAATGGCTTTATCTTATCCAAATATAAAATTTATATTAACAAATAATGAAAAAACAATATTAAATACCGAGGGAAAAGGAAATTTATTAAAAGTTATTAATAATATCTATGGACTTGATATAACAAAAAAAATGATTGCTGTAGAAGGAGAAAATGATGATTATACAGTAAAAGGTTATATTTCTTATCCAGAAATTACAAAGCCAAATAGAAACAGTATTATTACTTTTGTTAATGGTAGATATATTAAAAATAATGAATTAAATAGGACTATAATAGAAGCTTATCATACTTATATACCTGTTGATAAATTTCCTATAATAGTATTAGAAATAGATGTTGATCCAATCCTTATTGATATTAATATCCACCCAACTAAAATGGATATAAAGTTTTCTAAAGTTGATCCTTTGAAATCTCTTTTAACAAATATCATTTCTAAAAGATTAGAAAGTTTGACTTTGATTCCAAAAATAGAAACACAAGAAAAAGAAAAAAATAATGATAATTTGATTGCGTCTATAAAACCAAATTATGAAATTAAAGAAGAACCTGTTAATTATAACAAGTTAGAGGAAGTTACATTCGATTTTGATGGAGCAAATAATAAGGATAATCAAACTATAGTAACCGGGGAAAACAGAATAAAAAAGATGTATCCAGTTGGTATTGCACTTGCAACATATGTTATATGTGAAAATGAAGATGGAATATATATAATAGATCAACATGCTGCAGCTGAAAGAATTAATTATGAAAAATATTTTAAAGCAATGAAGGAAGTTAAACATAACGTAACTAGCTTATTAATACCAATTAAAATAGAGTTACCACATGACGAATTTATCTTGCTAAAAAACAATCTTGATATTATGATTAATATGGGATTTGATATTGAAGAGTTTGGAATTAATACATATATTATTAGATCTCATCCAACTTGGCTTCCTGATTATGCTATAGAGGAAGCAATTAAAAAAATTATGAATATAATCATTGAAAAAGAAGACTTTGATTATGGAAAATTTATAGAGAAAGTAGCAATTACATTAGCTTGTAAAATGAGTATAAAAGCAAATGACTATATATCACTTGATGATGTTGAAGTATTAGTAGAAAACCTAAGAAATACTGAAAATCCATTTACTTGCCCTCATGGAAGACCAACAATCATTTCTTATTCAAAATACGAACTAGAAAAAATGTTTAAACGAGCAATGAATTAAACTTTTTTGGAGGGTTTATGGAAATTATAGAAATTTATCGAAAAATAATAGAAGAATTAAAACAAGAATTTTATTTAAAAAATGAAAAAGATATAGATGAATGGACAAATGGATTTTTAAATAAATGGTATCATGGTTATAACAATAGGTGTGAATATGAACTTAATAGTTATATAGATAATAATTTAATTAAACATATAGAATCTTATTATGATAGAAATGAAGTTAGTGATGAATTTAAGATAGAAATGTTATCATTTTTAACTACTACCAAATACAAGTATAAACTTCATGATTATAATTCTAGATTGTTACCTAGGAGAGTTGATAATTTTAAATACATAGAAGACCTAATACTTAATAACAATTTAAGAGTTTTGGGTTTTGTTATTAATGATATAGATAACAGTCAAGAAATCTACACTAAAATGAAAGATTATTTATATTATCAAATGTTGAATGCCTGGAAATTGGAAATGATATTAAAAGGAATTAATAGTTGTGATGACATTAATATTAACATTTATAATAGTGTGTTTGATGACTTTTGTAATAGTGATACACTGTATCATGAAATTAATAATTTTCTTAATCATCAAGCTAAAATAATTACTTCAACTAATTTAGATAGTATAACTAGAAACTATGAAACTTTTGGAAAAACATATGCATCAGGCACACAAAAATATGATAAAATAGAAACTGTTATGAAGCTAATTGAGGATGGTTCTTTAGAATATATTAAAGAAGATATTAATAGTTTTAATGAGAAGAATCAATTAGTAAAGCCAAGAATAAAAATAAAAAAAGTGTAAAGTTTTGAGCTTAATTCTTTTTTTATCTTTTTATTTTTGTTATAATTGACTAGGAGATGATAGCAATGGCATTAAAATATGATGAAAATTCAATAAAAATATTAGAGGGATTAGAAGCAGTACGAAAAAGACCTGGTATGTATATTGGATCAACTGATAAAAGAGGATTACATCACTTGGTATGGGAAATCGTTGATAATGCTATTGATGAGGCGATAAATGGTTATGGTAACTATATAAAAATAGTTTTACATAAAGATTCTAGTATAAGTATTGAAGATCAAGGACGTGGAGTTCCAGTAGGAATGCATGCATCAGGTAAATCAACACCAGAAGTTATATATACAGTATTACATGCAGGTGGTAAATTTGAAGAATCTGGTTATAAAGTATCTGGTGGATTACATGGTGTAGGTGCGAGTGTCGTTAATGCTCTTTCTAAATGGATGGAAGTTACAATAAAAAAAGATAAAGGTGAGTACTTTATTAGATTTGAAAATGGTGGTAATGTTGCTGTTCCATTAAAGAAGATAGGTACTACCAATAAAACTGGTACTACAGTAAGATTTTTACCGGATGATAGTATTTTTTCTACAACAAATTTTTCTTTTACAACTATATGTGAAAGAATGCAAGAATCTGCTTTTTTGTTGAAAGGATTAACTATTGAAGTAATTGATGAAGAAACCACAAGAAGTAATAAATTTTACTATGAAAAAGGTTTGGAACAATTTGTTAAATATTTAAATGAAGATCGAAATGTTTTACATAAAGTAATTAGTTTTGAAGGAGAAAAAAATAAAATTGAAGTAGATATTGCTATGCAGTATACTGATTCTTATTCTGAAAATATTATATCTTTTGTTAACAATGTTAAAACAGTAGATGGTGGTTCTCATGAGGTTGGATTTAAAACGGCGCTTACTAGGGCTTTTAATGACTATGCTAAAAATAATGGATATATTAAAGGTAAGGATAAAGCCTTTGAAGGTAGTGACGTAAGAGAGGGATTAACTGCAGTTATATCACTTAAAATCCCAGAAGATTTATTACAATTTGAAGGACAAACTAAAGGTAAATTAGGAACACCACAAGCAAGAACAGTAGTAGAGGCTATTGTTGGTGAAAAATTACAATTCTTTTTAGAAGAAAATAAAAAAGTAGCTACCGATATTATAGAAAAATCATTAAAAAGTAAAACAGCAAGAGAAGCAGCTAGGCGTGCAAGAGAAGAAGCACGTAAAGGAAAAACTAAAAACCCTAAAGAAAGAGCTTTATCTGGTAAACTTACTCCTGCGCAAACTAAAAATAAAAAGAAAAATGAATTGTTCTTAGTCGAGGGTGATAGTGCCGGAGGTTCTGCAAAGCAAGGAAGAGATAGAAAATTTCAAGCAATACTTCCCCTTCGTGGTAAGGTAATAAATGCTGAAAAATCAAAACTTGAAGATATGTTAAAAAACGAAGAAATTAATACTATAATTTATACAATAGGCGCAGGATATGGAAATACATTTGAAATTGATGATTGTGAATATGATAAAGTAATTATAATGAGCGATGCTGATGTTGATGGTGCACATATTCAGTGCTTGCTTTTGACTTTCTTTTATCGCTACATGAGGCCTCTTATTGAAGCCGGAAAACTATATATTGCGATGCCACCATTATTTAAAATATCAAGTGGTAAAAATATAGAATATGCATATAGTATGGAAGAAATGCAAGAAAAAGTTAAAGGCAGAAAATGTGAAGTTCAAAGATATAAAGGATTAGGTGAAATGAATGCTGATCAACTTGCTGAAACAACAATGAACCCTGAAACTAGAAGTCTAATTAGAGTTAATATCGAAGATGCATCATTGGTCGAAAAAAGAGTTAGTGTTTTGATGGGCGACAGTGTAGAACCTAGAAAAGAATGGATTGAAGAAAATGTTGAATTTTCATTAGAAGACGATTATACAATTTAAAAGGAGCAGTAATATGGCATTATTAACAGACAAAGAAACAGAAAAAGAATTAAGCGATAGATTATCAGAATTTAGCCAATTCGGGATGGTTTTTAATTATATGCTTGATATAGATAAAATTGATATAGATGATTTAGAAAAAATGTTTTTTGATACTGATCAGGAAAAAGTAACATTTATTTATTCAAAACTTATTAAAAGAATTAAATCTAATTATATGGAAAGTTCATATACGATTTATAGTCATGAATATCCTAATAGTAGTAATCTAAACAATAATGATTATTGTGATTATTTAAATAAATGTTGTATAAATAGAATTATTTCAAGAGTAGAGAAAAAGACAAAGAGAGTTGATAAAACATTCATTAATACCTATAACTACTTGCTTGAAAAAGAAAATAAGGGGTTTATTAGAAAGTAGATGATGTAATGAAAAATGATATAAAAGAAGTAATGAACAAAATTTATGATTATGCTTTTGAAGATATTATGGGTGATAGATTTGGTAGTTACTCTAAATATATAATTCAAGATCGCGCTATTCCTGATGTTAGAGATGGATTAAAGCCGGTTCAAAGAAGAATTTTGTTTGGTATGTATAAAGATAGAAATACTTATGATAAGCCATATCGTAAAAGTGCTAAAACAGTAGGTAATGTTATGGGTAATTATCATCCACATGGTGATTCTTCTATATATGAAGCTATGGTAAGAATGAGTCAGTGGTGGAAGCAAAATACTCCTTATATTGATATGCATGGTAATAATGGTTCTATGGATGGAGATAGTCCAGCTGCTATGCGTTATACTGAGGCCCGTCTTGCTAAAATTAGTAACGAAATGTTAAAAGACTTGGATTACGATACAGTAAATATGGCTCCAAACTTTGATGATACAGAATTAGAACCCACTGTATTACCTGCTAAATTTCCTAATCTTTTAGTAAATGGTGCTTCTGGAATTTCAGCCGGATATGCAACGAATATTCCTCCGCATAATTTAGGAGAAGTAATTGATGCTACTATAAAAAGAATTGATTCTCCTAATTGTAGATTAGAAACAATTATAGATATAGTAAAAGGACCGGATTTCCCAACTGGAGGAATTGTTGAAGGACTTGATGGAATTACTAGTGCATATACAAATGGACGTGGTAGGATCATAATAAAAGCCAGAACTACATTCGAAGAAGGAAAAGGCAAACTAGCACTTGTTATAACAGAAATTCCTTATGAAGTTAATAAAGCTCTACTAGTAAGAAAAATAGATGAAATTAGAATTGACAAAAAAATAGATGGAATGATTGAAGTTCGTGATGAATCAGACCGAGATGGTTTAAGAATTGTAATTGACTTGAAAAAGGATTGTAACAAAGAAAATGTTTTAAATTATTTATTAAAAAATACAGATCTTCAAATTTCTTATAATTTTAACGTAATAGCTATTGTAAATAGAAGACCAAAACAACTAGGTATATTAGAAGTTCTTGATGCATACATTGTACATCAAAAAGAATTTGTAATTAGAAGAACTAAATTTCATCTAAATCATGCAATGGAACGACTACATATAGTAGAAGGTCTAATAAAATGTTTATCTATATTAGATGAGGTAATAAAAGTAATTAGAGCAAGTTCTAATAAATCAGATGCACGTGATAATTTAGTTAAATGTTTTGATTTTACTGAAAAACAAGCTGAAGCAATTATTACATTACAATTATATCGTTTAACCAATACTGATGTTAAATTATTGGAAGAAGAATTAGAAAAGTTAAGATTTATGATAAAAGGGTTGGAAGCAATTTTAAATAATGATGAAACGTTAAAGAATGTCTTAAAAGAAGAACTTAGAAAGATTAAAAAAGAATATGCTACTCCAAGAAAGACTGATATAAAAGCTGAAATCACAGAAATAAAAGTTGATACAACAGTAATGATTCCAAAAGAAGATGTAATGGTTATGATAACTAAGGATGGTTATGTTAAACGTGCATCATTAAGAAGTTATTCTGCTAGTAAGGATGAGCTAACTTTAAAAGATGGAGATTATTTATTAGGCCTATTTGAGCTTAATACATTAGATACTATTTTAGTATTTACTAGTCTTGGCAATTTCTTATATTTACCAGTTCATGAAATACCTGTTTGTGCTTGGAAAGATCTTGGAAAACATATTAGTAATGTTATAAAACTAGACAGTGATGAAAAAATAGTATCAGTAATACCTATTACTTCATTTGAAGATAATCTTGATATCACTATGGTAACAAAGAACGGTATGATTAAGAGAACATTATTAAAAGATTTTAAGTCATCTCGTTATTCTAAACCTATTAATTGTATGAAATTAAAAGAAAAGGATAAACTTATTGATGCATTTATAACAAAATATAGTAATGTTTTTGTAACAACTAATAAGTCTTATGGACTTTGGTATAATACTTCTGAAATACCAATAGTAGGGCTTAGAACCAGTGGCGTTAAGTCTATAAACTTGAAAGATGATTATGTTGTTAGTACATCAAATTTTGATGATGGTGATGAATATCTTGCTGTTGTTACAGATAAAGGAACCGGAAAGAGAGTAAAATTATCTGAGTTTGAAAAAACATCAAGAGCAAAAAGAGGACTTTTAGTACTTAGAGAAGTAAAAACAAATCCATATCGCACAATAGGTGCTATTGTTGTTAATGGAAGAGAATTTATAGGTCTAAAAGGTATTGATACTAAAATTATTAAAGTTACTGAATTGCCAATAATGGATAGATATTCTACAGGATCAGTTATTGTTAAAAAGCAAGTTAAATCTATTTTTAAAAATGTAGATTTAATAAAAAGAAAAGATATTGATGTTAATACTGATATTTCTAATGAAAACCCAGTAAAAAAGGTATCATTAAAAGAAATAGATGATAGATTAATGACTATAGATGATTTCATAGATATAGATGTATAAAAATAAAATAAGTAAATTTGTTTACGTAAACCAAGTATTATTACTTGGTTTTTTGCTTGAAAAAATGCATCGGGGGGGGGG
>CAKPRZ010000016.1 GCA_934183165.1 uncultured Bacilli bacterium | reverse complement strand
GTATTGATATGTCAAATAAGATTAAAATGTATAAAAAAAATAGATATTTCTATCTATTATTACTCATATTGGTAGCGACGGAGGGGATCGAACCCCCGACCTTCCGGGTATGAACCGGACGCTCTAGCCAGCTGAGCTACATCGCCACATCAAAGTAATATCATAATAACATAAATGATAACTTTTGACAATAGTAAATTTCAATTTTTCTTAATAAAACAATAACAAATATAACTTTTTAAATGTTGTTATATCAAGTTTTAATAACTGTAATTTTTCATTTAATGTTGTTAACTGTTCAACAGTATGTGTAGTCATAATAACATCATGACCCCTGCTTTTTAATGTTATTCCTGTTAAAAATGCTATTCCAGAGGCTGCACCTGTAATTAATATTTTCATAAAACCACCATTCATATTATTAACTATATTAAAAGATTCATACAAAAAAAGAAATCTAATACAATTCTAGATTCCTTTTTTCTTTAAAAGTGAGTATTTTGTAGTTTATTTTTATAAGAAAGGTATATTAATTATTTTTTTTAATTTTTTATTTACTTACTTACTGCTCACCTCCTTTTCTGATTATAAGTATACAGCTTAAATGTATAAATAATATTAAGAATTTGTGTAAATTTTGTGAAATTAACTATTAACTACATTTTTAATTCTTTTTATCACCTTCTTTTCTATTCTGGATATATAAGATTGGCTGATACCAAGTATCTCAGCGACTTCTTTTTGTGTTTTTTCCTCTCCTGTTACCAATCCATATCTCATCACAATTATTTCTCTATCTCTTACATTTAGTTTATTTATTTCATCAATAACAATTCTTTTATTTAAATCTTCTTCTAATCCTTTAGTAACAATATCTGGATCGGTTCCTAATATATCTTCTAAATGTAACTCATTACCATCCATATCAAAACTCAAAGATTCATCGAAACTTATTTCTGTTTTTATTTTTTTGTTTTTTCTTAAATACATAAGTATTTCATTATCAATACATCTTGATGCATAAGTTGCTAATTTTATATTTTTTCCAAGGCTATATGTTTTAATTCCTTTAATTAGACCAATCGTTCCAATACTAACTAAATCCTCTAAATCAACTTTAGTATTCTCATATTTTTTTGCTAAAAAAACAACTAGTCTTAAATTATGTTCAATTAATTTATCTCTTGCGGTCAAATCTCCATCTGCACTTCTAATTAAATAATACTCTTCCATTTCTTTTGATAATGGTTCTGGAAGCTTATCTGTAGCGCCTACATAAAAAAGTACACTACCTAATTCAAAAAACTCCCCCAAAATAAGTAATAAACTAATCATTAAATCCTCCTATAAACTTTCATTATTTAAAATCATATCAATTCCTTCAATATTAAATTTATCTTTAGTCAAACCAATTAAGGGCTTTTTAATTAGTTTGTTGTTATCTATCACTATATAATCAGCTTCAATACACTTTAATACTCCAGATCCACTGACAGTCTCATAAGGAACCAATATACTTTTATCATAATCTACATCTATTTTATCAGTATTAATTAAAATAATTGGTCGGTTTTTGTATTGATCTTTTAATTTATTACCAGTATCTAAAAATGCAGTAAACATATAAGAATTATTTTTATATACAAGTTCAACTCGGTAATAATTATTGTAATTGTTTTTTAACTTTTTACATTGCCTTAAATAAAAATAAAGAATTAATGGACTTAGAAAAAGCATAATTATTAAATTAATTTTTTGAGGGTTATGAACGAATAATAATCCATTGTTTTTAATATTAGAGTTATTATTTAACAAGTATAAGCTTCCACCTAAGACTATACTGACAATGTACAAATATAAAAAATTATTTAAAAAATATTTTAGATTCTTATATTTAAAAGTAACAATAATCATCAGTATACTGACTATTACTTTATAAACAAATATTTCAATACTATTTAATTTGTAAAATAAAATGATCATTGATAAGCTTCCTACTAAACTTCCTAAAATAATTCTTTTTATATTTATTACTCGTTTTAATAAATATGCAACTGAAACTAGTAAACTAAAATCAAGGATAAAATTTAAAATAAATACAATATCAAAATAAACCCTCATTCTATCACCAAATTAATTATAAAAAAATGGCATTAAAAATAATGTCATTTATTCTTTTATATATTAACTTTTAAATTTTATTTATTAAAATAATTAATTAAGTTAGTAAATTCCCTTTTTATAGAGAATAACTTTTCTTCTGAGTCAGCTTCAAATCTAGCAGTAATATTAGGTCCTGTATTACTAACCCTTATCAAAGCCCAACTTCCTAATTTTCTTATTTTTATACCATCTGTATCATCAATATTGAATCTCATATTAATACAATACTTTTTAATATCATCTATTACTCTATTTTTAATATTATTAGGTGATTTAAATTTAATTTCATCCGTTGAATAATACTTATCAAATGTTTTTATAATGTCACTCAACCTGTTATCTATTTTAGAAAGAAATTCCACCATTCTAAGTCCTGCATAAATACCACTACCTATAGCTTTAAAGCGATCATTAAAGTAGATATGGCCTGAATATTCTCCACCAAAAGCAAGATTATCATCAAGTACCTTACTCATAGTATATGAAGCACCCGTTCTATAGCAAACTGGAATACCTCCCCACTTAACTATTTCGTTTTTTAACAAGTCTGAGCACTTAACATCATATAAGATTCTTTTATTTTCACATTCTGGCAAAATGCTTTGAACCATAACAGCCATATAAGTATCTGTCTTAATTATATTACCTTTATCATCAACAACACCACATCTGTCACCATCGCCGTCAAAGCCAATTCCTAAATCTGCGCCCAACTCTAGAACTTTATCTCTTAATTGAAATTGATTTTCTGTTACACAAGGGTCTGGATGATGATTTGGAAAATCAGGATCACTTTGTTCATTAATAATTGTTAAGTCAATATTAAACATTTCAAATATTTCTCTAGCTATACAAGAAGTAGTACCATTAGCTAAATCAAGAACAACTTTTAATTTTTTGGCACCTAATTTAATATTTTCTTTGAAAAGATTCAAATAATCTTTTTTCATGTCATATTTACTAAATTTACCAATTCCTTCGCTGAATTTACCTTGTAATGTAAAATCAGCAAATTTGTCCATTTCTTCACCTTTAACATTACCACTCTCATCGAAAGAAAATTTAAATCCATTATCATCTTTAGGATTATGACTAGCCGTTACCATAATGTAACTTGGTATATCCAAAACATCCTTAGCATAAATACACATAGGAGTTGTTACAAGCCCAACACTTACTACATCTACACCTGTTGATAATATTCCAATCGTAACAGCTAACGATAATTCTAAAGAAGAATGCCTGTTATCATATCCAACAATACACTTGTTTTTACCAATACTAAGTAAACGACTACCATAACTTCTTCCAATTGTATATGCTATATCTTTATCAATATCAGTTGGATATTTTCCTCTAATATCATAAGCTTTAAAAATTTCTCTATTAATATCCTTTACAATTTTCATTAGTATCACATTCCCTTATTCTTTTTTATTTAATGTTTGTTTGACAAGTAAATCCTTGATTTTCATAATAATTTTTCTCGTCTGTAATAGATTTAATGTAATTGACAAGTATTTCCTCATCATATTTATTCTTTTCAAAATCAAAAACAATAGTAGTTTGATTTCCTTGTGTTACTTTTCCCATTGGATTCATGTTAGACAAAATATCAAACCAGTCTTGATCATCGCTTTCATTTGTTTGATCACTATTTTGCTGAGATGTTTGATTTTTTCTAAAAGTAATTGCACTTAATTTATCATTATTATATTGTGTATCAATCAAATATTCATAATCCTGAGTATTCTTTTTACAACTTAACACACTATTATTACTATTTTCTGGGGATTCATTGCTAGTATTTTCTGCCTTTGGATAAGCAAATCTAAAAAGTGGAGGCACAAAAATCATTATTATGAAGAAAAAAATTAGTAGATACCATATTCCATTACCACTATCTTTACTCATCTAATCATCTCCCTATTATATTAATATAATATCATAAATTATTCCAAAAAAAAAGTTCAATAATTGAACTTTTTAATTATTTATTTGCTTCTTTTAAGAAATCTATTACTTTACGCATTTCAAGGTCATATTTAATCATTTCAATACCACCAAATGCATCTAAGAATTCATCTTTTTTCATTTTATATTTATCAGCTAATTTTTCAGCTTCTTCAGTTGATTCTTCATCAGTGACTTCTAATTTTTCTAATTTTAATATTTCTTCTAACATTAAACGATATAAAACATGATTATAAGCTTCTTTTTCTAATTGATTTCTTAAATCTTTTTCTGTTGTTCTAGTAAATTGATAATATAAATCTAATGATATACCTTGCATTTTTAATTGTTCTTCATATCTTTCAATTAATCTATCAACTTCTTCATCAACCATTTCTTCTGGAATATCAACTTCAACATTTTTTCCTACGGCTTCAAGTAATTCATCAACATATTTATTTTCAGCATCCATTTCTTTATGTGCTTCAATATTCTTTTTGATTTCAGCTTCTAGTGTTTCTTTAGAATCAACACCTTCCATACCTAAATCTTCAAAGAAATCTTTGTCTAATTCACGTTTTACTTTTTCCTTAATTTCATTTACTTTAACTTTAAATGTTACTTCTTTTCCCTTTAACTCCTCTGCCGGATATTCTTCTGGAAATGTTACCTTTATTTCTTTTTCTTCAGATGGTTTCATCCCAATTAATTGTTCCTCAAATCCAGGAATAAATGTGTTACTTCCTATTTCTAATTCATAGTTTTCACCTTTTCCACCATCGAATGCTACTCCATCTTTGAATCCTTCAAAATCAATAATTGCTACATTACCATTTTCTACTGTACCTTTTTCTTTTACAACAAGATCTGTATATTTTTCTAAAACATGTCCTAATTCATGTTCTATTTCTTCTTTAGTTACTTTAACTTTATCTTTTGTAACTTTTAATCCTTTATACTTTTTAATAGTTATTTCTGGTTTAGTAATAATTGTAAATTTGAATTCTACCTTATCTGCATCTATTCCTGTAATATCAACTTTTGGTTTTACTACTGGAATAAGTTTAGAATCAGCTAATCCTTTTAAATATGCATCTTGAATTACTAATTCACTTGCATCAATGAATAAACTTTCTTTCCCAAATTTCTTTTCAAAAACTTCTCTTGTTGCTTTTCCTTTTCTAAATCCAGGGATAGTTACTTCTTTATTTTTCTTTTGAAAAGCTTTATCTAGAGCGTTTTGCCATTCTTCTCCATCAATAACAACTTTTATTTCATTAACATTTTTTTTCTTTGCCATAATATTCCTCCAACAACTATATATTATATATTATTATCTAAATAAAAACAAGCAATAGTTACTTATTGCTTGTAATTTATCTTGTTCATTTTTTTAAATATAATATGAGTAATTATAAAAAGTATAATAGGAAAGTAAATACTAACTATTTTAAATATTGATAAAACTGAAAGTGTAATATCTATAATAGCTAAGATGATAACTATAATTCTTAAATTTTTTTTCTTTCTATAATTATTATATTTTTCTTCGTTAGTCATTAATTTTAATAAGGCATTTCAATATTTGAAACTAACCATTTTCCCTGTTCTTTTGTTAATGTCATCTTATGTTCTTTATAATTATAATTGCAGTTATTATCACAATCTAATTTACTATATTTACTTTTTATGGAATAAACAATTTTGTCACTGCTTTGGTTCAAGACTTTATATGATACAAAGCCTACATATTCTTGATTTTTGTCTACACTATAAGGTTTAATATATAGCGATTCATTATAATCAATATAATCATCTTTCATTAACTCATTAATATAATTAGATGAAATTATGTTTTTAACTTTATCTACAATAGTACTTTTTTTATTATATATATCATTACATACTTTTATGTATATTTCACCATTTAATTCCATTTGTGAATTTGGACAAATGCTTAACCATCCGGTACCATAATAAATTCCTTCAGATAAAACATCAAGAGCATTGTAATAAGTGTTTGCAAAAATATTATCTACATCATTAGAAGTAGTATTAGCCTCTGCTCTTTTATCAATACCTTCTATACTGTTACTACTTTTAGTTGAAAGATTTATTGAATTTAAATAAATTCCTCCGCCCAAAAATGATAATGATAATACTAATACTGCAATTGCAATCATAGTAAATCCTGCTTTATGGTTTACTTTTCTATTATCTTTCATAAATATCAAACTCCAATCCTATAATAAAATAATATCATATTTTTATGATTAATGGTATACCTTTTTTTACTTTTGACACTAATTTATATTTATATAAAACAAAAGGAGTATCAAATACTCCTTAAAATTTATACATCACGTCTTGAAAAGTTTAATCTTCCTTTTTTATCAGTACCTATTGCTTTAACTAGAATCTCATCACCAAGTTTTACAACATCTTCAACCTTTTCTACTCTATCTTTTGATAATTTAGATATATGAACTAGTCCTTCGCAACCAGGCCATAGTTGTACAAAGCATCCAAATTCTTCGATTTTAACTACTTTGGCAGTATATATTTTTCCTTCTTCTACTTCTTTTACGACATCTTGAATCATCTCAGCAGTTTTATTTATAATATCTTTATCTGTATGATAAATAATTACTTTACCGTCATCTTCTAGATCAACCTTAACAGCATTAACATCATTAACCGCAGTAACGCCACTTGCTTCTAAGATAATTTTAGTAATCATTTCTCCACCACGACCAATTACATCTTTAATTTTCTCTGGTTTAATGTAGAAAATCATAGTTTTAGGAGCGTATTTAGATACTTCTTTTCTTGGTTCACTTATTTGATTTTCCATTACATCAAGTATCTCCATACGAGCATCTTTTGCTTGCGCTAATGCTTCCTTTAATATTTCTTTAGTAATTCCTTTAATCTTGATATCCATTTGTAGAGAACATATACCACTTCTTGTACCACCAACTTTAAAGTCCATATCACCTAGATGATCTTCCATACCTTGGATATCAGTTAAAATTGTATAATCGCTACCATCTTTTGAAGTAATAAGTCCCATTGCTATTCCGGCAACTGGTGCTTTTATTGGAACACCTGCAGCCATTAATGACATACATCCAGCACATATAGTAGCTTGAGAACTAGAACCGTTACTTTCTAATATTTCACTTACTACACGTACTGTATAAGGAAATTCTTCTTCACTAGGCATTACCTGTTTTAAACATCTTTCACCTAATGCCCCATGTCCAATTTCTCTTCTACCAGGAGAACCATATCTACCAGTTTCTCCAACAGAAAATTGTGGGAAATTATAATGAAGCATAAAATGCTTTTCAGCTTCTAAACTTATTCCATCTAACGCTTGATATTCATTTAAAGCACCAAGTGTAGTAACCGCAAGAGCTTGAGTTTCACCCCTTGTAAATAAAGCTGAACCATGTGTTCTAGGCAACATATCTATATCAGTAGATAAAGGTCTAATTTCAGTCATGCTTCTTCCATCTGCTCTTGTTTTTTCATTAACTGTAATTGATCTGAATATATCATATTCAATAGATTCTAAAACCAATTTAACTTTAGTTAAAAGTTCATTTAATTCATCTTTATCTAGTGAAGAATTTTCTTCTTCATACTTATTTACAACTTCTTCTTTAACTGCATCTATTGCGGCATATTTTTCAAGTTTGCCTTTTATTCTTAGTGCTGCATCCAACTTATCACTTGCAAGAGTTCTAATTTCATTTCTTAATTCATCAGATATTTCAAGATGTTCATATTCCATCTTTTCTACTCCAACTTCTTTAATTATCTCTTCTTGGAATGCACATAATTCTTTTACTGCCTCATGCCCAAACATTAATGCTTCTAGCATATCTTCTTCACTTACTTCACGAGCTCCTGCTTCAACCATGTTAATTGCATATTTTGTACCAGCAACTGTTAAATCAATATCTGATACCTCAAGTTCATCAGGCGTTGGGTTAATTATAAATTCTCCATTAACTCTACCAACTTTAACACCTGCAATAGGTCCATCAAATGGAACTTTTGAAATACAAGTAGCTAAACTAGATCCAAACATTGCAGTAAGTTCTGGTGAATTATCATTGTCAACAGATAACACTGTATTTACAACTTGTACTTCATTTCTAAAATCTTCTGGGAACATTGGTCTCATTGGCCTATCAATCATTCTAGCCGCCAAAGTAGCTGCCTCGGTTGGTCTACCTTCTCTTTTAATAAATCCACCTGGAATTTTTCCTACTGAATATAGCTTTTCTTGATATAAAACCATAAGTGGAAAAAAGTCAGATAAAATATTAGCTGTTTTTGATACAACTGTTGTAGATAATATAACAGTATCACCATATCTAACTAATACAGATCCATGTGCTTGTTTAGCAAGTTCCCCATGTTCTACAACTAATTTTCTACCTCTAAAATTAAATTCAAATACTTTCTTTGCCATTTCTACCTCCATTTATCCTAGACATCTTGTATTTAATCAAAAATAAAGACACCAAAAAACAGTGTCTACTTTCTTAATCCTAATTTTTTAACAACTTCACGATATCTATTGATATCTTTCTTAGCTAAATAATTTAGCATATTTCTTCTTTGTCCAACTTTCTTTAAAAGTCCACGACGTGAATGATAATCATGTTTATGTTCTTTTAAATGTTCAGTTAATAACTTAATTTCTTCTGTAAGAATAGCTATTTGAACTTCAGCTGAACCAGTATCTTTTTCATCTCTAGCGAAATTTTTAATGATACTTGTTTTTACTTCTTTAGTTAAAGCCATTTCATTTCCTCCTATTTAAATATTAACTAACATCCTAGTAATGGTCGGAAAATCCATAACCAAGATGAAGTAGCACTAACAATATATAATATATTTTAAAATAAATCAAGTGTTTTATTTCTTTTCTACCATCTTTTTTAGCATTTTATATATATTATGTTGATTTATACCTGGGAAAGCATCTAATAAACGTTTCTTTAAAACACGATGTTTTCTAATAATGTTTTTAACTTTTTCGCTTATTTCTTCTGTAGAATCTTTAATAATTCTTCTGTTCTTTCTTAAACTATAAATGATTAAGGATGACAAAACAAGATCTGTCAAAAAAACAATCATAAGTATAATGCTTAAAATATCTAATGTTTTATCATTAAATAAATTAAGTAATTTTAATAAAACGGGATTAACAAGATAGACTACAACCAATCCAGCCGCTCCAAATAAAACAGTATTTAAAAGGCAAATTCTACCATCCAAATTATATTTCTTATCACTATAATCCCACCATCTCGCCTTGAATATCTTCTCCATTAAATAACTAGCAGTAAATTCTAGTGTAGATGCAATAACAGCTCCTACTATAAATAAGATAACCGGACTAGAAAAATACTTGCGCAAAAAGTAAAGTATAAAAATAGATCCAAATCCATATATCGGTAGATATGGTCCTATCAAAAAACCTCTATTTGTAATTATTTTTTTATTAATAATACTACAATAAAGGCACTCTATTATATATCCCAAAAATGAATATATAAAAAAAGCTAAAAATAAATATAAAAATTTATGCATATTCATCACCTATGATATAAAATTATAGCATGACAAAAAAAATTTAGCAAATGCTAATGTTGGAAATGTAAATAATTCTGGATGTTCTTTATATTTCTCACTATTCAATATATCTTTTATGTCTTGAATAGGATTACTACCAATTGTAACAGATATAATATCCTCTTTTTTTAAATCAGAAATATTTAATTCTTTTATTCTTTGACACTCCACAAAAATTATACTAGAACATTTTTTATTAAATATTTTTATTTATTATTATTTTCCATTCTTGACAATATAACCAAACCATTTTGTCATAATAAAAGCGAGTAATGATTTACTCACTAAATTTTGTTTTATATATATTTCATATAAAAAGAAAAATAATAAATCAAAAAGTTTAACTATTAGTTATTTTATGTCCTCCCCACTCAACAACTGTAAAGCCATGTCTTTCCTTTTTTTCTAAAACCTGTTCTTTTACTGTTATTTTTTTATCAAGAGGTTTATAATCCATAACAACTCTTATTAAAGTATCTGGATTTATGCTAAATTCTAAAGGCATATACTTATTTATTTCTTCTATGCTTCTAAATCTTATATAATTATATTTATTTCCTTCAAGTTTATCTATCCAATAAATAATAAATTCATTGATTTCTTTTTCATTAAGTCCAAGATATTTTAACTTTTCTTCTAAAAACTCAACTATTTCTGTTCCTTCAACTACAAATCCTTCATTCATATCTACTTTTGTATTATCAAGTGCTTCCCAATATAATGCATAATAATTTCTCTTGCTTTTATAGTCGTAAATATTTCCTTTTGTATCTACATGAACGTTCCACTCATTATTATACTTAGGATAAGTATATGTTAATAAATCATTATTTTTAAGTTTAATAGTTAAATCTATTTCTTTATTTGGATAAATATATATTATTGGTTTATCTATTGTAACATCATTACATCTTAATGTTTTTTTAACTCTATAAAACGGTTTTATTTCATTAATATTTTCATTCAATGGAATTTCAAATTCTTTTGTACTCTCAGCCCAATCACCACAATCTTCTATGTAATCGAAGTATAAATTTAAATTGTTATTATTATCTATTTCTTTTTTGGATAATTCTACATCATCTGAACATCCATAAAGACCTGATATCGTAAATAAAATATACTTTTGCCCATTTGGTTTTTCTTTTTGTTCTATAGTATATTTGCTGGATTCCATTATAATATATTTTTTAAAATTGTTTCTAAACAAAAGATATAAAGCTATTAATATAAATACTATTAGGATGACTAAAACTATTTTTCTATTTTTTTTCATAACTATGTCCTCATTAAATTTAAATTTTAATACGACTACTTATATATGATTCAACTTCCTCTATAGGTAGAGTTATTTGTTCCATTGTATCTCTATCTCTTAGAGTCACAGTACCATTATTTAAAGTTTCATCATCAATTGTAATTGCAAATGGTGTACCTGTTATGTCGCTTCTTCTATAACGTTTACCAATATTACCGGAATCATCATAACTACACATAAAGCTTTTAGATAATTCTTTATAAATTTCTTTTGCTTTTTCACTATGATATTTTTTTATTAATGGTAGAATTGTTGCCTTATATGGTGCTAAATAAGGATGAAATTTCATAACTTCTCTTTCTTCTCCATCAGAAAGTGTTTCTTTATTATACGAGTTAAATAATATTGCTAAAACACATCTATCAAGTCCATATGTTGATTCAACAATATAAGGCACATATTTTTCATTAGTTTCTGGATCAAAATATTCTTGTGATACACCACTATATTCTTGATGACGAGTTAAATCAAAATTAGTTCTATTATGTGTTCCATTTATTTCTCCCCAACCAAATGGAAATAAATATTCAATATCACATGCTGCTTTAGCATAATGTGCAAGTTTTTCATGGTCATGAAATCTTAATTTTTCTTCTGGAATTCCTAGACTCATGTAAAAGTTCTTACCAAAGTTTTTAAAGTATTCATATAACTCCATATCACTACCTTCCTTACAGAAAGTTTGATATTCCATTTGTTCAAATTCAATTGTTCTAAATGTAAAGTTTCCTGGTGTTATCTCATTTCTAAATGCTTTACCAATTTGTCCAATAGAAAATGGTAATTTTGCTCTCATACTTCTTTGTACATTTAAAAAGTTTACATATTCTCCTTGTGCATTTTCAGGTCTTAAATATACAACACTTTTAGCATCTTTTATAACTCCTCTATATGTTTCAAACATAAGTTTAAATTGTCTTATATCGGTAAAATTAGTTTTACCACATTTTGGACAAGGCACTTTATGTTCATTTATATAGTTAATCATCTCTTCATTAGTCATTGCATCACCAATTGAAGAGTTAGTAAAGTCATTAATTAAATTATCAGCACGATGTCTAGTTTTACATTCACGGCAATCTATTAGTGGATCTGCGAAACTATCAACGTGACCTGATGCTTCCCATACTCTTGGATGCATCAATATATCTGCATCAACTTCATATGCATTATCTCTTTCTTGAATAAATTTCTTTCTCCAAGCATCCTTTATATTATTTTTAAGTCTTGCACCTAATGGACCATAATCCCATGTATTAGCAAGTCCTCCATATATTTCACTTCCCTGAAATATGAATCCATATTGTTTACAATAATTAACTAACTTTTCCATTGTTATGTTTTCCATTAAAATCCCTCCAATTTTAATTGCATTTTTTTGCTATCTAAAATATCTCTATCATGCTTTTCTATAATTTCTTCAATATCCGTGATAATCTTAATATTATCTGAGTTAAAATAATTTATAATTAAATTCATTTTTATACCTTGACCATACAAACAAAATTTCATATCTTCACCAATCGATGGAGCCTCTTTAACATAATAAACCATTCCATCAAAATTATTTAATTTTTCTTCTATCAAGGCTTTGACAAAATTCATATCATCTATACCAATCACATGTAAAACAATTCTATTCATATCACTATTTATTGAATAATTTTTTGCTTTTTTACTTTCATAAATATCATAGCTATTTATAGATAAATTATCATAAATAAATTTATCTCTATCCATTTTAAACTTGTTATATATTATTTTCCCTAAATCTTGATTACCAATCGTTTTAGGAATCTGTAAACTCATTTTAGAATTATTTGCAATAATACTTAAAAACTTTCCATCATGATAATCAATTTTTTCTACTTTAAGTTCACTAATAGTAT
Source organism: uncultured Bacilli bacterium (assembly GCA_934183165.1). Classification (GTDB taxonomy): domain Bacteria; phylum Bacillota_I; class Bacilli_A; order RF39; family UBA660; genus CAG-710. Next base: position 6,653 of record CAKPRZ010000016.1, on the reverse strand, counting down.
GATTTTCCAAAAAGAACTCTATTACTTCTACAAGTCTCGTATCTACATCATCATTTAAACTATTAAATCTTTTGGATACCATTTCATAATCTGATGCTTTTCTTTTTTCTTTATTAATATTTATAGAATAACCATAATTGTTTTTCTTTATAATCATTCTTTCATAATCATTTGAATTTAGTTTTGTTAAACTATTAATAGTTATTCCCATTTTAATATTGAATTCCCCATACTACATGGTATTTAGCTTTCTTGCCACAGCATACACATTTACCATCTACTAATTTTTCATTTTCTAAAATGCATCTTGACTTGCAACCTTTTATTTCTTTTATTTTAAGTTCACACTCTTCATCTCCACACCAATCTGCATGAATAAATCCTGGTTGAGTATTTAAAATATTTTCCATATCAGTTAGATTATGTGCAGTAAATGTTAATTTATCCATTCGCTCTTTTGCATTTTTATACATATCACTTTGAATAGTATTAAGTAATTCTTTTACATAATTTACAACATCAATATCTTTAGATATTACCATTTTCTCCCTAGTATCACGTCTTGCAAATGTGACATTATTGTTTTCTAAATCTCTTTTACCTATTTCTATTCTTATAGGAATTCCATTTACTTCAGCTTCTGCAAATTTAAAACCAGGAGATTTTTCAGAATAATCTATATAACAAGTAATGTCATTAGCTTCTAGCATTTCTTTATAAGAGTTAGCTAATGAATTAACTTCATCTGTATCACCTATTGGAATAATTGCTACTTGAGTTGGTGCGACATTTGGTGGCAATACTAATCCGTTATCATCACTATGAACCATTATTAATGCTCCTATCATACGAGTAGATGAGCCCCATGATGTTTGATATGCATATTCTAATTCATTTGATTTGTTTAAAAACTTTATATCATATGCTCGTGAAAATCTTTGTCCAAAGTAATGACTAGTACCAGACTGAAGTGCTATACCATTATGCATTAATGCTTCTATTGTTAAAGTGTAATCAGCACCTGCAAACTTTTCTTTTTCTGTTTTTCTACCAGTTATAACAGGAATAGCAAGTATTTTTTCAAAAAATGTTTTATAAACATTTAACATATCTCTTGTTTCTTTTTCTGCTTCTTCACTAGTAGCATGTACAGTATGTCCTTCTTGCCACCAAAATTCACGACTTCTTAAGAATGGTCTTGTTTCCTTTTCCCAACGAAGCACACTACACCATTGATTATATTTTAAAGGTAAATCTCTATATGACTTAACAACACTTGCATAATAATCACTAAATAACGTTTCACTAGTAGGCCTAATACAAAGTCTTTCTTCTAATTTTTTAGAGCCACCTTCAGTAACCCATGCAACTTCAGGTGCAAACCCATTAACAAGTTCTCCTTCTTTTCTCATTAATCCTTCAGGAATTAGCATTGGCATTGCAACATTTTTATGCCCTGTTTTTTTGAACATTTTATCCATTTCTTGTTGCATTCTCTCCCATATTGCATATCCATTAGGTTCAAGAATAATACATCCTTTTACATTAGAATAACTCGATAAATGTGCTGCATTAACAACATCTGTATACCATTTTGCAAAATCGACTTCTCTTGAAGTTATTTTTTCGTTTTTCATATATCCTCCTTAAAATAAAAATCTCCCAGAACATGTAAGGACGGTTTCCCGCGGTTCCACCTTACTTATCCAGAAGATCCCTCTATCTATATTACTCCGGCTTTTCCAAGGCCATCATCGCATTAATTAACTAGATTATAGTAGAATAATATTAAAAAGTCAATATTATTCTATAGTTGATTTATATAAATAATAGTTATTACCTTTTCCCTTTCTAAAAACATATGAAATTTCATTTTTATATAAAATATGCTTGCTTATTTCATCACCAGCAACTTCTACTGCAACTAAATTTCTTTCATCTTTTTTATCGCTTGCATAAATATCATATAAAGAATTATACTCACTAGTAAATAAATAATATTTATTAATATTGATAAAGTCACCCTTCACAGTTACATTCTTTAAATATGTATTTAGTTTCAAAGAATTATTAGAAGTACAAAAATAATTAACTTGATAATTATCATATTCACTATTATATGAAGAGGAATTACAAAGATTAGATTTAGATCTATCATTTCTTAATGTACCAAAAATACTTTTAAATTTGCTATCAAATCTATCTTTATCAATAAAATTTAACTCTTCATCAGCTTGAGTATTTTTCATTATTTCTTTAGTAGTTATTAAAGATTTAGTATCCCATGATAAAATTTTATTAGCATTCTTATATAATTGATATTCGATTTCATTATCATCAACTAGATTTAATAAATCTATTACCTTAGGATTAGATAATGATAATTCAGTCACAGTATTACTATTTTTACTGATGTCAATTATTTCTTTTTTATTGTCCGACTTACTAGTTGCTTTAACAAAAATTATATATCCACTAATTAAAATTATTAAGATAAATAAAACTACCACTAACCAAGTTTTTGATTTATTAACCTTATCCACACTACCAACTCCTATACCTTCTATAGGATACCATAGTTTTTTCTCTTTTTAAAGTTTTTTTGGAAACTTATTTGAATGTGTTTGACTTTACATAATTACCTTTATTTTAAACAATTTGTCATCCATATATATTTACCACTATCAAATAATTTGTTATAATACAAAAAGAATAGAGGGATAATATGAATAAAAAAGTTGTAGTTATAGGTTGTGGTAATGTTGGAATGAGTTATGCCTATGCCTTATTAAATCAAAGAACATATGTTAATGAATTAGTACTTATTGATATAAATAAAGAAAAAGCAACGGGAGAAGTTATGGACTTAAATCATTCCCTAGCCTTCGCACCATCTAAAATAAATATTAAAGTTGGTGAATACAGTGATTGTAGGGATGCTAAAATAGTAGTTATTGCCGCAGGAGCTAACCAAGAAGTTGGTGAAACTCGAATGGATTTAATTCATAAAAACAATGCTGTATTTAAAGATGTTATTACTAAAGTTTGTAAAAGTGGCTTTAATGGTATATATTTAATTGCTACTAATCCAGTTGATGTTATGAGTTACATCACATGGAAATATGCTAAATGTCCTACTTCCAAAGTTATAGGTACAGGCACAACTTTAGATACGGCAAGACTTAGATATGAAGTTGCATCTAGACTTAATATAAGTCCTAAAAACATCCATGCTTATGTTATTGGAGAACATGGTGATACTGAATTTGTTCCTTGGAGTAATGCAAATGTTGCTCTTCAAAATATTACTGATTTTTTAGATAGTAATACTTTAGAAGAAATATGTAATAATGTAAGAAATGCTGCTTATGAAATAATTAATCGTAAAGGAAATACCAGTTATGGTATTGGAATGAGTATGGTAAGAATTACTAATGCCATACTAGGAGATGAAAATCTAGTCTTAACTGTATCATCTTATGATAAAAATAATGATGTTTTTGTAGGAGGGCCTACTATCATTAACAAAGATGGAAGTATTGAACGAATATATGTAAAACTAACAGACATTGAAACAACAAAATTACAAAATTCCATCGATACAATTAAAAATGCTATTACATCACTTGATACCAATGTAGAAAATAAAGAAGAAGTAATTGATATTATCTAATCAATTACTTCTTTTCTCTTTTTAATATTTCAGAAAAAATTAAATATCCTAACTTTAATGTATCATGTCTAAAGTACCCATTCTTAATTTGAATCAAATCATCCGTGATTATTTTAGAAACATGCTTTCTAGTTTCACGATTATCAAGTACCACTAAATCCTTTTGCTCTGTAGTTAAGTATTTATTAGCTAAATCTTTATCTACTCTACCCTTATTTACAATAACTGAATTTATTTTTTTTGAGCCTAAATACTCATTAATAGCCTTTATATGATCACTAACTTTATAATTATCTGTTTCTCCTGGCTGAGTAAATAAATTACAAGCATATATTATATCGGCATTAGACTTATCGATAGCATCTATTACTTCCTTGCAAAGTAAACAAGGTACCAAACTTGTATATAAACTACCCATACTAAAAACAATCATATCAGCATTTAATATCTCTTTAATTAATTTATAATTAATTATTGGTTTTTCTTTATAAAAAACTTTTTTAATTTTCTTTTTAGATAATGTTATATTATGTTCACCTTCAATGATACTATCATCATCCATTTGTCCATATAGGGCAATATTAGACTCTGTAAGAGGCATAACTTTACCACTTAAGTTAAGGACTTTGCCTAATAATTCTATGCCTTGTTGAATACTACCTGTCATTTCTTTTGAAGCAGCAAGTAAAATATTACCTACGGTATGTTTATTTAAAGTACCATCAGAAGAAAATCTATAATTTAATAGTTTTTCTATTTTGGATTCTGTCTGTGATAATGAAACTAACACTTTTCTTATATCACCAACAGCTAAAATATCAAATTCATCTCTTAATATACCGGTAGAACCACCATCGTCACACACTGATACAACAGCTGTGATATCAACAGGAAATTGTTTTAAACCATTTAACAAGCAACTCATTCCCGTTCCTCCACCAAATACTATTACTTTCTTATTCAAGATATATCACCACTTTAATTTATTCTAATAGTTTAAAAATGTTATTAAAAATACAGTTATATTAAACTGTATTTTATTCATAAATAATGTCTTTATGATTTTTCATAAATTCTTCTATAACAGCATCAAATTCTTCGTCATTGTCAAGACCAACTAATAGCTTAGCGTCTCCATCTATTTTTAGCTTTCTAAAGCAAAAATCTTTAGGGTTATCTAAGTTAGATAAAAACACGTAATCAACATTATTAAGACTAAATTGATCAGCCATTACATATTTTTTATCATCTATAGTTAAAACATTTAAATTTTCCATAATATCACCTATTTACCAATTCCTTTATTAGCTTCATCCATATTTAATTTTGCTACAATATATTGTTGCATTGCCTCTTCATATTTATCAGTAGAAATATTACCATCCTTATCGGTAAATCCTTTACTTTTTAAATAATCTTCCCAACTTGTTGCCTTAATAGGTGAATCTTCTTTATTACCAATGCGACTTACTACTTTATTCATGTTTGCATTTGTATTCATTCTCATTCCTTTATATGCTCCATAAATACCAACATCAATATCATCTGCTTTAACAACATTATCAGCAATTGCATCTGTATCATACCAAAAACCTTTGTTATCATCAGTTCTATAAGAATTATCACCAACCATTTCAACATATGGTGCCACTGCTTCTTTAGAAATATTTGATTGTTTCAAATCAGAAACTGCTCTACTGATACCAATTCCTCCACCTGTTGCTACTAATGTTACAGCAACTGCTACTGCTATAAATTTATTTCTGGTTGTTCTTATAACAGCTTGTGTATATTCATTTAAGTTGATAGCTTTAATTTTCCCGTCTCCACCAACACTATTATTTCTTACATATTTAAAGTCATCCATGTTATATGTACTCATATCATCACTCCTACTATTTATATCTAAAGAATACTACAATAAATTTATTGTGTCAATTTTCTTTACAATGGTTTACACAAAAAAAGGACTAATGTCCTTATAGTGTTTTACTTTTTATTTTTATTAGTAATTCCATCTAATGCTCTTAATACTTCCACTGGTAATGCAAAAATTATTGTATTTGATTGATCAGATGATAAATCATTTATTGTCGCTAAAGTACGTAAATGAAGTGCACCAGGAGTTGAACCCATAGTATTAGCTGCCTTCGCTAAATTTTCTGCGGCTTCTACTTCACCTTGTGCCTTAGTAATAACTGCTGCTTTTTCTCTTTCTGCTTCAGCTGCTTTAGCAAGTACTCTTTTCATTTCTTCTGGTAATGCAATATCTTTAAGTTCTACGTTTTCTACTTTAACTCCCCAAGGATCAGTTGCTTTATCAATTACTTCACATATCTCTGTTGAGATTTTTTCTCTATCAGATAAAAGTTGATCAAGTGTTACTGAACCTACTATATTTCTCATTGTTGTTTGAGCAAGTTGCCCAACAGCATAATAAAAGTTTTCTACTTCACAAATTGCTTTTCCTGCATCAAATATTTTATAATATATAACTGCATTTATTCTAATAGAAACATTGTCCGCTGTAATTGCATCTTGTTCTGGAACATCAACTGCTTTTGTTCTTATATCAATTTTTTTGTAGAACTGAACAATTGGAAGAACTAAATGCCATCCCGGATTCAAAACTTTGCTATATTTACCAAATGTAAAAAGTATTCCTCTTTCATATTCATTAATTTGTTTAATAGACGCTAAAATTAAAATTACTACAACTGCTATTATTGCTATTTTCATATTCCTACCTCCTACAAAAATTATATCAAAAATAAGTAAACTTGCAAGATAAATGCTAATAATTATCTTTCATGTTACATTTACTAATATTTAAAAGTATACCTATACTTACCATACTAATAAGTAATGAACTACCACCATATGATAAAAATGGAAGAGTTACACCCTATGTCTTGCACTCGTAACTGTTTTTTGATAGGTAACACTTACAAAGTAACTGGAAATTAAGGGTAACACTTCC
>CAKPRZ010000015.1 GCA_934183165.1 uncultured Bacilli bacterium | reverse complement strand
TATTAAATTCTCTAAATTCCTTATAAAATAAGGGCTTATCTTCATTGTCGTTTTCAGTTACCTAGCAGGACTTACCCAGTTACAGGAATAAGGCCTATTACTACCATCAAATTCATACCTGCTTGAATAATAATTTGAAATATCATGCCAAAAGCTAAATACTTTCCAAACGAATCTTGACACTTTTCAGCAATCTTAATTCCACAATACAAGATAAATGCAAATGTAGATACAACAATAATAATACCTAAAACACCAAACTCTTCACTTATGATTGAAAATATAAAATCAGTTTGTGGTTCTGGTAAATAAAAATGTTTTTGCCTAGAATTTAAAAAACCCATTCCCAAAAGTCCACCTGGACCTATAGCATATAAACTTTGAATAATTTGAAATCCCGTACCTAATGGATCTTTCCATGGGTCAACAAATGATGTTATTCTATCCATTCTATATGGCGCTATTAAAATCAAAATTACAATTCCTACTACTCCAATAATCCCAAGTGAAAAGAAAAATTTCATATTAACCCCTGCGATATATAGCATTGCAATTATACTAACTACAATTATCATTCCAGTACCAAAATCAGGTTGAAGCATAATAAGTCCAAAAACAGAAAATAAAATCAAAAGAATTGGAAAAACGCCTTTTTTAATATCTTTTATAAATTTGTTAGAGTTAGTCAAATATTTACTAGTTAATATAATTAAACTTAATTTAGCAAACTCACTTGGTTGTATTCCAAAAGGCCCAATACCAAACCAACTTCTACTACCATTTCTGACACTACCTATTCCAGGTATTAATACTAGTATTAATAATATTAAGCAAAATATAAATATTTTCCAAGCTTTTTCATTGTAAATTTGATAATTAATTTTACTAACTAATATCATAAGAAATGTTCCTATGATTAAAAAAACGCCCTGTTGTTTAACATATTTAAAAGCATCACCAAATTTATATTCAGCCCATATGTATGATGATGAATATATCATAACAAGTCCAAAAATAGAAAGAATTAAAACCGCAAAAAAAAGATATATATGGATTCGTTTATTCATTAAACCACCTTTATATATCTTATAACCAAACACCAAAGAATATTCCAGCCATTGTAAGAATTAAGCCCACTACCCAAAACAATTTTACTATATCTTGTTCAGGCCATCCCAATTTTTCAAAATGATGATGAAGTGGTGTCATAAGGAATAATTTCTTTTTAAATAATTTAACCCAAATAACTTGTAAAATAACACTTAATGTTTCAATTACAAAGACACTTGCAACTACAAGTAAAGTTACTTCTCTATGGGTTATAATTGCAACAGCAGCCATAACAGCGCCTAATGCTAAACTACCAGTATCTCCCATAAAAACTTTGGCAGGATATGTATTGTAAATCAAAAATCCCATAACAGCCCCAGTCAAAACAAAAGTAAATATTCCAATTTCTTCATAGCCAACTACTAACGAAATCAAACTAAATGCAATAAATGCAATGGCAGATAGTCCCCCTGCTAGACCATCTAGTCCATCAGTTAAATTAACAGCATTAGAGGCTCCAACTAAAACAAAAAGCAAGAATAGTCCATAAAGCCATCCCATTTCTATATGAATTCCTAATGTAGAAACAATTAAAGCAGTTTGTCCACCATTACTTATATAAAGATAGAAAAATCCGACTGCAATAATTAATTGTAAAAACAATTTTTGAAAAGAAGTTAAACCTTCATTATGCTTCCTTTTAATACTTAAATAATCATCTAGAAATCCTATTAATGAATAACCAATAAAAACCAGTAATATAATTTTTAGATTAGTAGTAAACTTAATTTTTTTAGTTAATACTAAAATAATTGTTGTAAATAAGGTTGCTAATATAAAGATTATACCACCCATTGTTGGAGTACCCTCTTTTTTCTTATGAGTTGAACCAACAAAAACACTGACTCTTTGACCAACATTCATTTTCTTTAATATAGGTATTAAAATAAGTCCTAAAATAGTTGAAGTTAAAAATCCTATCATAATTGCAAACATTGATTTAGTTAACAATAAAATTCCCAAGTATTATCCCTCCAAATCTGTATATTAAATTATACTATATATTTTGTTAAAAAAGATATCGAATTTTAAAAATTTACAAATATTTACATTTAATTTCCTAACATTAAGCGAATTTTTGATGTAGAAGTTACCTTTGTACCGGCCTCAGGAGACTGTTCAACCACTTTTTCACCAGTTCCAGAATATTCTACCTCTAATGGATATAATTTTTTTGAAGCTTCTTTAGCAGTTAAACCCACTACATCGGATACAATAACATAAGTAGGGTCATCCCATTGATGTACTTTTTCAATTCCCCCATCTTGTTTCTTTATATCTAAAGCATCAATAATATCAAGTAAAATTTTCCTTGCAACTGGTGCTGTTGTATAACTTGATAAGAGAGCTGTTTTCTTTGGATTATCAATTGCAACATAAAGTATAGCCTGAGGATTGTTAGCTGGAACAACTGCCATAAAACTCATTATATAATTGTTAACTAAATATTTACCATTTTCTACTTTTTGAGCTGTACCTGTTTTTCCACCTACTCTATAGCCATCAATATAGGCATATTTACCTCCTCCACGGGCAACAACACTCTCAAGTGCATAACGCATCGTTTTTGATGTTTCTTCACTGATTGTCTTTCTAACTAATTTGGGCTTATTTTCCTTAATAATTGTATTTGTTTCTGGTTCCGAAAAGCTTTTTACTATATATGGTGTATATAATTTACCTCCATTTACTACTGCACTAACTGCTGTAGTTTGTTGTATAGGCGTTACACTAACTCCTTGACCAAATGCAGTAGTTGCTAATTCCAAATCTTTTACTTTATCCAAATTAAAGATTATTCCCTTGCCTTCACCATTTAAATCTATTCCTGTTTTTTCTCCAAAGCCAAATAAATCGAGATACGAAAACAACTTCTCTTTTCCAAGCGTCAATCCCATTTTAACGAAGCCCGGGTTGCAAGAGTTTTCAAAAACTTGCAAGAAAGTCTGAAATCCATGACCTCCTGCCTTCCAACATCCAATTCTGGCACCACTTACTTTAACTGAACCAGAGTCATAAAATGTATCTTTTTCTAAGTCAATTATTTTTTCTTCTACTGATGCAGCTGTTGTAATTATTTTAAAAGTACTACCAGGTTCATATGATGCCCATATTGGCAAATTACGACTTAACTGTTCCATAGTATATTTTTTATAATTATTAGGATCATAATTTGGTCTAGAACTCATTCCTAATATTTCACCAGTATTTGGATCTACGGCAATAGCAAGTGCCATATCAGGGTTAAACATATCAACAACATTATCTAATTCTCTTTCTATAGAAGATTGAATTTTATAATCAATAGTAAGTTGAATATTAATTCCGTTTTGTGGCTTTACATATACATCCGATAATTCCAATTTATTGCCTTTAGCATCCGAAAAGTATTTAATTGCTCCATTTTCACCAGTTAAATATTTATCATATTGTAATTCTATACCAGATAATCCTTGATTATCAATACCAACATAACCTAAAACATGAGATAATGTCTTACCATATGGATAATATCTTTTTGACTCTTTAACCAGATATACTCCATCTAAATTTAGACTTTCTATTTTATCAGCAGTTTCATATGATAATTGTCTTCCTTCCGGATGAACTCTTTCAATTGATGTTTTTTTCTTAACGTGTTTATCCATTTCATCTTTACTAACTCCTAAAATTTCTGCTAATTTCGAAGAAGTATCATCTGGATTTTTAATTTGATTTGGTATTAAAACAAGTGATGTTGTAGTAATATTACTTGCTAAAACAACGCCATTTCGATCTGTAATCAATCCTCTATCAGCTGCTATTGGTAAATTCCTACTCCATAAGTCGTCAGCTTTTTTCTTAAGTTTACTATAATCAAACAACTGAACATATACAACTCTTAATACTATAACTATAAACATTAATAATAAAACTAATAAAACTATTCTAATTCTAGAATTAACTTTCTTAAAAAACAAATATATCACCTAAATAAATATACGTATATTTATTTAAATAAGAACTATAACAAATAAAAACCCCACTTCTTAAGAGAAGCAAGGTTAATTCTAAACTTGATTATTTAATTATTTCTTGTTTTGTTTTTCTTAAGTATAGAAAATATGAATAAAGTAACTAAAGCAATTATTAATATAATATTTTCTATCAAAAAGTATTTTTTATATGAACATGGTGTATCTACACATTTACATTTGTCTTCACTAACAGGATTTTCTTTTACTGCTTCTTTTTTAAATACTATAATAGAATACTCTGATTCATTACCATCTTTATCTTTTAAAGTTATTTTTACTAAATTTTCTCCAACAACATATGTATCTGGTACTGTAATATTATATGTATATTTTGTTTTATCATAACTTGGAATAAAATTTAATTTTGTATCATCATCTTTTAACTGAATTGTATAATCATATAAAGATTTATCAAACTTTAAATCATATCCTTCTATTGTTAAACCATCTAATGCAGGTTTTACCGTTTCAGCTTTAGGTTTGGTTGTTTTTCCTTCTTCATCTTTTCTAGTAACTACTATAGTATATGTCTTTTTAGCACCAGACTCAGATGTAACCACAATTTTAAAAGTATTTTCATATACATTTAAATTCTTTGTACCAAGTCCTGTTACCTTTGCTTTATTATCTTCTGCCTTACCATCAATTACAACTTTTGTAACATCATTTTCTACTACAATAGAATATGTATCTTTATTTTTATTGAAATTTATATTTCCTTTATCAACTTTTAAACTAGATAAATAATTATTTTTACTCTTTGGAGTTTGCATAGTAACAGTTAAAGAAGAATTTGTACAACTTAAAGTATTTTCACCGTCACTTGTTTCTACGTTACTAAAGGAAATAGTAGTACGCTCGCCTGATTTAAAATTACTAGTTGGTACAAATACTAGTTCTAGGAAAGAAAAACTTCCTTTCTTACCGGATGCTGAATCAGCAGTCAAGTTTTGACCCAACAAAACAGAAAAGCCACTTAATCCTGAAGATTTTTGTAATTTTAATTTAGATGTATCATAACTAATTTTCCCTGTAAATCCATACAATAGTGGTGCCCCACTGACACCAACACTAACTTTTATGTTATTGCCAGGATAAATACTGCTAGGTCCATTAACATAAGTTTTAATATTAGCTGCATGTACATTTGGTATAAAAATCATTAAAAATGTAATAACAAATAAAGTCCATTTAATTTTTTTCATATTATAATTTCTCCAATCCTGCTAAATATCTTCTAAGTTTAATTAAATCTGTAATATCAATTTTATTATCTTCTTTTAAATTAGCTGCTTCTAATCCTCTATTAGTTAATGTTTTTAACCCAGCTAAATACATTCTAAGTTGTACTAAATCAGTAACATTAACTAATCCATCACAGTTAACATCGCCCTTAATCACTGAATAAACATTACTAAAATCAATTCTCAAATCTTTCTCTAAATTCAAATCTAAATTAATGATTTTAGTTTTATTATTAACGTGAATTTCTGTAACATCACCATCTAAAGATGCTTCAGTATTTTTATTATCACCAGGTATTATTTTAAATAATGAATATCCAAGAACACTATTATCACTTTCAAAACTAATTGTATGATCCCCTGATACAACATTTTCAAAAGCAAACTTACCTTCACTATCAGTATAAGTAATTAAAGAACTATTGTGTAATTTAACTTTGGCAATACTTATAGGCTTACCATTAAGTGTAGCAGTACCTGATATAATAAATTTATTATCTGGATTAGTATTTGTTTCTTTCTTAAAAGTTACTTTTAATTTATTTGTATCTTTTAAATTTAACTTTAAGTAATTACCAGATATTTTATCAGTAATATCAACACCATTTAAAAGCACTTTATCAATAACATAGCCCGAATTAGGTCTTATTGCAATTTCTTTATCATCGGAATCAGAATAGATAACATCATTGCCTTTATAAATCTTATTATCAAGTACTAAATCACCAAAATCAGACATTTCTAAATCTATTTTTTTCAATACATTATTACTAAAAAGTAAATATCCCGATTTCTTTATATTAAAACTCATATTATTATCTATGTTATTAGTACTATCAATTATCTGTTTTGTCGTATCATAGAAATAAACCTTTTCTAAATTACAAGAATCACACGCTTTAATTCCAATGTTTAAGTTACCATTCAAAGAAGTTTTTTTATTATTTTCATAAAAGTTTACATAATATGCTTTTAAGTTTGTTTTATTATCATATTCACTTGTTAACCAATTAAAAGCATCATCTGTAACTGGTATTAATACAATATTTTTATCATCATCTTTTGCATTATTAGAAGTTATAGTAATTGTTCTATCTTCTAATTCAATATTTATTTCATTATTTTGATTTAAAGTTTTTTCATAAAATTTGCTACCATTTTCTACAACATATTTTGCTGTAACGCTTCCATTATATTCGTTATTAGCATAAACATTACTATGAAAGCAAAATAATAAAACAAATATCAAGAGTGAAATTAATAATTTTTTATTCATATTACCACACCTTTACATTTAATAAAACTTCCCCTGCGCTATAATAGGTATCACGTTCATAACCCATAATTTTATAAGTTATTTCATCTCCTACATTTAATTTACTACCAACTTTTATTTTTTCAATATAATGATTAGGTTCAATAACACCCGTTTCAGTTATTAATGAATCTTTTTTGTAAATTTTTACTTTAAATAGGTATTTACTACTATCATTAGAGGTAAAATATATATATAAGTGTTTATCATGTAATTTTGGCTTTCCAGCAATGGCCACATTATAATCATCACTTATTTTAAATTGCTTATATCCATATTTTTCAATATCTTTTGGAACTCCACTTTTACTAGAACTATCTATTTTAGGTGGAACAAAACTCTTATTATTAACAAATAGTACTATTACTACTGTAATTAAAATAATAGCAATTAAACCCAATAAATAAACCAATTTATTTTTCATAAAACCTCCTGATGCTACTACTTAATACTAATAGTAATAGTACCTATTGTAAAAATCTCATCATTATTTTTATTAACTTTTCCATTTAATTTTAACTTAGATTCAGTCTTTTCATTATATTTCAAAGTAAAATCATTAGGGACAAATGTACCAATAACGCTTCCATATAAATCATTACTCTTATATAGTAATGATACATTTATATCGGATAATGAATTGTTTGAAATGCTAACCTTGTTATTTTCATCAGACCAATATCCATTTATAGTCAAATCATAATCGTGTATAGATTCATTATAGGTAAATGATTTACTTTCAGTATATGTGAATGTCATATCATCCCACAACAAATCATAACTATAGCCAGGATCTTCTGCATATATTTTATTTAAGATAACATCAGTACTATATTCATCCATGGCATATACCTTACAATTAATAAAAACAAATATAAACATTGTAAAACATAATATTAAACTTTTTTTCTTCATAATCTTTCCTATTTTATATACAAAAGAGGGATATCCCTCTCTTATATATTTTTTTAATTAATCTCCAGTTGTAGGTACCGAAATTATTAATGACAAACTACCAAGTTTACCACCATTATTTAAAATTTCTTGTACTGTGCCATAGTTTCCTCCAACTGGTAAAAAATCAAATGTTTCTTTTTGCCCTATGCTAATTGGAAATTCTTCAGTTGTATTTTTGCTATCAAATTCAATAGGTCTATCTCCAGCAAATCCTGCATTACTAGTTAATGAATCAGATGCCTCTAATCCAATTTCCGACGACTGAGCATTCCATGTAAATTTACAATTTAAATCAGCAATAGAGTTAGTATTATCAATTATTATTTTACCGCTATTATCATTAGCTTTTTCCCATGAATTTTCACCTGAATTTTCAACTACATAATTATATTGAAAATTTCCAAAGAAAAGATTCAAATCAACATATTCATTACTTTTTTTGTCTTTAATTGCATTAACAATAAAATCCAAATCATTGTCATAATAACTATAAGAATCATGTGAAACAAACTCAGCTGAAATATTTCCAGCTCCTTCATCAGCTCTTAAATACCCAATTATTTTTTTGCTAGGACCAATTTCAACTGGATCTTGAGCAGTAGAAACATAAAAATATCCATCTTTTGAGTTACTACCGTTTACACTTGCAACACTGCCTACAGGAATATACTCATGCATTCCACCATTTAAAGAATAGAATCTCAAAACACCTTTTCCATCCCAAGTAAATGAACTATCTGATGATATTGAAATAGCATACAATCTATCCCAAGGATCCAAAGATACAAATTCAGGATTAATCAATAAATCCTCCCCGTCTTTTACTCCTTCTACTGATAATGTACAAACATCATTGCTACATGGTCCCATTTGATCAGCATAAGTTAGATCACATACCATGAATAGTCCAAAAGTTAATACTAAAGCTAATAAAACTTTGTTTATTCTTTTCATATTTTCACCTCCTTTACTAAAAAAATATCTATATTAACAAATTCTTGTTAATAGCTAGTTAACTTCAATAGTAATAGGAGTCTTAGTATCTATCATAGACTTTTCATTAGTTCCATCTTTATAATAATTAATTACAAATTGACCTTTATATTTTCCTTTTTTCAAAGAAACTCCTTTATTCAATTGCAATTTATTAATATAATATCCTACAGGAACACTTTGAGATTTAGCAATTTCAATTTCCTTATTTCCATCTAAAATTTGAACGATTAAAACCATATTCTGATTAGATGCAGAAGGATTCTTAAATTGTAAGCTTAATTCTTTCTTACTAAGAGATACTTTAACTTTCGTAGAATAAGACAATCTTACAGCATTTAAAGTACCGTCTTTAGTTAATTTAGTTTTGTCATCATCTTTTAATTCTTCCGCATTAGGATCTATTTTTATTGGATTATAATCCAATCTGTTCTTGACTAATAAAATAATTATAATGATTACGCAAATAGCAATAATAACCGATAAAGCAATAATAATTTTTTTGTTATTTTTTTTCTTTTTCTCTTCCATACTTACCATCCATAACTACATATTTTTACTACTACTTTTACTACCTTATATAAACGATTATACCCCCCCCCCGAGCAATTTTGCAAGCAAAATTTATAAAATTCGACAATTTTTTTCACTGCTCATATATATTTCCTTTATTTACTTAGGTTTTAGAGCAAAAGAAAAAGCAAATATTTTTTAATACTTGCCTTAATCACTAATCTTTTTGACATGCTGGACAATAATAAGTACCTCTTCCTCCAACTTTTATTTTTATTATATAGCTACCACAATTAACACATCTCTCATTTTCCTTACAATGAACAAATAAATCATTTTGAAATCTACCTGTTACACCTTCATCAGAAGTATAACTTCTAATAGTAGTTCCTCCTTCTTTAATTGCCTTGTCTAAAACATCTCTTGTATTTTTAATAATACTATTTACTTGTTGTTCATTTAGTTTATTACAATTAGTTAGAGGGTTAATTTTACTTAAAAATAATATCTCATCTGCATATATATTTCCAATTCCAGTTATTATAGATTGATCTAAAAGTACTGTTTTAATAGGAAGTCTCTTTTTACTATATTTATCTAATAAATAAGTAGAATTTAAATCCTTACTCCATGGTTCAAGACCTAATTCTTTAATCGGCTTTACCTCTTCCAAATGTTCTTTATCAACCAAATACATTCTTCCAAATTTTCTTGTATCTTGATACCTTAACTCTTTATTATCAGTGAAAGTAAATATTACATGTTGATGTTTATTAATATCATCATCTGCATTCTTCAAAAAATATTTTCCTTCCATTCTAAGATGGGATAATAAGTAATAATCATCCAGTTCAAAAATAAGCCATTTCCCTCGTCTTAATATATTATTTATCGTTTGACCTAATAATTTATTTTCAAAATCATTAGGATTCATATTCTCTATTATATTAGGATAAAACACTTTAACTTTTTTTATTTTTTTCCCTAACACTTTTCTCTTTAATGTTTCTTTTACTGTCTCTACTTCCGGTAGCTCTGGCATAAATATTACCTTCTTTCATTGGTTCTATATGAGTCATTACATATCTTATATTTAAATTGCTTTCAAGTAAATCTTTTTCTATGTTATCCATAAGATCATGACCATTTTTTATAGTCATATTTCCATCTACTAATATTGTCAAAGTTATTTCATAATAACTTCCTATTTTATACATTGTACACTTTCCAATTTGAAACTTATCATTTCTATTTTTTATTACATCTTTTACTTGTTTTAGTTTAATAATATCAGTTTCAGCTTCACCTACTAAGAGTGATAAATTTTGAAATAATAGTTTTAACCCCATAATAATAATTAATATACTTATTAAAATTGACCCTATCATATCAGAATATTTTAAAAAATTAAATTTCTTATAAAACTGGGAAAGAATAATCACTATTAAAACCAGTAACGATGAATAAACATCAGTAAAAGATTCTTTACCTGAAGATATTAAAATCATACTATTTATTTTCTTACCCTTACTTATTAGCATTCTTGATAAAAAGAATTTAGCTAAAATAGTAATTATTACTACTATTATCAAATAAATACTTGGAATAGTATTGGACTTATTAAAACTTTGTTTAAATATTGAAACACCAAGTAAAATAATAAATAAACTAATAATTAAACCTGTGATATATTCAATTTTTCCATGTCCTCTAGGATGTCCACTATCCGCAGGCTTTTGTGATAATTTACTTCCAAAAATAGCTATTATATCAGTTATTAGATCAGATAGTGAATGGATTCCATCAGCTACCATACTCTTCATTTTAGATATAATTCCAAATACTATTTTTAATGTTGATAAAACAAGATTAGTTACTAAACTAAATAACATATATTTAGTTGTTTTTTCCATAATATCCCTCTTTTATTTTGCTTCATACCAGTCTTTTCCTTCATTAAGTTCAACCTTTAAAGGAACTTCTAATTTATAAGTATTTTCCATAATATCAGTAACGATTTTACTTACCTGTTCTTTTTCTTCTTCTAATACGTTAAAAACTAGTTCATCGTGAACCTGTAATAACATTTTACTTTTTAATCCACATCTTTTAAATTCATTAAAAATTTCTACCATTGCTTTTTTTAATATATCAGCACTACTACCTTGAATTGGTGTATTAAGTGCCATTCTTTCACCCATTGATTTTATCATATAGTTTTTATTATTTAATTCTTCAATTACTCTTTTACGATTCATAATTGTTTTAACATAACCTAATTCATGAGCTTTCTTTATTACATTATTAGTATATTCTCTAATACCTGGATATGCATCTAAATAATTATCAATAAATTTTTTAGCCGTTTTCATATCTATTTGTAAATCTTCTGATAATCCAAAGCTACTAATACCATATAATATTCCAAAGTTAACTGCTTTAGCATGATATCTCATAGAACTTGTTACTTCATTTAATGGTACATTGAAAATATCACTTGCTGTTTTTCTATGTATATCATCTCCATTAACAAATGCTTCAATCAAATTAGTAGCATTTGCCATACTTGCAAATATTCTAAGTTCAATTTGTGAATAATCACTTGATAATAGAATGGAATCTGTATCTGCGACAAAAGCTTTTCTAATTAATTTTCCTTCTGCATCATGAATTGGGATGTTCTGAAGGTTTGGATTTGATGATGAAAGTCTTCCTGTTCTTGTTAGTGTTTGATTAAATATAGTATGAATTCTTCCATCTTCAGCAATTTCTCCTACTAAACCAATTACATAATTTCTATATAGTTTAAATAAAAGTCTATATGTTTCAATCTTTTCTACAATTGGATGATATGGTTTGATTTTATCCAATATATCTTTACTAGTTGAATAATTATTGTCTTTAACTTTTTTCGGATATGGAATCTGAAGTTTTACAAATAGTATTTCTCCAAGTTGTTTAGGAGAAGCCACATTAAATTCTTCACCAGCAAGTTCATATATTTCACTAACTAATTTTTTGATTCTAGCATCTAATAACTTACCAGTTTCCTCTAAGTATTCTCTATCTACTTTTATACCAGTAATTTCCATATCAGAAAGAACATACGCTAAAGGTATTTCTATATCATTAAACAAATAACTTGCTTCTTCTTTTTCAATTTGATTTAAAAACTTATCCTTAGTTTCATAAATGAATTTTGCTTTTTTCATTACATTTTCAATAATTGTATTTTCTTCTGGTAATTTAAGCTTGTTTTCACTACCAAATTCATCTTCATAGAATTTAACATCATATCCATTATTATTTACAATATAAGCAATATCATCTTTAACAGTTTGATTTAATAAATAACTTGCAATCATCAAATCATAATTACATTTATCAAGAGTTATATTTTTATTATTAAAGTTAAGAGATACTAACATTTTTTTAATATCATAAGTATACATATTATACCCAGTCAATAACATATTAGGATTTTTATTTAATACTTCAAAGGGAATATAATAATTATTTTTACCTGTATATATACCTAACCCTAATACACTAGCTTTATGATAATTATAACCAAAAAGTTCCAAATACATAGAATAATCACTATCAATTTTAAAGTCTTTTATATCACTTATGATTTTATAATCAATACTATCTGATACAATATCTTTTCTTATTGTATCTTTATTTATATTTAATTTTTTTATTAAAGAATAGAATTCAAGTTCTTCAAGTATTTCTATATATTTTAAAGCATCTATACCTTGATATTTAATATTTTCGAAATCAGTATCTATAGGAACATCTCTATAAATTGTTGCTAAGTCATAACTCATATAAGCCGATTCTTTATCATTTAATAGTTTCTCTTTTAGTTTTCCTTTTATATTATCAATATTTTCATATATATTATCAAGAGTTTCATATTCTTTAAGAAGATTTAATGCTGTTTTTTCTCCTATTCCCTTTACTCCAGGAATATTATCTGATGAATCACCCATAAGTGATTTTAAATCTATCATTCTAATTGGCTCAATTCCATAGGTATTTAAAAATTCTTCATGCGTCATTCTTATATATCCAACCTGTTTTAATAGTTTAACTTCAGTCTCATCGGTAATTAATTGTAATAAATCTTTATCACTACTTATTATGGTAGATGCAAAATCTTTATCTTCTTCGGTTTTTTTGGCAAATGTACCAATAATATCATCTGCTTCATAGTTATCTATTTCAAAATATTTAATACCAAGTGCTTCGACAAGTTTTTTTGCTACAGGAAACTGCATTTTTAATTCATCTGGAGTTTCCCCTCTACCGCCTTTATAATTGTCATATTTTTCATGTCTAAATGTTTTCCCTTTATCAAAAGCAACCATAATATATTCAGGCTGTTCTTCATTAATTATTTTGTTTAGCATATTGATAAGTCCATATAATGCATTAGTTGGAAAACCTTTTGAATTTTTCATTGTATTTCCATTATATGCAGTTGCATAATAACTCCTAAATAAAATATTGTTACCATCTATTAATACTACTTTTTTCATATTTTTACCTCTTTTCTAGAGTATCTCTTCTAGAAAATTATATCAAAAAAATAAGCACTAGTCCATTACTAGTACCTATTATTATAATTATTATTACTATCAATTTGGATCATATACTACTGTCGCATTTCCGTTCCAATTATGACCTAATGTCATACCATCACTATTTGCTCTTTTTATTGTTATAGTTGTAAGATTTGAATTATCAGCAAATGCATATGCCTTAATAACAGTAGTATTATATGGAATTATAATATTATTACTAGTCAATTTAATTTCGGAAAATGCTTCTTCTCCGATTGATGTTAAAGATTCTGGTAACGCAAATGTTTCCAAGTTACTTCCACTAAAGACTGCATCACCTATTTTTTGTAATCCTTCATTAAAAATCACTTCCTGTAATGAACTATCAGCAAACGTCATATCTTCTATAACTGTTAGATTCGATGCATCACTTAAATCTAACTTTTTAAATGATAATCGTTCAACATGCTCAATAACTGTATCGTTTTGAAGATCCACATAGGCAGAAGCTTCATATGGTGAATCTGCATTGTCTTCTAGTACACTCATAGAAAAAGCTTTATCTTTACTAATCCATTGGGTATTTTCATCAATAGGATCACCTATTTCTTTTCTATATGCAATATATTTATTTTTTATTGCATCAAAATTCTCATCATCTGTAACATAATAATATTCAACTGACTCACTAGTTTCTTTATTAACCATAACACTAAACCATCCAACATTATATTTAGCAAAAGATATTTCTGAAAGAACTTTTATTGCTTCTCCATTACTGTTAGTTGCTGGTACTTTCATAACACCATTAGAATCAGGTTCAACATTAACATTTACTACTCTTCCATTTTTATCAACTTCAAAGTCAACATCATCAGCAGGAATTGTAGTACCTCCAGTTCCTGAAGTTTCTAGATTCCCTTGAATATATTCTAATTCTAATTTTAATTCAAATGTCTCTTGGTCTGGCATAGCTTCTAACATTTTATCTTTATCAAATGTTATCTTTAATGTAAAGTCTTTACTATCGCCCTTATTTAATTCTTGTCGTTCTTTAAGTCCTTCTACTTCCATACTAAAATATCCTTTATATCCTTCTGGTAAAGTATATTTTATTGATTTTAGTATTGCGTCTATTGTTCCCCCATTTGTAACTTGCATATCATATGTTACATATTCACCTGGTGCATTAAAGTTAACTGTTGCTACCGCACTTACTCGATTTTCTCCTATTGTTATTGAATTATCTGTTGATTTACTTGTACTTTTATTTTCATTTACACGAGCATCACTTATATATATTTTCCAACTTCCTGTTACCTTAGCTGTTGTTCCTATATTTAATACTTGTGATAATGCCGCATATCCTATTCCCATAAATACTAACATACAACATAGTATTCCTATTGCTAGGCTCTTACCTTTTCTTCTTTTCATCATAAACTCCTTTACTATCTTATACATATATCATACCCCCCCCCGATGCATTTTGGCAAGAAAAAAACACAAAAGTCACTACTTGGTGATTTCGTGTTTACACATAATTAATTTGAATTTATCTTCTTTTACAAATAGTCATAATATATTTATCAATATAAGTAGTATCAAATAAAACATCTTCCTTTGATATATCAATATTCTTAATATCAGCTATACGTAGTCCTAGCATTTTAATATATGATTCTTTCTTCGTCCATACATACAATAATTTTTCATTACTACTACCAATATATTTTCCTTCATCAGAAGTAAAATAATATTTTAATATGCTTCTATTCTTTATATTATCACTCTTGACATATTCTATATCAAATCCTATTTCTTTATCTGATACAGCAATACCTACAATATCTTTTTTGTGGCTTATATTAAAGTATAATCTATTATCATTAAGATATAATTTACCATTATTATTTTCTATAATACTATAATCAGACAAATTATATTCTAACTTTAATATATCATTTAGAAATTCTCTACTATTACTATTAGAATCTACATTTTTATAATATATATTACCTAATTTTGTTTTTATTATATTGTACTTTTTCAATAGCGTTATTCCTAATCTTTAAATATGAATTATATTCCTCATGCCAAGAATTATATTTTTTATTATTTTTATGATTTTCTATTTCATACTTATTAGTAATATATTCTCCAAAGAATTTCGTCGTCTTTAATGCACCACTTACATTCAAATGATCTCCACCATCTTTTGTATCGGTATTCCAATCTATTCCTATTTCATCTATATAATAATTTAAATCTATGAAATCCAAATTTTTCTTTTTAGCATAGCGTTCTACTTCATTATGTCTATTATGATTCCACGAATCCGCTGATGGTGGTTCAAACAAAACAAGTTTAATATTTTTACTATTACACAAGTCAACTATTTTATCTATGTATTTTTCTATTTTTGGTGGAATTTGTTCTACTTTTTTAGGCTTGTTCATGTAGCCTTTATTTTTAAGTGGTTTAACATCAGTAGCGTATACCCAACCTTTTGTTGGCATATATGCACTTTTAAAAGAATAAACAAAGTCATCATGATTTAATTCATTATATCTAGAATGAAATCTAATAATTGGAAAAGCATAACTACTTCTTATCTTTAGTGATGGCTGTACATCTTTATTTAAAAGAGCTTCAATTTTTACTCTTGACCAACGCATACTCATCATTTCTTTAGAAATGTTACCATTTTTACCTATATAGTTAGCAAAGAAATCATCTGTACTAAAAAATATGTATTTAGGAGTTTGCCTTTCTAATACTTTTCTTAAATTATAATAATCCGTCCATATTTTAGTACCTGGTTGAGAATAGTTATAACTAACAATACCATAATCATTCCATAGTTCCATCGGTGATATAGCGTGATATAAATCACTATTACCAACAAAAACAACATCTAAAGAGTTTTTCTTTTCCTTATAAAAACTATCTACTATATATTTTTGATAATTATCTTTTATAGTAATCCACTTTGGCATAAAAAGTTTAGAAGTAAAAATTAAAAGGATAAAACATAAGACAAAAAAGCCCATAAATTCTAAAAATCTTTTCAGATATATCTTTTTCATTATTTTATGCCTCCTTAAAATTGTCCATAGATGAAATCACTTGGATTATATCCAGGTCCATATATACCAAATATTATTATCATAAAAATAATTGTCAAATAAATTAAATATCTTACCCAAAGTTTATTATTATTTAACTCTTCTATAACTTTGATATTATGCTCTTCTAGTACTCCATATATTAATAGCATTAAACAACTAATTAAAATAATTATAAAGTCAATCACAGTTAAACCAAAGCTCGTTAATAAATATGATGGTTTAGTAAAAATAGATACAAACATATCAAATGCATCACCTATGGTTTTTGATCTAAATAACATCATACCAATAAATACCAGAATACAAGTTCTTATAATTTGAAATAATCTATATCCAAATGAATTAGTATCTATTTTCAATTTTTCTATCATTTTATCTGTCAACGGTTTGAATAGTAACCCTATCATCATAATGATATAGTAATATAATCCATATAAAATATATTTCCAACTAGCTCCATGCCAAAATCCATTTAAAAACCATACAAAGAATAATGAAAACGCTACCGGAACAAATTTAGCTAAATTCTTATTTAGTTTTTTTCTAGCATTTTTTGTTATTTTCATAGTAATATGCGATAACGAAATTGGATAAAATATGTAATCTTTTAACCAAGCTCCAAGTGTTTTATGCCATCTTCTCCAAAATTCTTGGATACTTCTTGAAAAAAATGGTCTTTCAAAGTTACTTGCTAATTCTATTCCCATAGTTTTAGAAAGTCCTGTAACTATATCCATGCATCCTGAAAATTCTGCATATATTTGAATTGTATATAGAATAATAGCTACAACAACTGTTCCTCCACCAACTAAATTATTTCCAAATACTTCATTAACATAAATCGCAGCTCTATCTGCAATAACAAGTTTTTTGAAAAATCCCCAAAGCATAAGAGATAAGCCATTAATGATATTTTCATATTTTAGCTTATTTCCATTATAAAGTTTTGGAGCAAGAAAATCGAACCTAGAAATTGGACCTTCAGTTATTATTGGAAAAAAGCTTAAATACAATGCCACTTCAAATATGTTTTTACTTGGTTTATATTTACCCCTGTATACATCAACAACATAGCTTATTGCTTGTAATGTGTAATAAGATATTCCAAGAGGTAATAGTATTTTTACAAATGGTATATTTTTTCTAAAAATACCATTAAAACTTCCTATAAAGAAATTACTATACTTGAGTACTAAAAGTATTAAAGTATTAAATAAAACAGTACTAAGCATTATTATTTTCTTTCTTGATTTTATCTTCTCTTTTGTTAATTCTTCTTTCTTATTATTTACTTTATCAATATATATTCCAGCTAAATATATTGACAAAGTACTTAATAATATAAAAATGATTAAATTCTTACTTGATAAATAATAAAATATATAACTTGATACTAATAAAACAATCCATCTTTTTTTAATAGGAAAAACATAATATAAAAAAACAACTAAGCTTGCAAAAACAACAAACTTAATTGAATTGATTAACATATTAGTTATTTTCCTTTATCTTAGTTATTGTTTTATATAATGCATCAACGTTCTCAAAGTTTTCAGGAATTACTTCCTCAATAGGAAATTCAATATCAAAATTATCATTTATTTCTGATACTAATGTAACAATATCAAAGGAATCAAGTATTCCATTTGTTATTAATTCTTTTTCTTTCTTATAATCTACTCCTGGTTTTACATCTTCTAATATTTTAATTAACTTTTCCATTTTTTAATCCTCACTCTTTTCATAGTCACTTTTTAATTTTTTTCTATCTATTTTACCATTGGCATTATATGGAACTCTATCTAGTTTTAAAACTACATTTGGTACCATATAAGCTGGTAATATAGCTCTAGCTTTCTCTAATATTTCGTAATCTTTTAACTCATTACTCTGATAGTATAACACAATTTTATCTTTTTTTTCATCATAAATTGTACAACATGTATTGATTTTATCAATTGATGATATTTTTGTTTCAATTTCTCCAAGTTCGATTCTATATCCCATATGTTTTATTTGATAATCTTTTCTAGATAAATAAATAATTTCTCCTAAGTCATTTATTTTAACTAAATCTCCTGTTTTATAAATTTTTTCAGGATAAGATAAATTGAGAGGATTTTGAACGAAAACCTGATTTGTTTTTTCAGGATTTTTATAATATCCAGCTGCCAAGAAACTACCACGTACACAAAGCTCCCCTACCTCACCTACTTTAGCTTTTTTATTATCTTCTGTTAAAATTATAATGTCACAATTATCACAACCATAACCAATTGGGATTGATTCATCATCCTTTAATTTTCTATCGATTTTATAGTATGTACAAATATCAACTGTTTCTGTTGGACCATAAAGGTTAGCATACATCGCATCAACATTATTAAGCCACATATTAAGTTGTTTAGTAGGCATTACCTCTCCAGCAAAAAGTATTTTCTTAAGGTCTGTCAAATCATTATTTTTTAGTGCCCCTAAATTGGCTATAATACATAATGCTGATGGAACCCAATAAATTGTATTGATTTTCTCTTCTTTTAAATAAGATAAAAGTTTAACTGGAAAGGAAAAATACATTTTTGGAATAATACAAAGTGTAGCCCCTGTTACCATAGTTGAATAAACATCACTAACAGACATACTGAAATAAAATGGAGTTTGACTACCAAATACAGTATTATCATTTATCTCAAAACAGTTAACAAACCAATCTAAATAGCTAAGAACTGCTTTATGTTGTAATACTGTCCCTTTTGGTACTCCAGTAGATCCTGATGTAAACAAGATATACATTATATCCGTATCAATAACCATTTTTCTGATATTAGTTAATATATCATTATCAATATCACACTCACGCATTTCACTAACTAAATATATATTATCGTAGTTTTTAAGATTTTCCGTTGCTTTTCTATTTACTTCATCTGTAATTATAATAGGATTATCAAGTGTATCTATTATTTGTTGTAATCTATCTACAGGAGATTTAGAATCAAGAACAATATAATAATTACCACTATATATAGTACCTATCATTGATATTAAACAGTTAATATTTTTATCAAGTAAGATTGCAACTGGCTTTTTAAATTTTTCAGTTTTGGCTAAATAAGTTCCCAATTTCTTGCTTTCTTCTACAAATTCACTATAAGTTATTTTATCTTTTCCCAATATAAAAGCTGTTTTATTTGGAAACTTAGTAGCTGTTCTTTCTAACATATCTATTATTGTTTTACTCATATTACCACCTTACTTTATTATATATGGTTAACTTGTAGTTGTCTAGCAAATCTATACTTTTTTGTTATAAAATTATAGATTTAGTAGAGGCTTCTTTTACAAGTTTATTAAAAAAATAGTAATCTAAATTACTACTTTCTTAATTATTTTTTTCTTTTTACTAAGCTATAAATTTCCTCGTGAATATCATTTATTTCTCTCATTTTATTACCATTATTGCATTGAATTTTATCCCAAGAAAGATAATCTACTATAAACATAGCACTTTCATAAACTTTTCTCATAAAATCTAAATCTCTTTCATGTATATCATTAGCTATACCATCATTTTGTTTCCTAGCGTTTCTCATTTCTGTAACCAAATCAAATGGTGCATGTAAGAAAATAACGTTGTCAGGTTCTTTGATTCCAATTTTGTGATATTCAAAATCAATAACATAATCTATGAATTTTTTCTTTTGTTCTATATCTTCAATAAGTGCTGATTGATAAATTAAACTAGAAGTAGTATATCTATCAAGTAAAATAACTTTTCCTTGTTCATATAATTGTTTTAAATCTGAATACCAAGTAACTCCTCTATCTGTTGCATATAAGCTATTTATGAAATATGGAGATAATTCACTAGGCTGTCCAAATTCTCCTTTTAAATATTTCTCTACCGGTACGCCTTGGTATGTTCCATAAGATGGGAAGTGATGGCTAGCGATTTCCACTCCATCATTTAAAAAATGATTACGTAGCATTTCATATTGCGTTGTTTTACCGATTCCATCACAAGCACCCTCAACAACAATTAACTTTCCTTTTTCCATAATTAAATTTTTCTAACCAATGTTTTCCCTTCACTAAATTTGCAATCAGATGAGCAATTAAAATCTGGGAAAGTACATCTTGCACCATGTGAATATTTTTCAATATCTTTAGCAAGTGGACTACCTGATTCTTCTAATGCTTTTTTATACTTTAATAAAGTTTCTCTAGTTTGTAACATTATTTCAAGTTGTGCAGCGGAACATAATCTCTCTTTACATTTTAAAATAAAATCCTCATATTTTCCTACTTCACTAATTTTTACAAGCTCACCTTGCGGATTAACGCCTCTAACAATTTGCATATCTCCAAGCCACTCATCAACTAATGTTTGATCATCAGCAATAATTGGTGGTACAAAATATTCTTTATCTTCCAACATTTCCATTTGATAATCAAGTGTTCTATGTCTATGAGCCTGAGCAAGTTGAGCAAAAGAGCCTTTATAAATGCAAGAATACACATCTCCAAAATGTTCTTCTTTTTTGTCTAAAGCCTTGCCAAATATAGATAAACTTCTATATTTTTCATTTCTTAACAATCCTTCTTCTAAAACATTTACATCATCAAGGCCTTCTAATAACTCTTGCATAGAAGATGACAATTTTCTTTCAAAAGCATTATTCATATCAGCATTTTTAATATAATCTTGCATCCAAGAAGCAATATAATTAATTTGTCTTAAAGATGTTGAATAAATCATTTGTGTTGGCATAAACACAGTTACTAAATATCTAGCGTTTTCTTGCGCTAATTTTTGTATTTTAGAATCATTGTAAATGCTTCCATATTGTGACTTTATTTTTGTTTTAAATATATCAATCCATTTATTATATAATTTCTCTTCATCCTCAGTTATAATAGATCCAGCTTGTCTTACAACTGGAGTATATCTTGCTGATTTTTCACTTGTAGTGTATTGATGTTCGTTATTAAGTACCATTGCTAAAATTTTTGGTAAGTTCTGTAGGTTAAAATTTATTAAAATATGATCATAAACACTATGATGGCCATTATTTAATGTCATTCCCACTCTACGCATCGTCTTTTCTTCTGGCTCATTTTCAAGATGTGAAAATCCCTCTTTGTCATAACACACACCTGCTATTTTTCCAGATAATTTAATTGCCTCTTCTTTATCAAAAGTTCCATCTGATTTTAAAAATTGGTTAGGCAAAATACCAACTTTAATTTTTGATTGTTCCATATTTCCTCCTAATTGATATTTTCCCTTTTTATTTCTTTTATCCACAGTTCGATTATATCATATTTCTATATCATAATCATCGGTTTTTTTATGATTTTTTATTAAAAAATCCACCTAACTCAGCAATGATTTAGGTGGAACCAATCAAAACGGCAACACTCAACATGCGATATTAAGTGTTCTTTAATATTTTATGAAGATTTTTTCATCTGCATACATAATAACGTAAAAACGACTTTTTAGCAAGTCGTTTTATTTTTTACTCGAAAATTCCGAGTTTCTTATCAATTTGGTGCGAGTGTCGTAGTTATCTACAACTTTCTCACAAAGACGATTGATATAAGAATCAATCTATATAAATATTATAATACATTTTAGATGGTTTTGGAATACTTTTTGTGAATTATTGATTTTTATAAATGTAGAGTTACAATTGATGTGACACCATGTAAGTACAAAAAAAGCAAAAAATCCGATAAAATATTAATTGAACAGAA
>CAKPRZ010000014.1 GCA_934183165.1 uncultured Bacilli bacterium | reverse complement strand
TGCAGAAAAGAAATAAAAAGAAAATAGTAATAGGAATATTGTGTTGTATGTTAGTATTTATGGGAATAGGATATGCAACATTATCACAAGTATTAAATATAGGAACAACAGCTAAAGTAACAGGAAGTTGGAAAATATATATAAGTAGTGCAACAGTGGAAGAAAGATCAGATGCTGATATGAATGGAACTGAAATAAGAGATAATAAAACAACAGATATATCATTAAATGTAAGCTTCAAAAAGCCAAGTGACTATATAACATATGATATAACAGTAGAGAATGCAGGAACAATAGATGCCAAACTAGAAGAAATAACAATGACACCACCAAGTAATGTAATAGATGGAACAGAAGAAAAAATGTTCTTGATGGAGACAAAGAATTTAGTCAAGGGAAGTGTGTTAAAAGCAGGAGAAACAACAACATTCCAAATGACATTAAGATTTAATGAAAAAGCAACAACATTACCATCAGTAGATGAAGAATTCACCTTTGGATTAAAATTAAATTATGTACAATTAGATTCAGCTGACGTTGATACTAGTGGAACTGGAGGAGGAACAACACCAGCAGAAACGCCAAATTATACAGTTACAGATGAAGGATTATTAATTGGCTTTAATCCTGATAAATTAGAGTATGACAATGATGGTTATTTACTTGTTCCAGCAAATAACGAAGAAGGAAAACCAATCAAAAAAATTTCACGTCTTTCTTTTACTAAATACAATGTATTGCAAGTTTGGGATCCGGATGATAAAGAGTACTATGTTATAACTGATAATGCCCATTTTAAAGAGATTAAAGAGATGCTTTTAAAAGAAATTAATACAGATAGCAGTGATTCTGGAAGTGGATCAGGTAGTGGTGATACTTTAGATAATTTAGAGATTTATGATACCACTCAAATTGATTTTGATAAAACAACTGATGAATATGATTCTGAATATGAATATCATACTTATTACTTTGATTATATAAATGGTACTTATGATAGAATCAAGTCTGAATTTCAAAAAATCGATTTAACAAACGCCGTCAATATTAGAGAAATAGATGGTGATACTTTTAATGGTACAGAACTAGCTGATATACGATTAAATAATGGATTACAAAGAATAGGCAGATATGCTTTTGCTTTTTGTAATTTGACTAGTATAACGCTTCCATCAAGTATAACAACTATAGAAGGAGGAGCTTTTGATAGTAATGATAATAATTTAAAAACTATAACAATAAAAAGAGCAAATAGCGATGGTATGACATTAGGATATGGCTGGAACGGAAATGCAACAGTAGTATATGATCCAAGTTAATGAAGATTTGTTTTGTTAAAAGGAAAAATTATTAAAATTTTTTCCTTTTTTTGTTTAAATATCGATAAAATTGTTCACTATAAAAGTGAAAGGAGATTATATGAAACCTGAATTTGAACAAGTTCCTGATATTATAACAGGAAAAGATTTGGATTACTTATCTGATATGTTTGATTGGAATTATGAAGCTTTAAAATTAGCTAATGATTGTATTGAAAATGTTCAAGATATTGATATTAAGACAACATTAAAGGATGCTTATGACTTATTTAATAGTAATCTAAATGATGCATTATCTATTTTAAATAGAGGAGGTAGCAATGAATAATAAGATTCAAAATATTAAAACAGAAACACCTACTGGACTTAATCTTAATGATAAAGATTATATAGCATTAATACTTACCATTTTAAAAAATATGGAGAAAAATTATGTTGTTGCTTTAACTGAATCTAGTAATGAGCAATTATATGAAAAGATATTCAATAATTTTAATTCTATCGCTATAATGCAAAGAAAAGTGTATGAATTAATGTTTAGAAAAGGTTGGTATTCTTTAGAAAAAGCTGATACCACTAAAATAGGTGAGAAATATCAAACTTTACTTAATGAATATCAAACATTAACTGTTAATAATGAAAATTAAAAAGCTTCAGAATTAAATCTGAAGTTTTTTGTTTGTTATTAACTTTTTAAGTACTTTATTTAATATCCAGTTACTTCTTGAAGACTTTCATCATTTTCAATATAAGTAGAAGTATCAATCTCTCTATATTTTGTTTTACTATCGCGAATTATTACCTTTTTGATACCAGCATTTATAATCATACGTTTACATAATGCACAAGGATTAGCACCTTCAACATAGCTACCATCATTATGATTAATTCCAACTAAATATAGGGTAGCATCAATCATATTATTACGTGATGCACTTATAATAGCATTTTGTTCAGCATGAACACTACGACATAGTTCATATCTTTCTCCACGTGGAATATGAAGAGTTTCTCTTTTACAGTGACCTAAATCACAACAGTTTTTTCTGCCTCTTGGAGCTCCAACATAACCAGTAGAAATGATTTCATCATTTTTAACTATAACAGCACCAAAGTTTCTTCTTAGGCAAGTTCCTCGTTCAGTAACGCTTTCTGCGATATCTAAGTAGTAATTAATTTTATCTATTCTCATATTATCACCGATTAAATTGTATCATTTTTTAAACCTGATTTGAATATAAAATAATAACTTTTAAAAAATAAAATGCACTTAATCTTAACATATTTAAAAAAAGATATTATAATAGATATTATATGGAGGATAAATGAAGGATACTTTATTATATAAAATAATAAGATTTTTATTTTCTAGTTGGTTTAAAATTAGATACAATCCTAAAATAGAAGGAATGGATAATATCCCTGATAGTGGACCAGTAATAATAGTCGCTAATCACTTTTCCAACTTAGATTTTATTAGTATGGGATTAACTACTAAAAGACAAGTTCACTTTTTAGCTAAAAATACATTATTTAAAGGGCCTTTAAAAATAATATTAAATGGTGTAGGTGCTATTTCAGTTAACAGAACAGTTAAAGATAAAAGTGTTATAAAAAACAGCAAGGAAGTTTTGAAAAAAAACTTAGTGCTTGGACTTTTTCCTGAAGGTACTTTTAATAAAACTAATGATGTAGTAGCACCTTTTAAAATAGGTGCAGTTAAATTTGCAAGTGACACTAATACACCAATTATTCCTGTTGTTATAATAGGGAAATATAAAAGGAATAAATTAAAAATAATAATAGGGAAGCAATTTGTTGTAAAAACAAAGAACTTAGATATAGAAAATGATAGATTACGAGAGTTAATGAAAAAGATGCTCATAAAGAATGGAGAAGTGTAAAATGGCTTTATTTGATAAGTTACTAAAAAAACAAAATAGTAAAACACCTTGGGTACAATATTACACAAAAGAAGAAAAAAAATTAAAGATTACGGATGAAACAATTTATAATTTTTTAAAGTCTTGTGTAGGAAAGGAATATTACAATTATACAGCTCTTAATTACTTTGGTAAGAAGATTACTTATGGTCAATTTTTTAATAAAGTTGAACAAATAAGCAGATCATTATTATCATTAGGAGTAAGACCGGGTGATGTTGTTACTATATGTATGCCAAATACTCCAGAATCAGTAATTAGTTTTTACGCTACTAATAATATTGGAGCAGTTGCTAATATGGTTCATCCATTGTCAGCGCCAGAAGAAATTAAACGATATTTAAATGAGTCAAAGTCAAGGGTATTAATCATGATTGATATGGCTTATACGAAAGTAAAAGATATAATTGATAGTACCTTAGTCCATAAAATTGTTGTTGTATCAGCTAAAGATTCTATGCCTAAATTACTTAGATTAGGATATCAGATTACTAAGGGATATAAAATAAAAAAACCAAAATTAAGTGATCGTAGTTACATAAGATGGAGTGAATTTGCACTAAGAAGCATTAATTATAATAAAAGTATTGTCCATAATATGAAGAGTGAAGATGTTGCTTTAATTCTTCATAGTGGTGGAACAACTGGTGTACCAAAAGGTATTCTTTTATCAAATTATAATTTTAATGCTGAGGCACAACAATGCAAATTTAATGTAAAAAAAATAAAAGCAGGTGATAAGATGCTTACTATATTACCTGTATTTCATGGATTTGGTTTAGGAGTTTGTGTTCATACACCACTTTCCTTAAAAGCAGAAGTAATATTAATGCCAGAGTTTGATAATAAAAGATTTTATAATATTATGATTAAAGATAAACCTAATGTTTTGGCTGGAGTCCCAACTCTTTGGGAAGCTATGATTTCTAATGATGACTTTAAAAATGCAGATCTTAGCTTTATTAAATATGTTATTAGTGGTGGAGACTATTTAACTGAATCATTAGAGCAAAAAGTTAATACATTTTTAAGACAGCATGGTGCTCAAATATCAATTGGAAAAGGTTATGGTATGACTGAGTCAGTGGCAGCTACTTGCTTTACAATAGATGGAGTAAATAAGCCAGGAAGTGTTGGCGTACCAATGACAGGTAATAATTATTGCATATGTGTTCCTCAAACACAAGAAGTGCTTCCTTTTGGTGAAGAGGGAGAAATCTGTGTTAATGGACCAACAGTTATGATTGGTTACCTTGATAATGAAAAGGAAACTAATATGGTTTTACAAATTCATGATGATGGTAAAGTTTGGTTACATACAGGTGATATGGGTTATATTGCTCCAGATGGATTTATTTATTTTACTCAGCGTTTAAAAAGAATGATTATCTCTAGTGGTTATAATGTTTATCCGGCTCAAATAGAAGAAGTAATAGAAAGACATCCAAAAGTGTTAAAATGCTCTGTTGTTGGAATACCACATCCATATAAGGTTAAAGTTGCAAAAGCATTCATTGTATTAAAACCAGATGAAAAGCCAACAATTAAGATTAAAAAAGAAATAAAAGAATTATGCGAACAAAATTTATCTAAATTTTCATGGCCAAAAGAATATGAATATCGTGAAAGTTTACCTAAAACATTGTTTGGAAAAATTAATTATAAGGAGTTAGAGGATGAGGTTAGATAATCCGTTTTATCAAGTATTTAGAGTTTTAGGAACTCCAATTTTTAAACTTTATTATAATCCTAAAATTGTTGATAGAAAAAACATTCCAAAAAAAGGTCCTTTTATATTATGTGGTAATCATAGGCATTTTATGGATCAGTTTCCTGTTGTAATAGCGGTTAATAAAACAATACATTGGATGAGTAAAAAAGAATATTTTGATGGGCATTTTAAATGGTTTTTTAAATTAACTGGTTGTATTAGTGTTGATAGAAATAAACATGATGGTTCATCTAAAAAAGTAGCATTGTCATATTTAAATGATGGTGGTATCATTGGTATGTTTCCAGAAGGAACTAGAAATAAGACAAAAAAAGCATTATTACCATTTAAAAAAGGCGCAATAAGAATGGCTAAAGAAGCAGGTTGTCCAATTATACCATTTGCGGTTAATGGAGATTTTAAGTTTAGAAGTAAAAATTTAATAGTTAGATTTGGAACGCCAATAATTGTAGATAAAAATCAAGATACTAATCAAGCATTAGAAAAATTAAAAAATGCAATTCTTTCATTACAGAATAAAAATTATGAGGCAATGAATTAATATCTAAAAATTATATAATAGAGAATAGGTGGTATGCCTTTTCTTTTTATTATTTACTTTTTTAGAAAATATAGTAAAATATAGATAAGGAGAGATTGATTGATGGATAATGATATATTAAAAATTACAGAAGATAAAATGAATAAAGCTGTTCTTTCAGTTGAAAAGAAGTTTACAACAGTAAGAGCAGGACGCGCTAATCCAAGTAGTTTAGATGGAGTAGTAGTTTCTTATTATGGTGTTGATACACCTTTAAAACAATTGGCAACAATTTCAGTGCCAGAAGCAAGACAATTACAAATTAAACCTTTTGATAGAAGTTGCTTGTCAGCTATTGAAAAGGCAATTTTTGAATCAAACTTAGGATATACTCCAAATAATGATGGCGAAACAATAAGAATTGTAATTCCTGTTTTAACAGAAGATAGAAGATTGGAATTAACTAAACAAGTAAAAGCAATGGCAGAGGAAGGACATGTAGCAATTAGAAATATTAGAAGAGAAGCAATAGAGGACATAGAACGCCTTGAACTTCCTGAGGATGTAGAAAAGCATCAAACAAATGAAGTACAAAATTTAGTAAATGAATACAACAAGAAAATCGATGCAATTTTAAAATCAAAAGAAGAAGAACTATTAACAGTGTAATATGAATTATAAAGAATTAAAAGAAAAAGAACCAATCTATGTAATTGGGCACAGTAATCCAGATTTAGATACAATAGTATCAAGCATTTTGATGTCAAAGATATTTAACAATTTAGGAATAAAAGCATATTATTCAATAATTGATAGTAATTATGATATTGATAATTATAATCTAAATATGTTGAATGATTGTATTAGTGATTATACTCCGGTTGTTATAAAAAAGAGAGACATTCTAAAATATAACTATTTTATTGTAGATCATAATGACCCTATA
Source organism: uncultured Bacilli bacterium (assembly GCA_934183165.1). Lineage (GTDB taxonomy): Bacteria > Bacillota_I > Bacilli_A > RF39 > UBA660 > CAG-710. Next base: position 19,852 of record CAKPRZ010000014.1, on the reverse strand, counting down.
CAATCGGTAGGGTACGATGCTAATATCGTTGGTGGAATGGATCATCATGAGGATTCAAAACAATTAAATAACATTATATTAAATAATTATAGTTGCAATAGTCTTTATATATATGATTATTTTAAAGATAATTATGAATTTACTAAAGCTGATAAATATGCTATATTTTTGGCTACATTAAATGATACTATGTTTTATAAAAATTCTCGTTATAAAAAAGAAGAACAAGCTTTAATTGATTCGTTAGGCTTTAAGGAAAATGTTCAATTGTACTTCGACAAATATTTTATAAATCCTGACTTTGAAAAAGGTATGAAATATATTTTAAGTATTGGAGAAAAAAATTATAAATATAATAATGTTGAATTTTCAAGTTGTGTTGTTAAAGTAAGAAATATAGATCAAAAAAGAATGAATGATTTTGTCAATGAAATAAAAAATACCAATAAAAATATACTTGGTATATGGATGAATGTAGATAATAATTATACAAAGGTATTTTTTAAAATTAATGATAAAATTATAAAATTTAATTATGATTTTTTAGCCAGTAGAGCAAAAACAGTTATAAAAGATGTATTTAAATACTTAAATAATTTTACATAAAGATTAAATTATGTTATAATCATGTTGTTTGAAAGACGAAGATTAGGAAATAGTAATAGATAATATTTATTTAAAAGAGAGTTACGGAAGGTGAAATGTAACAAATAAATACCTATGAATTCACCCTATAGTTTTTATTAATAATAAACGTCACTCGCGTTAAGAGAAATAAGTGTATAGAGCATTCTATAAACTAAGGTGGTACCACGGTTAATTCGTCCTTAGAGTATAGAATGCTTTTTATTTAGGAGGAAAGTATATGGATGAGAAGATAACATTAATTAAGAAAAATTTAGAAGAAGATTTGCAAAATATTGATAGTATTAGTAAATTGAATGATACTAAAGTTAAATATTTAGGTAAAAAAGGTTTAATAACAGAGTTAACTTCTAATATGAAAGAGTTATCAATAGAAGATAAAAAAGCAATTGGGAAAATAGCTAATGAATTAAAAAAAGAAGTAAGTCTTAAATTAACTGCTTTAGAAGAAAAACTTGAACAAGAAGTTATTAATAAGAAATTAGCAAGTGAAAAAATTGATATTTCACTTCCTGCTACAAAAATTAAAGTTGGTGCTCCTAATATTTTAGAGAAAGTAATAGAAGAATTAGAGGAATTGTTGATGTCAATGGGATATGATGTTGTTGAAGGACCTGAAGTAGAACAAGATTTATATAACTTTGAACTATTAAATTTACCAAAAGGTCATCCAGCAAGAGATGCTCAAGACACATTCTACATAGAAGGTGATAAATTATTACTTAGGAGTCAAACTTCACCAGTTCAAATTAGAACAATGTTAAATAACAAAGAAAAGACACCAATTAGAATTATTTGTCCAGGAAAGACTTATAGAAGAGATGATGACGATGCAACTCATTCACATCAATTTATGCAGATGGAAGGACTATTAGTTGATAAAGATATTTCTTTAGCCGATTTAAAAGGAACCTTCGATGTTATTGCTAAAAGAATGTTTGGTGAAAATTCTAAAACAAGGTTTAGACCAAGCTTTTATCCATTTACTGAACCATCAGTAGAAATGGATATATCTTGTTTTAATTGTGGTGGAAGTGGTTGCCATATCTGTAAAAATACCGGTTGGATAACAATCGGTGGAGCTGGAGTTGTACATTATCACGTTTTGGATAATTGTGGTTATGACTCTAATAAATACAGTGGCTTTGCTTTTGGATTTGGAGTAGAGAGAATTTCTATGCTTAAATATGGAATAACTGATATAAGAACTTTTTATACAAATGATTTAAGAATTAATTCAACTTTTGATAGAAAGGAGAGTGATTAACATGATATCAATGAATTGGGTTAAAGACTATATTGACTTAAATGGAGTTGATTTAAAAGATTTAGCTAATAAAATTACTAAAGCAGGCGTTAATGTTGAAGGAGTAATTACTAACAAGATTGACCACTTAGTAATTGGTCACGTTTTAGAATGTGTTAATCATCCTGATAGTGATCACCTACACGTATGTAAGGTAGATGTTGGAAACAAAGTAGAACAAATCGTATGTGGTGCTCATAATGTAAGAGCGGGAATAAAAGTCATTGTTTCACTTCCAGGTGCTGTATTGCCAGGTGATTTTGAAATAAAGCCTAGTAAAATTAGAGGGGTTGAATCCAACGGAATGATATGTGCTTTATCAGAGCTAGGCTTAGAAGAAGCAACAGAAGAAAACCATAAAAAAGGAATATATGAACTTGATGATGACGCTCCAGTTGGAATGGATCCTTTTGATTATATGGGTATTAGTGACACTGTATATAATTTAGACTTGAATCCTAATCGTAATATAGATTGTACTAATCATATAGGCTTTGCTTATGAAGTTGGTGCTGTTTTAGGTAGAAAAGTTAAAATGCCAGATGTTTCAACTAGTCCAATTAACGAATCAGTAAAAGGCATGATTGATATTTCTATTGATACAGATAAATGTAGCATGTACAATGCTAAAGTTGTTAAAAATGTTAAAATAGGAGACTCCCCTGAATTTATAAAAAACAGACTTATAGCAGCAGGAATGAGACCAATTAACAATGTAGTAGATATTTCTAATTACGTTATGCTTGAATATGGACAACCTCTTCATTTCTTTGATAAAAATAAACTAGGAGATAAAATAGTTGTTCGTATGGCTAAACAGGATGAAGGGATAATAACACTAGATAAAAAGGAAAGAAAATTAACACCAGAAGATATTCTAATAACAGATGGAGAAAAACCTGTTTGTATAGCGGGCGTTATGGGTGGAGTTAATACTGAGGTTGATAATGATACTAAAGATATTGTCATCGAATCCGCTATATTTGATCCTTTAAATGTACGTTATACTTCATTAAGATTAGATTTAAGAAGTGAAGCCTCATTAAGATATGAAAGAGGATTAAACTATGAATATACATCTTTAGCAATAGAAAGAGCTTGTCATTTGCTTGAAAAATATGCAGGCGGTGAGGTTTTAGAAGGAACTGTTACTATTGATAAAGTAGAAAAAGAAGAGAAAAAAGCATCGGTTACAAGAGAAGATATAAAAAAATTCTTAGGAATCGAAATGAGCGATGATGATATAAAGAAATCCCTAAACAACTTAGGATTTAATTATGAATATGTTAATAATTCATATGTGGTAGAAATACCAAATCGTCGTTTAGATGTTGAAGCTCACAAGCAAGATTTAACAGAAGAAATAGGAAGATTGTATGGATATGATAATATTGAAGCTAGACTTCCAATTGGAAAAACTAAAAGTGGTAATTATATAGGAAATGTTAAATATAGAAAATTAATTTCTAAGAGGCTAAGAGCTTTAGGACTTGATGAAGTTAAAACTTATACATTAGTTAGTGATGAAGATTCAGCGATGTTTACTTATGGCAACCAAGAAACTATTTCTTTACTAAGACCAATGAGTAATGATAAGAAGAACATAAGGCAAACTATAATTCCATCACTTCTTAAAACAATCGAGTATAATCATTCTAGAGGAGTTAAAGATGTAAATATATATGAGATTGCAAATGTATATTATAATAGAGATGTAGAAGAAACTAAGATAGCTATAGCTATGACAGGAAAAATAATAGATAACGGTTGGAATCAAGTAAGTGTGAATGATGATTTTTATGTATTAAAAGGAATCGTTGAAAATATTTTAGATTACTTAGGCTTAAAAAATAGATATGACTTTGTAGAAAAGAAAATAGATGGAATTCATCCAGGTATATCAGCAGTTATTTTAGTTGATAGAGAAGAAATAGGATATTTGGGAAAAGTACATCCAAGTATATCTAAGAAAAACAATATATTTGTATGTGAAATGAGTCTTAATAAATTGACTTCTAAAAAAGTTAAACCAATTAAATATAAAGAGATATCAAAATATCCTGCTATAGTAAAAGACTTAGCTTTTATAGTTGACAAAGATACTTCTTCAAAGACTGTTGAAGCAGTAATCAAAAAAGCTGGAGGAAGGTTATTGACAAGCATTGATGTTTTTGATGTATATGTTGGAGAAAACGTTGAAAACGGAAAGAAGTCAATTGCTTATTCATTAAAATTCGAAGATAAAAATAGAACACTAACAGAAGAAGAAGTAATGCAAGTATTTAATAAAATAATTAATAGTGTTGAAGATAACCTTAACGCTACTCTAAGAGATAAATAATTGATTTTATCTCTTTTTTGTGATATAATACGTGCTCAGGGAGTGGGGTTGTATGACAAAGAAACAAATTATAAATGAAATTTTAAAAGACTATCCAGAACTTATCAGCTGCCATGCATATACAAAAGGTATTGATACGATAAAAGGCATGATAAATCTACCTTATTGGAAAGATAAAAGATACGCTCATCTTTTAACATCGACAATTTGGAATAGTAATATAACAGATGTAGTTGCTATATTGGAAATGAAAGAATGGGATAATCCAAGATATGCTCATCTTTTAACATCAAATATTTGGCAGAGTACTCCATCTGATGTAAAAAAAATCATAAAAATGAAAGAGTGGGATGACCCAAGATACGCTCATCTTTTAACATCTAACATTTGGAATAGTAGTTATAATGATGTTGTTGAAATATTGGGCATGAAAGAGTGGGATGACCCAAAATTTGCACCTTTATTAACCTCTAATATTTGGAATAGCTCATTAAATGATGTAAAAGCAATATTGAAGATGAAAGAGTGGGATGATCCAAAATTTGCTCATCTTTTAACAGCCACAATTTGGAATAGTTCTGCTGAAAATGTTAAAAATATTTTGGGATTAAGTATATGGAATGACCCTAAATTTACGCATCTTTTAACATCAACAATATGGAACGCTCAATCTACTGAAGTTGAAATGATATTAGGTGAGAATGGTTGGGATAATCCAAGATTCAAAGCACTTTTAACATCAAATATTTGGAGTAGTAATGCAACTGATGTAGATGAAATCTTAAAAATGAAGGAATGGGATGATCCAAAATTCAGTCATTTACTAACATCAAATATTTGGCAGAGTACTGCTCAAAATGTACGAGACATATTACATTTGGAAGAATGGAATGATCCTAGATTTAAACCTTTATTAACATCAAATATTTGGGCTACTACTGCAAATGAGGTTAAAAAAATTTTAAAACTAAAACAGTGGGATGACCCGAAATTTGCTCATCTTTTAACGCCAAATATTTGGAGTAGTAGATATAAAAATATAAAAACAATATTAGAAATGGAAGAATGGAATGATCCGAGGTTTGCACCTTTATTAACATCAAATATCTGGGGAACAAGTGTAAAGAATATTGAAGATACCTTAAAAATAGACAAATTAAAAGAGCCAAGATTTGCTCACTTACTAACGTCAAATATCTGGCAAAGTAACGCTACTGTAATAAAGGATATATTAGATATGGAAGAATGGAATGACCCAAGGTTTGCACCTTTATTAACGTCAAATATCTGGAAAAGTAATAAAAATGATATAAAAGCAATTCTGCATAATAAAAGGCTACAAAGACCTGCATATTCTCATTTATTAACCCCAGGAATTTTTAATGTTTCTATAAAGAACATAGATCCATCACTAGATTTATTAGAAGAATATGGTGTAGGAGTATATGCAACAAACAGGTGCTTAAGAAGAAATGTTAACTTTCAAAGAACACTTTTTGAATATTTAACTGAAAATGGTATTCCTATTGTTATAGAAAACACTAATGGTAATCGTAGATTAAATCCTATTATTAATGTAAGTAATACAGTCCTTAAACAAAAATATGGAATAGATCTTAAATCATTATATCGTCAAAATAAAGGAAAAATTAAATAATGAATGATATTATAGACAAATACAACTTATCAGTAATTAAAAATATAGATAAAACAAATATGATAAAAATAATATCTTTCTTAGAAAAAGAAGATTGTTATTATATTGATGATATTATAGAAGATTACCTAGATTTATTTACAATAGATATAGAAACATTTATTCTTATTTATAATACACTAAATAAAAAATACGATAACAAGTTTTTAGAATATGCAGCTTTTGATATGGATTTATTCGAGAAATTTTATAATTATTTATAGGCAATCGTTATCATTATGTGGTTTAATATATATAGAGGCGATAAGATGGATAACTATTTAATTTTAACAAATGATAAAATAACATTAGAGGATGTAATATCAAAAATAAAAAATAAAAATAACTTGACTAATGATAGTGTTATTAGATTTGATTTACAAGAAAATACAGTTGACCAAGTTATAGAAGAATTAAATACATATAGTTTTTTAGTAGAAAAAAAAATAGTTGTTGTATCATCGACAGAGACCATTTTAAATGATAAAAAATCTATAAAAGATGAAGAAAAGCTAATTAAATATATAGATAATATAAATCCATTAAATTCATTGATACTAATAGCTAATAAAATAGATGAGAGAAAAAAACTAGTAAAAAGTATCAAAGCTAAATTTATAGTTGTAAACAATAACATATCTATTATCGATAAGATTAAAGATAGTTTAGAAGATTATAATATGGATAATAAAACTATTAATTATCTAATTAAATATTTAAATAATGATAACGAAAGAATAATTAATGAATTAAAAAAACTTAAAATGTATAAATTGGATACTAAAATAATAACGATTGATGATATAAATGCAATTTCAATTAAAGAGTTTGACGAAAATATTTTTTCTTTGATAAATGAAATAAATGATAAAAACATAAAAAAAGCATTTGACATATATAACGATTTAATAGAACGTGGTGAAGAAATGCTAAAAATTGTTATATCAGTTACTGATCATTTTAGATTACTATATACAGTGAAAGTATTAGTTAATGATAAAAAAAGTAGTGATACAATTACTAGTATGCTTGGTATTCATCCATATCGTGTTAAATTAGCTATAGAAAACTCTTATAAATTTTCTTTTGAAGAATTAAAAAAATATTTAAAACAACTGGGTAGTATTGATATTAATATTAAAACTGGTGTTTCAGCTAATGACTATGGATTTGATTTATTTTTACTTAATTTATAAAAAAATATATAAAACTGAAAATTTAAATTTATACTTCATACAATTAAATAGGTGATAAAATGAAAAAAATATTTTCTATTGTAGGAGTTATAACTTTAATGTGTTTCAGTTTTTATTATACAGATTTCGCAGTAAATATTATTAGAAATAATGATCCAATTATGAAGGAAATAATTAGAACAAAGAAAAATTATGAAGAAAAATCAACAGATGCAGTTTTTTCTGATAGTGATGTAATTCCAGGAATCAAAGGAATGAAGGTAGACGTAGAAAAAAGCTATATTAACATGAAAAAATATGGTAAATTTAATGATTTATTATTGGTCTTTGAAGGAGATGGACCAAAAGTATCCATAAATAACATTTATGACAAATATATAAAAAGTGGTAATAAAAATAGTGATAGAGTAAGCTTAGTATTTAAAGTTATGGATGATACTAATATAGAGAAAATAGTTGATGTATTAGATTCTAAAAATATTAAAGCTACTTTTTTTATAGATAAAGCAATTATTGATAATTCTTTTGATATTATAAAATTATTAAATAATTCAAATCATCAAATAGAGTATTATTCAGATACTTATACTAAAAAAGAGGTTAATAAATATAAAAAGAAATTGAATCAAAAATTATCATTTTGTTATTTGGAAAAAGAAAATAAAAATATATTAACTAATTGTATGAATATGAAAATGCATACTATAATACCAGGTATAATAACTAATAATTATCCATATAGTGATATTAAAACCAATATAACTAACGGAGATATAATTAGTCTTAATACTAGTAAAAATACATTAAGAGAATTAAAGTATATAATTAATTATATTAAACAACATTCTTATAAAATCGTTAAATTAAATGATTTAATAAGAGAATAATATATGTACAATTTTTATTATAATTACATACAATTAAATAGGTGATAAATATGTCAAAAGATACTTTTAAGACCTTCGTTAAAGATAATCCTTCTTTAGTTAAGTATGTTAATAATAATACAATGACCTGGCAAAAATTTTATGAAATGTATGAATTGTATGGTTCTTCAAATTCAGTATGGGATGGATATATAAACAATAATAACAGTATAGCTACTGCCAAAACAAATAATGTATCTAGTGAAAGTGCTATTAAGGAGTTAGTAACTGTTATAAAAGGAATAAATTTAGAAAAAGTTCAAAAAGGAATTGATAACATTCAAAAAACCATATCATTAGTTCAAGAACTTGGTGGGAATAATTTGAATACTAACCAATATGAAACTAGGCCATTATATAAGAAGTTTGAAGATTAATGAGAACAGATATTTTAATTAGAATTAGAACTAATCCTAATTTGGATAATTATATAAAATATCATTCATATTGGTATAAAGAATTATTTAGAAATCCTTCTAGTATTAGTAAAATGGACGAAGAAATGAAAAAAGAATATAAATTGACTGTTGGAGATAAAATAAATAGAATTAATGATAAAATGTCATTGGTAAGAACCTTTTTAGATGTATTAAATTAGTTTAATTAAATATTTTATTAATGATTAAAAGATATTTGTGTGATAAAATAAATATGGAGGTTTTTATGGAGACAGCAAATATAGAAAAACTGCGATATTTATTAGAAAAAGAATTAAAAAAATACAAGGGAGAAGATCATATAAAGTTAAATGTTGATCATCAATTATTAGAAGAAATAATTTTTAAAGAAAAGAATGATGATTGTAAGGTTTTAGCAATGGATTTTGAACTTATTAAGAGGCTTGATTTAACTGGCGTTTCATTTGATAAAGTAAGAATTGATGGGCTTGACTTTACTAATAGTAAGGGTGTAGTAATTAACCCACAGACAGTATATGAGAAAAGACTTACTTATACTACTTTGGATAAAGGCGTTACTGTAAAGGGATCTTTTTATAAAGCTAGAGTATTGGGGTTCAATGTTAATGGAGCACAAGGAGTAGTAATTAATCCTCAACATGTTTATAATAAAATCTTATTAGAGGGATCATATAAAGGTGCTAAGTTTGAAGGTGATTTTAGAGGAGTTGATATCAGAAATTGTAATTTTGAAGGAAGTTCTAATGCTATAATTAATCCTCGTGATGTAGCACGACTAGATTGTGTAGGAGTTAATTTTAAAGATACTACAATAGTTGGAAATTTTGACGATGTCATTATTAATAACACTAAATTTGGTGGTAGTGTTGGAGCATCTATAAACCCACAAACAATAAGATATGAATCAGGAAAAAAAGAATTTGAACATTGTGATTTTAAAGATGTAACATTTACAAAACCATTTACTACTTTTAATTTTAAAGATTGTTCATTTAGAGGAAGTCATAATGCTATAGTGGATCCTCAAAAGCTTTTTAATAATAATTTCAGATTTGAAAATCTTGATTTTGGAGATATTACTTTTGTTGAAACAGAAAATGGTATGTTTAGTAATTACATTATAATGAATTGTAATTTCGAAGGAAGTAAAAACACTAGAATAAATTTTAATACAGTTAGAGAATGTATTTATAATGATTTAACTGATGTAACAATAATGGGTGGACTTGATAAATGTACAAAATTTCCAAATAATTATGATAGAGTTATTCTTCATAAAGATGCTTGTGATGAACAACTTGCTCAAAGTGAGATAGCTAAAATTAAAAAACTTAAATAAAGGCAATTACTGCCTTTTTTCTTTGCATGTAAAACTAAAATAATAAATTTTAATTTGTATTTTATATGATATAATGTTGTAGTATTGGATGTGATATAAATGAAAAAAGTTGAACTTTTGTCTCCAGCTGGTGATATGGAGTCATTATATTTAGCTATTCATAATGGTGCTGATGCAGTATATGTAGGAGGTATTATGTATGGAGCTAGAAGTTATGCGACTAATTTTACTAAGGAAAATCTTGTAAAAGCTATAAAATATTGTCACTTGTATGGTGTAAAAATTTATGTTACTGTTAATACTATTATTTTTGATGATGAGATAAACGATTTTATAGATTATATTAGGTTTTTATATGAAAACAATGTTGATGCAGTAATTATGCAAGATATAGGAATGATATGGAAAGTTAGAATACTTTTTCCAGGGCTTGAAATTCATGCATCTACTCAATGTCATAATCATAATCAAGAAGGAACTGATTTACTTTCTAGACTCGGTGTTCAAAGAATTGTTTATGCAAGGGAAATGTCACTTGATCAGATAAATAAAATAAGTACTCCACTCGAAAAAGAAGTATTCGTTCATGGAGCTTTATGTGTATGTTATTCGGGATGCTGTCTATTTAGTTATATAAATTCTAAAAGAAGTGGTAATAGAGGAGAATGTGTTGCTTCATGTAGACTTCCTTTTACTCTTTTAGAAAATGATAAGACAGTTAAGGCAAATGGAGATTATGCTTTAAGTACTAAAGAATTATGTACAATATCAAATATAGATAAATTAATTGAAAGTGGTATTGACAGTTTAAAAATAGAAGGTAGAATGAAAAGCCCTCAATATGTAGGATTAATAACGAAAATGTATAGAAAAGCAATTGATAGTTATTATAATAACGAACCATTTAAACTTACCAATATGGAGTTAAAATCAATGCTAAGCTTATATAATAGAGGATATACTAACGGTTATTTGTTTGGTGAATATGGTAACGATTTAATGAATATAAAAACATCTAATCACCAAGGAATAGCAATAGGTAATGTTTTGGAAATTAATAAAGGAAAAATCAAAATAAAATTAACTGATAGATTAAATCAAGAAGATGGAATTAGATTTGTAAATGAAAACAAAGGCATGATAGCAAATAAAATATATAATAATGGGGGTCTTTTAATAAATAAGGCATCACCAGGCGATATTGTTTTTTTAGATAATAAAATAGATCTTACTAAATTAGGAGAAGTGTGTAAGACAATAGACAAAAAATTAATTGATGAAGTAAATAATGTGACTTTAAGAAAAATCAATATTGATGCTTTATTTATTGCTAAGAAAAATGAAGAAGTAACACTTACATTATTAGATGGCCAAAATAAAGTAACTGTAAAGAAAAATAAAGTAGAAGAAGCAAAAAATAGACCGACTACAAAAGATCAAATAGAAAAGCAATTAAATAAGATGGGTGGAACACCATTTGAACTTAAAAATATTAATATAAATATTGATGAAGATATATTCTTATTTAATGGAGAAATAAATGCTCTTAGAAGAGAAGCTGTTCAAGAACTTATAAAAGTGAGGGAAAACATATCATTTAAAAAGAATTTTAAGATTTCACAAATACCAACTAGAAAAATTCCTAAAGAAAAATGTAATATTAATGTTTTAGTAAGAAATGAAGAACAATTAAAGGCTTGCCTTGATAATAAAATTGATAATATTTATATAACTGATTTTAATTTATATACCAAATATAAAGATTCAAACATTTATTATGTTCTTCCTAGAGTTATAGATAAATATAAAAAATACAGTGAAGAAAATTTGATGGCTCGTGAATTAGGAAGTGTTGGAGTTTATTCAAAAAATAATAATGTGGTTTGTGATTATACATTAAATGTTGCTAATAAATATAGTTTTGAACTGTTAAAAGATTTAGGACTTAATAGAATATGTTTATCACTAGAATCCCACATATTAGATAATTATGATAATATTTGTAATGCTGAAGTATTAATATATGGTAGAGTAGAATTAATGATTACCAAATATTGTCCTGTTAATATGATTATTTTAAAAGGAAATAAGAAATGTGGATTATGTAAAGTTAATAAATATGCTCTTAAAGATGGAAAGGGAAGAATTTATCCAATGTTACATCAAAATTGTTTGAATTCCATTTATGATAGTAAAGAAATAAACTTACTTGATAAAATACCTATGTTAAAAAAACATATTAACAACTTTAGAATTGATTTATTTGATGAGGGATATGATACAGTAACTAATATTATTAGAAAGGTGAAAGCGTATTATGAATTATGAAATAGCAACTAAATTGGATGATTTAATTATTACTATTAAGAATAACCTTAAAGTAAAAAGAATAATGGAATTAAAAGAAGAAATATATAAAGATGATGAATTAAAAAAGCAATTAAATAGATTTCATGAAATACAAGACGATATTTATTCAAATGAATATGTATCTATAAAAAAAGAAATAATTGAAAATGAATTGATTAAAGAATTTAAAATATTAGAAAATGAACTTTATTTCCTAGTACTAGAGGAAAATCAAAAAATGAAAGCATTAATAGATAGAAAGAAGTGTACCCATGAAAGTAATTAGTGGATTTTTGAAAGGAAGAGTAATAGAAGGATTTGATATCGATGGAACAAGACCAACTATGGATAGGGTAAAAGAATCTGTATTTGCTATGATTCAAAATTATATAAGTGATAGTATTGTTTTAGATTTATTTGCGGGTAGTGGTAATCTTGGAATTGAAGCAATTAGTAATGGCGCTAAAGAAGTTTATTTTAATGACTTGAACAATATAGCTATCAAGACTATTAAAAAAAATATTAATAATTTTGATATTCATAATGCAATTGTATATAACTACAATTATGAAATTGCGTTAAAGAAACTGAAAGAATGTACTAAATTTGATATTATTTTCCTTGATCCTCCCTATAAAATGGATGTTGTAAACAAAATTATTAAGTTTATCGCAGATAATGACCTTTTAAATCATAAGGGTATTATTGTATGTGAAGTTAGTATGGATTACCAAATTGATAATTATTTATTTAATACTTTTAAGGAAAAAAAGTATGGTGATAAAAAGGTAATTATATTAAAAAATGATTGTCAATAATTGCTTATTAATCTATAATTAAGATAGGTGATGATATGAAAATCAATAATAGAGGTTTTGCAATTTCAACTTTATTGTATGGTCTTCTTACATTAGGTGTAATGTTAATTATGTTTATATTTCAAATTATGCTTACTAGTCATAATAATAGTAATGATTTAAGTAAGTATATTCAAAGTGAATTAGAAAAAACAAGAGATTTTAGAATTGCATATAATGAAGGTGAATTAGAAAATACTGAATACAAAAAAAAGATCAATTGTTATAGAGAGTGGCAAAGAAGCAAAAAAATAAATAAAAATGCTATTTATGATAATTGTATAAAATAAATAGAGAAAGGGATGGTTGTAACCATCCCTTTTAAAATATAAGAGTTCCTAAAATTCTTTGAGTATTTTTAAAATTTAATTTAGCTATTTCTTTTAATTTTTCTTTTCCATATTTTTCAACAACTTCTTTACCAATATCATCAACAGATGGACCTGCACCTTTTGGAAGAGGAATGTGTAATGAATCACTTAATTTATCGAATTCTTTTATAAAAATATATCTACTTATTACAGATGCACAAGCAACAGCTAAATTTTTGTCTTCAGCTTTAGTCATAAATGTAATCCCTTTTTGAAGATTATTAGAATCTTTTATATAATCATAATATCTTGCTTCACGTGCAAATTCATCTACTATTATGTAATCATATTGGAGATTTTCTTCATGAACCATTTTCCATAATACTTTGTTATGCATAATAGCTTTAATTTTATTTATGTTATTATCTACATTGTTATATTTTTCATTGTATTCTTGGTTTGATAAAATAATACTTTTGTATTTGATTTTTTTGGCAATTTCTGGAGCTACTTTCAGTATTTTCTCATCATTTATTTTTTTTGAGTCTCTGATTCCTAGAGATTCTAAAAATGGTATGTCATTTTTATTAACATAACAACTAGTAACTACAATAGGGCCAAAATAGTCACCTGTGCCAACCTCATCTGAACCAATAGAGGAGCAATGATAATATTTGGAATAATCTATCGATTTTTCTTTTTTTGATGTTTCTATAGCTGTTTTTTCCATAGCCCAAACAGATGCTTCTATATCAGCCCCAATGCCTTGGAACATTACTTTGTTTTCTTTCTTTTTGTTTTTTTCATATATAGTTATGACAACATCTTCATTTACAGCTTGCATTCTTACGTAGGGTATTTGTTTGTCTTTAGCATATTCTTTGTAAAATTGTAACATTTTGGTAATAGTATCGTCATCAACCTTTAAAACAACATAGTTATTTTTATTATTACTTGGCATAAATATTTCCACCTCACATAAATTATAACAAACAAAAGAAAAAAATTAAATAAAAAGTTAATTTAGAGGTTGCACAGGTAAAAAAAATGTGTTATCATTAAATGGTCATGGACCCTTAGCTCAGTTGGTTAGAGCATCCGGCTCATAACCGGACGGTCATAGGTTCGAGTCCTATAGGGTCCACCATTATTATGCGGGTGTGGCGGAATTGGCAGACGCACTAGACTTAGGATCTAGCGCCGCAAGGCTTGCAGGTTCAACTCCTGTCACCCGCACCATTGACGAATCTGTTCGAACTATTCGAACTTTGATATATAGAAATCAATCGAAATGATTGATTTTTTTCGTTTAGAAAAAAATCGTAAGAAAGGTTGGTATCTATGATAAATATTATCAAAAAAGAAATTGATGTAGAAGAATCGTTGAGAAAAAGATTAGAAATTATATGTGATTTTTGTAATACTACTCCAACTATTATAAATGGTAGTATTAGAAAAGTTGATAAGACTAATTTATCTTATATTGAGCCACATAAAATAATAATCAATAATAATGTCTTTCTTGCATTTAACTATTCTAATGAAATCTATATCAATAATTTAAGTAGAAAAATTAAGATAAATGAACTTGAAAACTATATAAAAAATCTATAATACAAAATGAGAAATTTGACACTTTTTCTTATATTTGTTATAATAATCGCCAATTAAGGGGGATTTATATGGGAATTAATAATACTAGAAAGGAATCTTATTTATTTTTAAAATATCTTTTAGAAGAAGGAAAATTTAATCCTAACAATTATGAAGGTATTTTAGAGTTAGGTCAATCAGCACCAAATTCATTATCAAAATATTTAAGAGATTTTAATCAATACTTATTATCTAAAAAAGTTGTATATGAAGAATTAGATAGTTTAGGTTTAAATGGTGCTTATGGATATTTAGAACAAGGTATATTTGTTCCAAAATCATTAGCAAATGATAAGCATTTTATTGAAAATGCTCCAAAAGTACCTTATATAAGACATGGATATAGTTATCCATCTATAGAAGAATTTGGTAGTATTATCTGCGAAGGTATAAGTAGTGATTTATTTGATATAAGTTCCCATAACCAAGATGTTTTTGTTGGATATTGTGCAAGTACAAATAATGAAGAAGAATTATGCAATAATCGTGTTTTCTTTGATAAATTATTTAATGCAATAAATATCGCTAGTGGCAGAGATTTTGAAATTAAAAGAGATATAGACTCTAAATTAGAAAAAGAATTTTGTTTAATAAAAAGAAAATAGAAGTGTCAATTACAATAGTTTTTTTGACACTTCTTTTTTTGAAAAATTAGAAAAAGGGAGATGATAAATATGTATGATAATATTAAAAAAATAGCAGGTCTTTATATTCGTGTATCTACTGAAGACCAAGCACGTGAGGGATTTAGTTTACCAGAACAAGAAAAGCGTTTAAGGGCTATGTGTGAGTTTAAAGGTTATGAAGTATATAAAGTATATGAGGACGCAGGAATAAGTGCTAAAACGGGTAATAAACGTCCTGCATTTGATGAATTATTACAAGATATAAAAGATAAAAAATGTAATACTATAGTTGTTTTAAAATTAGATAGACTTACTCGTTCAGTTGCAGATTGGGAAAAGATATTAACTTTTCTTGAAGAAAATGAAGCATTTCTAGATTGTGCTAATGATGATATAAATACTACTAATGCAAATGGTAAAATGATTTCTAGAATTTTAACAAGTGTATCACAACAAGAAATAGAAAGAACAAGTGAAAGAACTAAAATAGGTTTAGCAGGAGCTATTAAAGTTGGTCATATACCACATCAAGCCCCTTTAGGTTATAAAAGAGTTGATAAAAAACTTATACCTGATATCGCTACTAAAGATATAGTTATAAGAATATTTGAAATGTATCACAATGGTTTATCTTATAAAAAGATAAGTAATATTTTAAATGAAGAACAAGTTTTAGATAAAACTAATTGGAGAGATTCTACTATTGTTGGAATATTAGAAAATGAAATATATAAAGGCGATTTCGTACACGGTAAAAGAACAAAACACCCTACTTATTATAGTGATGTAGTTGAACCAATTATTTCAAAAGAAATGTGGGAAGAATGCCAAGTACAAAAGAAAAAGAATTCTCGTAGTTATCAAAGAACTCTTAACTATTTATTCTTACAAAAACTTAAATGTCCTAAATGCTCTAGAATTTTAGGTGGTAAAGCAACAACAAAGAAAAATGGCAATTCTTACTTTTACTATTATTGTAATGATTGTAAATTAACTATTAAAGAAAACACTATTGAAACTTTTATAAGTGAGTTTATTGATGATATTGTAGATTATGATAGTGTTGTTAATCAATTCTTCCTACCTATGATTAAAGAAAAGATAGAAAACCCAAAAGAAGATATTGAAGAAGAAATCAAAAAACAAAAAGATAAATTTAAAAGAATTAGAGAGGCATATATCAATGAAGTATTTACTCTTGAAGAATATGATTTAGAACGAAAGAAAGTTGAAAGTACACTTGAAGAATTAGAAACTAAATTAACTGAAACTGAAATATGTGATGACTTAAAATTTACACCTGAAGATATTTTAATCAAACGAGATATAGATTTTATCAATTCTATCAAATACCCACAAAAGTATAAAGAATATAATAAACGTTGGAAAGATTTTACAAGAGAAGAAAAATCAAACTTAATAATGAGTTATGTTGATGAAATTACATTAACTGAATCAAGTAGTAATAAGTGTGAGGTTGAGTATGTTAAGTTTAGAGAAAGTATCGCAAATCCTTGTAATGAACTTTACGATAAAGGTTATATTGATAGAACAGATTATGCTTTATTTGGCAATATGGTTGGAACATTAAGATATAGTGAATATCGTGATGTCGAAGAAGTATGGCAACACATTTTAAGATTAAGAGAATTCTATGATGTAGGTTTCTATGAGGCAACTTATAATGTAGAAGATAAAATATTCCACTTTAATTTTGATTATGGAAATATTGATATAGTAAGAGTATTTCCAATGGAAGATTATCGTAATACAGATCCAGATAGAAAATTAAAAGAATATGATTTAGGAATTTTATATATTAAAAAAGATGATGGAACACTTTTAGAAGATGAAGAAGCAGTATTCAAATATATTCCTGATAAAACTGATGGAATACTTACAAGAGAAGTAAACCCTACTTTAGTTAAACCTGCAAATGTAATGGGATTAGAAGAAATGTATGAGGATGATGATGAAACTGACGAAGTAGTTTCTTCATAAGATTATAAAATGTGTGGCACGTTATGAAAATACGAAGTATTTTTGTAAGTGGCGAAAACATTTTATACAAAAGAAAATGTTTTATGAATATAAAATATTTTCATCAATGCTTTATGTAATTTTGTTTTATTACGAAGTTTTAAAACAATATGAAATAAAGGAAAGGGTTCTAGGCACTCCTAGCCCACGAGGTTATTTTGATGCTTGCGTCAAAATACCTAGGGGGTTAAATATTTTGTCATAACAAAATATACTCTTAAAAAACAAGTTTTAACTACTAACCAAAGTATAAAAAATAAAGGAGCGTGATTATTATAGAATTAGCATATTCATTTCATTTAGGTAGTGATAAAAATAAGAAAAATAGTAGTAAAGCAAGTGCAAAATCAAATGTAAGTGGATCAACTTCTAAAAGTAATAATGCAATACAAAATGCAAGTGGACTAACAAAAGTAGATAATCATAATTATAGAAAGTATGATAATAAACAAGAAGACATTTTAATTATTAGAGGTACTTCTTCTTTAGTTGATGATGTTAAAAAATTATATATTGAAGAATTTGAGGAAGCAAAAGAAGAATATAATTCTAAACAAACAAGAGAAAACAGAAAAATAAAAGATTACTTTACTCACGTTAGTAATAACTCTAAAAACGATTTGGCTTGTGAAATTATTATTGAACTTGGAAATAAAAAATATTGGGATACAAAAGATTTAAAGTTTAAGAAAAAGATGACAAATGTTTTTAAAGAACAAGTTGTTGATTTAGAAACAATATTACCTAACTTTAAAATAGCAAGTGCGATTATTCATTATGATGAAACTAGTCCACATCTTCATGTCGTAGGTGTACCAATTAAAGTTGGTGGTAAAAATGGTATGAGTAAACAAATTGGCAAAAGTGATGTTTTTACAAAAGAATCACTACGTAAATTACAAGATAAAATGAGAATTTTATGTATCGAATCATTTAACAAAGAATATAACCTTACTAACTCTTTAAAGAAAAAACAAAAAGGTAGAAATAGAGATTATCATATAACCGAAATGGATAATTATATGAAAATGAAAGAACAACTAGAAAAGAATCAAGAAAATTTAGAAAAAGCAAATAAAAAATCTCTTGAACTAGATAATAAATCAAAAGAAGTTAAAGAAATAATAAATGATTTAAAACCAACACTAATTAAGAAAGATAATTATATTTTAAAACAAGAAGATAAAGAAAAAATTGAAAAATATATCAATCAAGTTGATAAAACAAATGATGAATATAAAAATATTCAAACATTATCTGTTACTCTAAATAATGTAGATACCCAAATACAAGAAAATCAAAAAGAAATACAAACTCTTACTGAAAATAATGAAGCATTACAATTAAGAGTAGATACATTTACTAGAAATGATAAAGTTAAAGATAAACAAATTAAAGATTTAAAAGAAGAAAATCTTTCTTTAAGACAATCATTATCATTTTGGAAAGATAAATTCTTAAAAATAATATCTTTCATCAAAGATAAATTATTTGGAAAAGAAAAAGAACGAGAAAAATATATGGACGTGGCAAAAGATTTATATTCAAAGAAGATTATTGAAGAAGATACATTTGAAGATTTACAAGATATTTATGAATTTAGTAAAAATCACGATTATGAAAGAGATAAAGACGATTTTGAAATGGAAATTTAATTTTTTCTTAATTACTTGTTAAATATCTAATAAATTGTGTTATAATTGAATGATAGGAGGTTATGTATAATGAAAATGGATTTTAATATTCAAGGACTAAAATGTGATAATCCTAATTGTGATTATTGTAATCCTGAAATTCCTTTTGAGCAATATGAACAATTTGTTAATTATCCTTGTCCTAAATGTGGAGAATCATTACTTACACCACAGGCATATAAAATGTGTGTTGCATTAAAAAGTATGGGAAAATTTATTACAAAATTAACAGGTGGAGCAAAAGAAAACGATGTTGAACTTGGTGCAGTTCATTTAGATATGGATAAAGATGGTCATATTGGAATGAAAAGATAATTGAAGTAGATATTTTTATCTGCTTTTTTTAATAAATTTATAAAAATCAATAATTCACAAAATGTATAATTGTAAATGATGTGATACCAAAAAATCAGAAAAAATATTAATTCGAAAGTGGTGCGTTAGCATCACTTTT
>CAKPRZ010000013.1 GCA_934183165.1 uncultured Bacilli bacterium | reverse complement strand
ATGCCTATTTTCGTGATTTTAGTCGTGGTATAATATTTTTATAAATTTAGTATTGACAAAACTTAGATAGTCAATTTAATCCTTTTTTACACTTTTTTACACAAAGATTTTACTTTTCCCCTAACAATGAATTTTAACTTGAAAAGACGTTGATGAGAGGTGTATGATAGATATATAAATAAGAAAGGAAAGAATATAAAAATGGAAAAGAAAAATAATAGTTTAGTAGTAGTAACTATAATATTAGGAGTTTTGTTAATCGTATCAATTGGATATATATTATATTCAAATAAAGATAATTTAAAGGATAATAAAACTAACAATACACAAAACACAACTATAACAGCTGAAGAAAAAGAAAAAGCAGTAAATGAAATAAAAGAAAAATTTAACCTTGATTCTACCCTTGCAAACTGTGATAACTGTTTGGAAAATAACGTCTTTCCAAAAAATAAAAAAATACAAAAAGCAGACGAATATACAAAGATTATATCAATATATGTTGATGAGAAATTGCTAACTAAATATGATAAATGCACTGATTCAATCAAAAATGAATTAGTACAAAAAGGAATTCTTACTGCAAAAGAAAATGGGGAAATAACAGATATAGTTAATAACAAATGTGAAAGTTTCTCATTTATAACACAAGAAGAATTAGAAAAACAAAAAGATAAATACTTTGGTAAAGCTGCAAAACTAACCGAAGTATTTAAATATGATTATCTACCGCAAAATAAAATCTATGTTTACACTGGTAATCCTCTAGATACTTCATATGGTACAATTTTTAGAGATACTACACTTTATGATATAAAAATGCCTTCAAAAGATACTGTAGAATTTTATTTTAATGCTTCTTCATATCATAATACTTACAATGATGTAGAGGTAGCAGCTCAAAAAGAAAAATATACATTCAAAAAGGAAGACTCTAATTGGATATTCTACAGTGTAGAAGGGTTATAAAATCTAAACAATAAATATTTTAATAAAAGGGTTGTATTAATACAGTCCTTTTTCTTTACACTTTCAATGCAAAAAATGTGACCATTTCATTAAGATTTTTTCCTTTATTTTTAGAATAAATTGTGATATAAGTATAATGTAATATAATAAGAAGGGTAAGGTGTTTATGGTAGATAACCAAAATAGTGTAGATGTATCTATTGATTCATCAAAAAAAAGCAGTAAAAGTAAAAAAATATTAGCAGTAGTATTAATTATCTTGGCAGTAGCTTGTGGAGTTGGTGTGTACTTTCTAAATCATAAGAGTCCAACAACATTAAAAAATGAACCAAAAAAATTAGAGTCTCCATACAAAATGTCGGGAAATAGTTTAGAAGACTTTGATTTGCAATTTTTAAAGTTAGAAAACAAAGAAGCAAATAAAGTTTATAGTCCTTTGTCTATAAAATATGCATTACAGATGCTTAGTATGGGAACAAATGGTACTTCGAAGGAACAAATAGATAATGTTATTGGTAAGTATCAAGCAAGAAAATATACAAATAGTAGTAATATGTCTTTTGCAAATGCTATGCTTATAAGAAATTCATATAAGGAGTATATTAAAGATAGTTATGTAAGTAACTTAAAAACTAAATATGATGCAGAAGTTATATATGATGCATTTAGTAATGCTAAGCCAATAAATGATTGGGTTAGTAATAAAACATTTAAATTAGTTAAAAATATAATAGACGATAAAGACGTTTCTAAAAATGATTTTTTCCTTGTTAATGCTTTAGCAATTAATATGGATTGGAAAAATAGAATTCAGCCAGATGTTGCTATGGGTGATTCAAGTTCTCGTGTAATTAGTTACTCTCATGAAAATTATAATGCTAGCATAGAAGCAATAAATGGAGAACCATCTTCTAAAGTAAAATTTAATAATAGTAAGGATGCTGCAGCACTAGATGTTTTAGCTGTTATAAATAATTATGATATTGTAAATAAATTGGGTAAAGATAATATCAAAAAAACAGTAAAGAAAGAATATGAAGCATACCTTAAAGAAAATAATGAAAAAGCTACAGAAAAAGAAATCGACGAGTTTTTAGAAAAATTTATTAAAGAATTAAATTCTAATTACTATTCAGATCCAGCATATACAACAGATTTTTCAATATACACAGATGATTCGGTTAAAGCTTTTGCTAAAGATTTAAAAACATATAATGGTACAACATTAGAATATGTTGGAATTATGCCAACAAAAGATAATTTGATAGATTTTATTAAAAATAGTACAGCTAAAAGTATAAATGAAATAACTTCAAAATTAAAAACCTTAAGGAAAGAAAATTTTGAAGAAGGAAAAATAGTTGAAATCACAGGATCTATTCCAGTGTTTAATTTTGAATATAATCTTAATTTATTAAATGATTTAAAATCTCTTGGAATAAATGATGTTTTTACTGAAGGTAAAGCTGATTTATCAGAACTTACTACTAGTAAGGGGAATCCATTTATAAAAACTGCTATTCATAAAGCGAATATCGAATTTTCTAATGAAGGAATTAAGGCTGGTGCTGCCTCAATATTAGGTGGTGGTGATGGTGACGCTTTGGAAGGATTTGAATATCTATTTGATGTACCTGTTCAAAAAATAAATATTACTTTTGATAAACCATATATGTTTATGATTAGAGATAAAGCAACAGGTGAAGTATGGTTTACAGGTACTGTTTATGAACCAACTGAAGCACATGCTAAAACAGAATAGTAAGAAGGAGAAATATTTATGGAAGTAAATAAAAGTAACAATAAAAGAATTATAGGAATAGTACTATTAGTTTTGGCAGTTGTATGTTGTGTCAGTGGTTATATTTTGTCACAGAAAGATTCATCAACAACTTTAAGCACAAAAAATAAAGATCAAGGTCTAAATGAAATACTCGATAATATGAAAAATCTAAATTCATATAAAGTAGTAGTAAACAAAGAGTCAGCAAAAAACAAATCAAAAGAAAAAGTATTAGAAAATATTATTCAAAATAATAACGAAAAAAATACTAATTCATTTGGTACTAAGTATGTATCCGATGGAAAGATACTTACTTCTGGAAAATATAATAATGAAGAAATCTGGTATTATTTATCAGATAGTACATTTTCTTCGGCAGCAAAAGTATATAAAACAATTTATAATAGTTTGTTCTCTGAACTAAAAAATTATAAGTTTGAAAAAAACAATAATATCTTTAAAATTCAAAAGAGTAGTTCTAATTCTACAACTGA
Source organism: uncultured Bacilli bacterium (assembly GCA_934183165.1). Classification (GTDB taxonomy): domain Bacteria; phylum Bacillota_I; class Bacilli_A; order RF39; family UBA660; genus CAG-710. The sequence goes on along the minus strand of CAKPRZ010000013.1, from coordinate 23,429 downwards.
AGGAAAATCAGAATTGAAATCTATACATAATATTTTGTATACTTTAACAGGTCATTCATATTCTGCGATTCAAATAACAGAAAAAGGTGAACAATATAATATTACTGATGCATTAAATGATGTTCAAATAACAGTTAAAGATAATAATATATCAAGTATGGTATTTAAATTTATTGCTGGATGTCAAGATAATAATAAAAAGACAGTTAATTGTCCATATGAAGAACTATATACGTTAACTATAGACTTTAGTGACTTTAATAAAGCTAAAGTTGAACTAACAAAAGATGTTTTGGATAGTTTAAAGAAAACAACAGCGGGTGACTGGGTTGGTACTTACGAAGGTAAAATCACTTGTTCTGATGGAAAAAGTTATGATGGAAAATTGGAATTAGAGGGAGACTATAGTGTAGGTGTTAAGTCAGTTGGTTGGAAATTAAATGGAAGCATATATGATTGTACAGAAAAGAAAACTCTAAATTTATCCTTAACAGATAAATATCAAATGAATGGTGATAAAATTGTTATTTATGATTTATTTGATAAAAAAATAGCAGAGTATAAATATAGTAAAGGAAAAATTACAATATATGATGCAAGCAACAAATTAGTAGCAACTCTTATAAAAAAATAAATATTTTAAATAAAATTGACATTTAAATTATTAAATGTCAATTTTTATAATATTTTTGACTCTTTGCTAAAATAAGTTAAACATGATATAATTATAAAGATAAGTGAAGTGATATTATGGATTATACATTAAAAATAAATGATTTTGAAGGTCCTATGGATTTACTTCTTCACTTAATAAAAGAATCAAAAATGAATGTATTTGATTTTAAAGTAGAAGAGATTGTTAAAAGTTACTTAGATTATATAAATAAGATGCAAGAAATAAACCTAACAATAGCAAGTAGTTATTTAGTTATGGCTAGTGAACTTATTGAAATAAAATCTAGAATGTTGCTTCCTACCAAGCCAAAGGAAGAAGAGGAAGAAGAAGATCCAAAGGAAAGACTAATAAATAGATTGATAGAATATCAAAAATATAAAGAAATTACAGATGACTTTAAGGAATTAGAAAAAGAAAGAAAAATGATATTTACTAAATTGCCTGAAGATATAAGTGAGTATGTAACAGAGACTTCAATTCAAAATAGTAATTTAACAGTACAAGATTTAGTAGATGCATTAAATCATTTTTTATCAAGGCAAAAAGATAAAGTTGTTTTGGAAACTAAAGTTACAAAAAAAGAACTTACTGTTGAACAGAGAAGAACCGATATAAAAAAGATTATTTATAGTAGAAAAAAGCTTAATTTTTTTGAACTTTTTGATGTTTTAAATAGGGAATATGTAGTTGTTACTTTTTTAGCAGTATTAGAAATGGTAAGGAAACATGAAATAAATATCATTCAAGAGAATAATTTTGATAACATTATATGTGAGGTGGCATAATGAATTATGAAGCAGTATTAGAAGGAATGTTATTTGTAGTAGGTGATGATGGCTTAACAATAAATCAAATTAAAGATGTATTGAATCTTGATGATGATGGTGCGAAAAGGCTTATTTTATCACTTAAGGAAAAGTATGAGAATAGTGATAGAGGAATTAGAATTAATTATTTAGGTAATACATTTAAATTAACGACTAAAGAAGAACATAAAAGTTATTATCAAAAATTAATAGAAAATCCTGAAACTAATACACTTTCTCAATCAGCTTTAGAGACACTAGCAATTATAGTTTATAATGAACCAGTTACTAGAATAACAGTTGATGAGATAAGAGGAGTAAGTAGTCGTGAAATAATGAGAAAGTTAGCAGCTAAAGGATTAATTAGAGAAGTAGGAAGGAGTACAGCTCCTGGTAGACCCATTCTTTATAAAACTACAAGTGAATTTTTAGATTATTTTGGACTTTCATCAAAAGATGATTTACCTAAATTTGATATGCATATTGAAAATGTAGTAGAAGATGTTGATTTATATAAATCTAAGTATGTCGAAGAAGAAGTTTAAACATATATATTTACAGTTAGTTGAATATTAATATATTGGTGAGTTGTATGAAAAAAGAAAATGAAGTTTTTGCTGAAGGATTATGTGGGAAAAAGTTTTTTATAATTTATGTATTAGGAAGTTTGTTTGGATGCTATTATGAACAAATACTTAATTTTTGTCGTCATCTAAGAAGAGATGGATCTATTTTTTGGGAAACTAGAAGAGGAGTAATATATGGACCATTTTCTCCTATATATGGAGCCGGTGCTGTTTTAATGTGTTACCTTTTATTGAGAAAAAAAAGATCTAATTTTAAAACTTTTATATATAGTGCATTAATTGGTGGTGCTTTTGAATATATAATTAATTTTCTCCAAGAACTTGTTACTCATACAACGTCATGGAATTATTCACATAAAATTTTAAATATAAATGGAAGAACAACAATACCTTATATGTTAATATGGGGAATAATGGGTCTTGTGTTTGTAAAATTGGTGTATCCATTTGTATCTAGTTTAATAGAAAAAACACCTGTTAATATAGGTGAAATTAGTTTTAAGTTCTTACTTGTATTTATGTGTCTTGATATGTTTGTTTCATGGACTGCTATTATTAGACAAACCCTTAGGAGACAGAATATTGAGTCATATACTATTGTGGGTAGGACTTATGATAAATATTATAATGATGAGAGATTAGCAAAAGCTTTTCCTAATATGAGGTTTAAATAATGATAATAAGAGTAATTGGTTTATATTTGATAATAGTAGGAATTTCTACATTAATCATTAAAGCATTTTTTGTAAAGAAGAATAACAATATTCCAACTAAAAAAGTTAATAATGGTAATTATGCATTCTTGATACCTGCTAGAAATGAATCAAAAGTAATAGAAGGATTACTTAAAAGTATTAAAGATCAAACAAGAAAAATACCATCTAAAAATGTTTATGTAATTGTGGAGGACAAAAAAGATCCAACCGTGGAAATTGTAAAGAAATATAAAATGAATATTGTATTTCGCCATGATCTAAGTAAAAAAAGAAAAGGTTATGCTCTTGATGATGCAATAAAAGAAATATTGGCTAAAAATAAAAGCTATGATGCATATTTTATAATGGATGCTGATAATGTTTTAGACAATAATTTTGTTATGGAGATGGAAAAAGATATTAATAGATCTTATGATATAGGTATAGGATATCGTAATTGTAAAAATGGAAATGATTCACCAGTTGCAGCTTGTTCTTCGCTTACTTTTTCTATGATTAATGAATTTAGTAATGTACAGAAAGCAAAAGATACTAGGAACTTAACTATATCTGGTACGGGATTTTTTATAAGAGGGGATATAATTGAGAGTTTAGGAGGGTATCCATTCTTTTCTTTAACAGAAGACTATGAATTAACTCTTTATGCAATTTTAAATAATTTAACTACTACTTATAATAAAAAAGCTATATTTTTTGATGAACAGCCTATTGAATACAAAAAGAGTATTACTCAAAGAGTTAGATGGATAAAAGGATACTTTGAAGCAAGAAAAAAATATATAGGTAAAATAATTGATAGTATGGATACTAATGATAAAAATTATGGTTCTAAATTAACAGAAATAATTGGAGTATGGCATTATATTATTATGATAATAGGTGCAGTATTATTTTTCTTAAGTGATCTAATTGAACTTTTCTACAGAAAAACGTTACTTAGTAATTTCGCTAATATGATATTGCTTATATTTATGATATATTTTATATTGTTATTATTTACGTGGAGGTTATTAGTAATAGAAAAAGATAAAATAAATTTAAATGAAGAAACAAAGGTCAAAGCATTATTTTTTAATCCTATATTTTTGGCTAGTTATGTTAGATGTGCTTTAATAGCTTTGTTCAAAAAAGAAGTTAAATGGGATGTTATTGAACATAAAAAAAATATGTAGTTTTATTAAAATACATATATACAAATAAGAAAGTATTATGTTATAATATTTTCATGCCTGCGTGGTGGAATGGTAGACGCGTTGGACTCAAAATCCAATGGTAGCAATACCGTGTCGGTTCAAGTCCGACCGCAGGCACCAGATTGATAGTTACTCGAACTTTTCGAATTTATATACTAAAATGCACTACAACTGTGCAAAAATTGTCTAAAAAGCGTAAAAATGCACAATATTTTCAATATGTTGTGCATTTTTATTTGTTTTTGGCGTAAAATATGATAAAATTTTACCGAGGTGAAAAAATATGAAACCATTTGAAGTAGAAAAATTACCAATTCAATATACGATTGATAAAGAATTAATAAGTTTAATTTCAGAAGCTAATTTAAAATACGGAGAATATAAATCCAATTTAAAAAACAGTCAGTTTGACTCAAGATTTTTTTTAGACTCTATTATTTTAAGTGAAAGTTTAAAGTCAACACAAATTGAAGGAACACAAATATCTCAGGATGATATGTATTATTTAAAATATATGCCTAAAACAGATGATAATTTAGAAATACAAAATTTAAAAAAAGTCATTGAATATTCTAAAAATTATTTAAAAGAAAACAATAAAATAAATATTAAATTTTTAAATAATATTCATAAAATATTACTTGATAGTGTTAGAGGTAATGAAAAAGAGCCAGGCAAAATTAGAAATATACAAAACTGGATAGGACCTAAAGGATGCACTATGGAAGAAGCTATTTTTGTTCCACCAGTACCAGAAGATGTTCCTATTCTACTAGAAAATTTATTTGAATATATGAATAATGCATATATTGATCCCATATTTATAAATCTAGCAATTTCTCATTCACAATTTGAAACTATACATGCATATAGAGATGGAAATGGAAGATTAGGTAGAGCATTAATTCCTGTTCAATTAGCTTTATTAACAGAAGAAGAACCAATTTTATTTTTGTCAGAAATAATAGAATTATATAAACCTAGTTATCATAAATTCTTAAATGAGAGCAGAAAGGGAAATATGATTGGATTTATCAAATTCTTTTTACAATGTATAATAGAGCAATGTAATAATTACATAGCAAGAATAAATAGAATAAAACAAATATATACAAAAGATATGAAAAAATTAGAAATTTTAAAAAGTAATGCTGTTTATAGAATTATGCCTGCAATAATGAGACAAATAGTTTTTACAAAAAAAGAAATAGAAGAAGAATCTGGAGTATCGAGAAATACAGTTTCAACTCTAATCGATAAACTAGTAGAACTTAATATATTAGTACCAGATTCTAATTACGCAAAACTAAGTTATAGATATAATGAAATTTATAATGTTTTTGTTGGCAGAGATATATCCTAATTTTTCAAATTACGTTAAAATTAATATGATGATTGATAATTATATATCAATTCGTTATGTATGTGTAAAAGTTGTAGATTACTACGGCTCTTGCACCAGATTGATAGTTACTCGAACTTTTCGATTTTTTTGATTAGTTCGAGTTTTAATATACTTTGAAATATGATAACATAGTTATAGAAAAAACAAATTTTAAAATTATGTCAAAAGGTTTTAGTGGAACAAGAAATAATAAAATCAGAATTAGAAGTTAATGATAATAAAATTAAAGTAATAACTATAGATAATAAAGAATTTATATTCCTAACAGATTTAGCAAGATATGCAAATCCGGATGAGAAATAAAGATGTTATTGCTTATCTAGGCTTATGGGAAAAATTAAATAATGAAAATTTTAAAGGTTACGAATTCACGACCTTTGAAAATTCAGTTGGAAATAACGGTGGTATATATGCAAGAATTTGAAAGATTAAAAAGAAACAAATCCTATCAGCATAAAGTTGATTTGACTACAAATAGAATGTTAGCTAAAACAAATTATAGAATTCATATTGATTCAATAAAACAAAATATTGTTTCCAAAATAACTGAAAATCAAAAGAAATATATTTATGCAAAAGAATGTTGCTTTGTTTGGAATGACTGCTAAAGAATAGAAAGAAAGTAATCCAAATTTAAGAGAGAATATTAGAAATTATACAGATTTAAAACATTTATTAATATTGTGTAATTTAGAAAATATAGAATTAATAAAATATGAAAAAAGATAAGATATAGATTTTTCTTATAATATATTTTTATAACAAATAAATTTCTTCTATACCTTTAAATAAAGTTGAAAGAATATTAAAAGATGATGGTTATAGAAAGAAATATAATATTGCAAAGTTACCAAATAAGGAATTTATATATTTGCTTTTAAACTGTTTTAGGGAGATGAAAAGATGGAAAAAAGAACTTTGGATAATATGTTAAATAATTTTTATAGTGATAGTTATAATGAAGATGAAAGATTAACATTAGATAAAATGCATTATATTGAGTTTATAACAACCACAAATTATATTGATAAATATTTAAAACCGGGGGATAGAATTTTAGAAATTGGTGCTGGAACTGGGGCATATTCTTTACATTATGCAAAAAAAGGTTATCAAGTGGATGCTCTTGAATTAACTACAGCTAATGTTGAAGTATTGCAGTCAAAGATTACAGATGATTTGAATATTAATGCAATACAAGGAAATGCACTAGATTTATCAATGTATGAGGATAATACTTTTGATATTACATTATCACTAGGACCTCTTTATCATTTGTTTAAACCAGAAGAAGTGATACAATCAATTGAAGAAGCAATTAGAGTTACAAAAATGGGAGGAAAAATTTATTTTGCTTTTATATTATTTGATTTAACAATGTTAACATGGGGATTTCAAGCGAAAAATGTATATAATAATATAGGAATTGGAAAACAAGTGTCTGAAAATTTTACCCCAAATAATGATGAATCTTTAATATTTAATATGAGATATTTTGAAGAAGTTAAAAAAATAATAAATTCATTTAATTTAAAAAAATTACATTATGTGGCAACAGATGGTGTTGGACGAGTTATAAGAAATGTAATAGAAGAAATGTCAGATGAAGAATATAAAATGTATGTTAATTATCATTTATCTATTTGTGAAAGAGAAGATTTAATAGGATATAGTGGACATATCTTATCAATTGTCGAAAAATGATAAAAAGAAATTGATATAGAAGAATCATCAAGAAAGAAATTAGAAATTATATGTGATTTTTGTAATACTATTCCAACTATAATAAATGGTAGTATTAGAAAAGTAGATAAAACAAATGATGAATATAAAAATATTCAAACACTATCCATTACTCTTACTAATGTTGATAAAGGGATACAGGAAAAACAAAAAGTAATAAAAACGCTTACTGAAAATAAAAAGAACGAGAAAAATATATGGACGTTGCAGAGATTTAGTAAAAATCACGGCTATGAAAGAGATAAAGACGATTTTGAGATGGAAAAATACCAATTAAGAACTTTGACAATATCAATAATTTATGTTATTACTAGCCTGTAAGCAAGAAAACTTGCATAAAATAAAAAAGAAGAACATTCAATTTTGCAAGTGAATGTCGTCTCTAGTTTAAGATAATTGACACTCTATCAATACTGAAGAGTGTCTATTTTTTTATTGATAACACCGGTAAGGCAGAAAGCAACAAAATGATAGCAATGAGTTTTAGAGCTTTTATTGTAAAATCCTTAGTTTTCATCTTTATCTACCTCCTTTCTCTTTTAAGATTGGAGGACGTCATCCACATCAAACGTTCCATTTAAAATTATATAATAATTCATAAAATTCCATTTCACGTTCTGGATATTTTATTTCATACCAATAGACGATATTATCTATAAGTTCTTGTAAATTTTTTGTATCAACAAAAGAATTATATCCGTTTGTAATCGCTTGTGTTAACCAGGTTAACAATTCTTTATTTTGTGATATGTTGTATTTTTTTCATCTTGTTCATAAAATCTTTCTGTTTGTACTATAGTCATACAAACATCCTTGTTTTTAATTGCTATAATGATAAAAATTTGTTTTTTGTTCCTATCCCAAAATAGGAATTAGTTAAATTTTCTGCGCCATTTTGATAAACAACAGCAGGTCTTTTAGTTCCTAATAAAGCAACTAATTCTTCATCTGTATAATTATCATAACAAATACTTATTAAATTATCTAGTATAGATACACCATCTATTGTTAATATCTGTCTTAATAATTGTATTTTTCCTAGCATATCATTATCTAGTTTCTGCATCAATAAGCCTCTTTGAATATTCATTTTCATATAGTCATTACTATCAGCTTTATGAACTAACTCACTTTTGTAGTTCAAAATTTCTTCATTTTGTTCTTCAGTTAAAAAAACAAGTAACTTATCTTTATTTTCTCCTGCTTCAGCAGCATTAAAAATACCAATATATTTTTTATAGGAACAGTAACCTTCTTGATTGAGTTTTCCTTTTTTTATAACATGACGAATATATTCGGAGATTATGTTAAATTCTATAGTTTCATTGTAATTTTCTGTATCGAATTCAAAGTAAAAAACACAGCCGTTTCTTAAAAGTTTTAAATTTATATCCGCCTTGTTAGATAAGTTTATATTTATTAAAGGGTGACATTGACAAGAAATACCAAATTGAGAATCAGCAACATTGTCAATCAAAAATTCACCATTTATATTATAGTCATTATTATTTTTAATTTGAAAATTAATTTTACTAGACCATTTTGCAAATAGGGCATTATCACACTCTGTATCAATCAATCTAAATAACTTTGCAATATCATAGCTTGCCATTAGGCATTTATTATTGTCTTTTGCTGTCATCATTACTTTTCTATTATCAAAATATAATTGTCCAACTTCATTCATTGATTTATCATATATTTTAATTTTTGAAAATTCGTTGATTTCTTGAGCATCTTCCAATATAAAACCAAAAGTATTTAAAAAAATTCTGGCCGCACATGTATTTTGCTCTAATGTTAAATATTTTTCTTTCATTTAAGGATCCTCCGTTTTGTTAATCGTTAAAAGATAAATTTGAATTATGTTTATACACTTTTTCTTTATTTAGTGGGTGATTTGTGCTGTTAGTGCATGGTATTAAATCACTTCCCATTGGCGCAACAATTCTACATTCACCAAGGATTGTTGCTTTATCTAAATCATTAACAGCAATTTCTAGCATCTTTAAAGCATTAGGATTATTTGTAATTGAATTTATATTTTTATGTTCTTCTGTTTCCATATCAATTCCTAAATGTGCACTTATATTAAATTCATCACTTTGTTCTTGTGAAGCAAAATTTGTTATTATCATTTCTTTATCTGCAGGTGGAGCATAAACAGTAATTTTATCTATAGAGAAAGAACCGTTTTCTTTAGAATAACTAAAATTCATACTTACGCATCCGGAACAAGGAAATCCGTATTGTATATGATAATTATATTCTCCTTGCTTTTCTTTTTGTTTATTAACAACTTTATCAATGCTAAAGTGTTGATTTGATTGTAAAGTAATTTCTTTTCCATAATATTTTAATGATTCCATAAAAAAACTGGTTACTTTTTCGGTTGTTTGATTAACTTTTAATTTCATATTAATTCTCCTTTGTACTATGTACTATATAACAACTTGATTTAATAATTGACTTTAGATAAGAGTAGGGTAGAATGTTTAAATGTTATTTACGAAGTGGTAAATAGTGACAATGATTTTATTTTTTTCTAAATGGATTTAATTTTTTGACAAGTGCTAATCTTTTTTGCTTTTTCATTTCTTTTCGTTCTAACTCTTGTTGCCTTTTTAATTGTCTCTTTCTGATTTTATACAAATCTTTATGAGACCATTTTGGACAATCATCTATTTTTACAAATATTTTGTTGAATAATTCATATTCATTATCTTCAAAAAAAGAGGCAAGATTATATGAATTACAATCCAACATATATTCCCTTTTACCTTCAATTGTTGTCTTTAATTCAAATACCATTCCATCTCCAAAAGATAAAAATTCATCATCACTATTGATTCTGAAAGAAGAATTTGTTGATCGTACATTGGTCATAGTCATACGATCACGATAAAAACTTGTATTTTCCATAAATTCATCATATCTTTTTGATATCGCATCACCACATTTATAAAGAATGTCTTGAAAAGGATAATAATTGTTACTCTTTAGAATTAGGTCACCGTTTTGTTTAATAAAAGTTCCTTTTATTCTAGCACCACGAATGATTAGTTCACCGTTTTCATAATCTTTTTCTATATCTGCTAAAACTATATCTGCTAAAGACATTTTAGGATAGTATGCATCATATATGGTTTTCTTTAATTTTATATCTAATAATGTCTCTTCTTCTGTTTTTTCTCTCATTACCTTTAGAACATCATATAAGGAAATAGAATTTTCATCTTTATTTTCATCTTCATCATATTCTAAAATAGACTTTAATTCTTGTAATACTTCTTTTGCTTTCGTAGTTGATACTGTAATTGAATTGTTTTTGAAATAATTATTACTTAAGTTTGACTTAAAATTGTCCATATCCATAATAAATCCCCCTAACTAGTTAAATTGGAAATATTGTATCATAAAAGTATAAAACACACAATATAAAGATATTATGTGTTTTCATTTTAATTTTAATATAAGTATTATTTGAATTTATAAAGGAATTGCTTTTTACCTTCAAAAGTATGTGTTACTAAATTGTTTTCTGTATTAAAACTATATGCTCCATTGGTAGTAAGTTTATTTTTTTCTAAAGTTTTAACATTAACTAAATAATATATTGACTTTTCTCCTTTATAATCTGTTTCTAAAAAATATTCATCATTAACAGCTTTTATAGAATTTGTAGTTTCATATATTTTATTTAATTCACCATCATATATACCTGTATGTTTAAAATCATAATTATGTATTGCAAAATAAGTATTATTTTTAGGGCTTTCAATGTAAGTTGTTATTAATTTTTCTTTAATAGTTGATACTTTTTTTGTGGTTAAGTTTATAATTTTCGGTGTGTCTCTACCTTCTTTTTCATATCCTATAACATAATTTTTAAATATTTCTACATCATATATTTTTTCAATAGTATCATCATCAAATATTATGTATGAAGGCTCATAAACACCAGTTTTATCAGTTAAAATTGAATACTTAGGAGAAGAATTTTTAGTAGAAATACCACCATCAAAAACGTATGTATATATACTATTTGCTTTCATTTTTTTTCCTTTAATTGACAATATTTCTTTTCCTTTTTTATTATAAACTTTATATTGCTCACTATTATAATTATCTTTTTGATATATATTAATGACAAAACCACCAGTACTAAGAATTTCAACTAATGAATATTGATATTTATCATTATTAACAAGGTCAAATGAAGATAACTTATTATTATCATAGTCATATACCTCAATTTTACTTTTTGTTACTCTGTAGTAACAACTTTCTGTTGTATATAATTTTTCATCACCTTTGTTTGCTTTGACTAATGTTTTTCCAGAATTTTTATCAACAACTATATCATCGTTAATATAGTTGCCAACATTGTTATCTTTTTGAAGAACTATTTTTCCATTTTCTAAAACAAAAGGGTTAGTTCCATTAACATCCCATAATACTTTGTCTTTTTTTAAATCATATGCTCTAGTACTATAGTTTATCATTTTATCTTTTGATTTGCTATATGAATAGTATAAGATACCATCTTGGTAATAAAAAGTTGAATAAAATCCTATATTAAATGTTTTTTGATTACCTTTATAATCAATTATTTTAATTGTTTCGTATCCATCATTTTTATTATTTGTGCTAGCAAAATATCCATCACCAATATAATGAATTTCATGTTTTGAACTATCTCCATCTAAAGTAAATAAAACTTTTCCATCGGCATTTAAAATTTTAGTTTTGTTCTCTTTAGCGCTAGAATATTCTAAGTAAGGGTATATATAAGTATTATAAACAAGTTTGTTATCACCATCATTATTGTATTCTTCAGCTAAAATACTATTTCCTGTTATTTTAACTGAATTTATACTAGGCTCTTTTTTAGAAGCATTGTTCAAATTCTTTTTACCTTTGTAATTAATTACGGTTCCTGATGCAATTAATACAATAGCTATACATATCATGCTTGTTATTAAAATTTTTCTATTTTTTTTCATTTAAAACCAACTACCTTCCTATTATTTATATTGTATAATAAAATCAAACTATTTTAAATGAAAATTTGATATAATCGTTTATAATGATATTAGAAAATGAATACAGAGTAATAGTGTTAAATAATAATATTAGATTAATTTATAAGAAAAGTCTACCAATCATCTATGGGGATGGAGTATTAACTATAAAGGAACTACTACTTAAATATAATTATGAATATTTTAAAAATTATGATGGAAAAGATAAAAATATTATTTTAAAAAATAATGAAATGTATCAATATGGTTGGAAATTCAATTTATCAAATGGTGCTAAAGTATCTTTTGAAATTGATAAAGATATACAAATTGAAATAGAAAATATAATGAAAAAACTAACTAAAAACATTGATATTTGTTTTTGCTCTGTTGATATAATAAAAACATTTGATAATAAATACTTGGTTTTGGAAATTAATAGTGGAGTTATGATGAAAAATTTATTTATTGAAAATGAAAATATAAGAAATGAAGTAAAACAAATTTATAGAGATGCAATTAAATTAAAGTTCGAAAAATAGCAATAAAAAAAACAGCTTCACATTAAGCTGCTATTTTTTCGTCTTTGAAGATTGCTTTTTTTTCTTTACTACTGATTCTAACTCTTCTTCCATCAGCTAATCTAACGATTTGAAGATTTAATTTTTGTTTACGGTTAGTTTTATTTAAAGCATGTGATCTATTTCTTGCTTTACAATTTGGTTTTCTACCAGTTATATTTATAGCCATTAAAGATTCCTCCTTTAATACAATTTGTTTCGCTTATTAACTTTAACATATTATTTGTAAATAGTCAAATATTTTGTGATTTAAAATATGAAAATATGGTATATTATAGATGAGGAGGGATAGTTATGTTCACTAATTTATATATAAAGACCAATTACTCTTTATTATCTAGTCTAGTATCAATAGATAATTTAATAATGTATGCTAAAAATTCAGGCTATAAGAGTATGGCAATATGCGATGATAACTTAACCTCAGCTAAAATATTTTATGATAAATGTTTAAATAATGATATAAAACCAATTATAGGACTTGATGTTAAATATAATGATAGAACAATATTATTATATGCTAAAAATTATGATGGATATAAATCCCTTATTAAACTTTCCACAATTATTAGTGAAAGATTAATAGCGTTAGATGATTTAATAAAATATAATAATGGTTTAATTGCTGTTGTTCCTTTTGATAGTTTAGATAAATATATTGAAATTAAAGATATATATAGTGATATCTACGTAGGAGTTATAAATAGAGTTGAAGAAGACTCAGCATTATCCAAAAAATACCAACCAGTTTTTATAAATAAAATATTATACCTTGATAAAAAGCAATCAAAATATTTAAAATACTTATTTATGATTAGAGATGGAAAAACTATAAGTGATGATGTTAATTTTACTGATAACTATAATTATCCACTTAATAATATAGATGATTTAGTAAGTGAAATATCAATTAAAAATACTAATATTATTAGTGATATGTGTAATCTTAAATTAGATAAAAGACTAGATTTATTACCAGTATTTGATGAGAATGTAGATGCATATCAATACTTAACTATGCTTAGTTTAAAAGGATTATCTAAAAGACTTAATGATAATGTTCCAAATAATTATAAATTGAGATTAAAGTATGAACTTGAAACCATTGAAAAGATGGGATTTTCTAATTACTTTTTAGTAGTTTATGATTTTATTAAATATGCCAAAAAAAATAATATTTTAGTTGGACCTGGTAGGGGAAGTGCCGCAGGGTCTTTAGTTGCATATTCTTTAGGTATTACTGAAATAGATCCTATCAAGTATGATTTATTATTTGAAAGATTTTTAAATCCTGAACGTGTAACTATGCCAGATATTGATACCGATTTTCCGGATATTTATAGAGAACAAGTTATAGATTACGTAAAACAAAAATATGGAGAAAAAAAGGTTAGTGGAATTGTAACATTTGGTACTATGGCTGCAAAATTAGTACTTAGAGATGTTGGAAGAGTATTAAATGTACCACTAAAAACTATAGATTCTTTGTGTAAATGTATTCCAACTGTTACTAAGTTGAAATTAAAAGACTTTTATAATAGTAATAATTCATTTAAAAACATTATTGATAGTAGTGATAAATTAACTTTATTATATGAAATTTCATCATTAATAGAAGGGTTTCCTAGACATACATCAACACATGCGGCTGGAATTGTAATGAGTAGAGTAGATTTGGATTCTATTATTCCTCTTATAAAAAACGATGATATGTATATTAGTGGATATACAATGGAATACTTAGAAGAGTTAGGACTATTAAAAATGGACTTTTTAGGGATAAAAAATCTTACTACGATAATGAATATAATTGATGATGTAAAAGTTCATGAACATATAGATGTAGATTTTTCTAAAATACCTTTAGATGATAAAGATGCTCTTAAAATATTCGAAAATGCTAATACTTGTGGAATCTTTCAATTTGAATCTGAAGGAATGAAAAACTTTTTAAGAAAATTAAAACCAAATACTATTGATGATATTTTTGCAGCAATTGCCCTTTTTAGACCTGGTCCTGCAGTTAATATAGATAGCTACATTAGAAGAAAATATAATAAAGAAAAAATAGAATATATAGATACATCACTTGAAGATATATTAAGACCTACTTATGGAATAATTATTTATCAAGAGCAAATTATGCAAATTGCTGTTAAATTAGCGGGATTTAGTCTTGGAGAAGCTGATATTTTAAGAAGAGCAATGAGTAAGAAAAAACTCGATTTATTAAAAAGTGAAGAGAAAAAATTTATTGATGGTAGTATTAAAAACGGTTATAGTATGGAAACAGCTAAGAAAGTGTTTGATTTGATTCTTAACTTCGCTAATTATGGCTTTAATAAATCTCATTCCGTATGTTATGCAATAGTTGCTTACAAGATGGCTTATTTAAAAGCTAAATATCCTAAATATTTCTTTAGTAATTTATTATCTTCTGTAATAGGAAATGAATCAAAAACACTTGAATATATAAAAGAAGCTAGAAAACTAGATATAAAGATTTTACTTCCTAATATTAATATAAGTACTAATAAATATGAAGTTACTAACTCTGGAGTTGTTTTTCCTCTTTCTAATATTAAAAGTGTAGGTGTTATGACTTGTAAGGATATTATGAATTGCCGAAATACTGAATTTAAAGATATTTTTGATTGCTTTTCTAAAATCTTGTCAAGAAATGTTAATAAAGCAACAATTGAGTCATTAATTAACGCCTCTTGTTTTGATGTATTTGGATTTAATAAACAAACTCTTTACTATAATTTAGATAATTTAATTAATTATGCTACTTTGACAAAAGAGATAGATCCTGAATTTGTTATAAAGCCAGAAATAGAAATAAAAGAAGAATTTAATAGTGATATGCTTCTTTCATTAGAAAAAGAAAGCTTTGGCTTTTATTTAAGTAATCATCCTACCACTATGCATAAAGCTAAATTAAATACTCCTTATGTGAATATTATAGATATAGAAAAATGTTTTGGTAAAAGAATTAATATTGTTGGACTTATTGATAAAGTTAGAGTTATAAGAACTAAAAATAATGATAGAATGGCTTTTATGTTAGTTAGTGATGATACAGGAAGTACTGACATTACACTTTTTCCTAGTGAATATGAGAAATATAAGGAAATTGATAAAGGAACTGTCATATTAATAAACGGTGATGTTCAAAAAAGATTTGATCAATATCAATTGATTGTTAAGAAGATTGAACTTATTTAGGATAAGTAAATTGTATTTTTAAAAATAATATATTATAATTAAAATGGTGATAATATAAATGAAAAAATGTAGAGTAGTATTTATGGGAACTCCAGAATTTAGTGTTCCAATTCTTGATATGTTAATAAAAAATTATAATGTTGTTGGTGTTGTTACGCAACCTGATAAGGAAATTGGTAGAAAAAGAATATTAACACCATCTCCAATTAAGGTTTTAGCACTTGAAAATAATATAGAAGTAGCAACCCCTAAAAGATTAAAAGATGAAGTAGATAGTGTCTTAGCTTTTCAACCGGATATTATAATAACTTGTGCTTATGGACAAATAGTACCTGTAGATATTCTTAACTATCCAAAGTATGGATGTATTAATGTACACGCTTCGCTTTTACCAAAATATAGAGGAGGCGCACCAATTCAAAGAGCTATTATGAATGGTGAAGTTAAAACAGGTGTTACCATAATGTATATGAATGCGGGATTAGATACAGGAGATATGATTGCTAAAAAAGAATTAATTATAGGCAATAACGATAACTATGATGTAGTAAGTGATAATCTAAGAATTGTTGGTAGAGACCTATTAGAAGAAGTATTACCTGATATTTTAAAAGGAAATATAAAAAGAGAAGTTCAAAGTAATGATGAAGCAACATATGCATCAATTATAACTAGAGATGATGAAAAAATAGATTTTAATAAAACAACATTTGAAATATATAACCATATTAGAGGTTTATCCACAACACCATCGGCTTATGCAATGCTTGATGGAAAAGTAGTAAAAATTTATTCATCAAGAATGAGTGATCATATCCATTTAAATAAAAAATGTGGAGAAATAGTAAAAATTTATAAAGATGGAATAGGAATTTCTACTAAAGATTCCGAAATTGTTATAACAGATATAAAAATGGAAGGTAAAAAAAGAGTAAGCGTCAAAGAATTTCTAAATGGTAAAAAAGAAGAAGACTTGTTAGGAAAAGTATTTGAATAGAGGTATTTATGGAAGAAAATAAAAAATTTAAGATATCAGATATTATAAAAAATAAACAATATTATGCGATTGCTAATCTAGTATTTTATTTTGTCTTAATACTAGTACTTATTATTGCTTTAAGAACTACTGGTGGAAATTCAAATAATGAAAATAATAAAAGTCAAAATAATAAAGACATTAACATAGTATCTTCTATTGATGGTTTTAATAGTATTAAAGGTAAAAACTTTAATTTTAAATATACACTTAAGGTGGATAAAAATGAAACTATATATATAGGAAAGCAATATGGTGATAAAATATATTTTAAGGATAATAAAAATAATGAATATTTTATCCAAGAAAATATTGTTTTAGCTAAAAAAGATAACAACTTTGTTTTAGCAGATAATCCACTTATATATTTCAATTATTTAGATATAGATAAACTTGAAAAAGTATTATCAAATACAACAAAAGAAGATGATGAACTTTTGATTCCAGTTAATACTTTTGCGCAAATATTTGGACTTGATGTTAGTATGAAAGATGGAGAAATATATATCGATATAACTAAGAAAAATGGAACAATTACTGAAATTGACTTTGATTTAAGTGAATTTGATGGATTGTTTAATAACACGAAAAAAGATGCAGAATTAAAGCTAGAATACTTAAATTTCAATTTGATAGATGATTTTGAAGTAAAAAAATAGAAATTTTTCAAAAAATAACTTGCTTTTTATATTATTTTAGTATAGAATGTAAAAGTACAAATGAGAAATTTCAATGGGCTTGTAGCTCAGGTGGTTAGAGCGCACGCCTGATAAGCGTGAGGTCGGAGGTTCAAGTCCCCCCAGGCCCACCATTGAGTATTTTGTTCGAATAAAGCGAACGTTTCATAAATAAACCAATCACTTATGATTGGTTTTTTGTTGCAAATTATAAAAAAAGTAAAACATAAATTAATTTTTTCTTTTACTTTTTAAATCAATATATAATTTATATAAAACATTAAAAGTTTTAGAGTCTAATTTTTCTTTTAGTTCAACTATTAAATCAGTTGGATCTCCTCTATAAAATACTTTCCAATAGTTTTTAGCATATAAATATAAAATCTTAGCGTCATGATCACTAATATCTATATTTTTACGTTTACCAAAATCAATTATTTGCTTTTCTGTTAATTTATTTACATAATCTCTTATTATAATTTCATACATATATTTATCCTCCTAAAAAAATATATGCAATAACTTTTAAAATATTAGGCAAACTAATAATGGTGATTATTGTGAAAAAAAATAAGAAAGAGAAAGATACTACTACAAAAAGATTTGATTTTTTAACAATTGCTATTATTGTATCTTTTTTATTAGTATTAGTTAGTTTATCAAATTTAATTATAAATAAAAAAGAATTTTATAAAAAAGAATTAAAAAAACTTACATCTTCCATTGTTTATGGAACATCATCCCCTAGAGGAAGAATTTATGATAGAAATGGGAAACTTCTAGTAGATAATAAAGCAGTACCAGTAATTGTATATAAAAAGCCTAGGAAAATATCTTCTTCTAAAGAAATAGAACTTGCTTATACTATAGCTAAACAAATTGATGTTGACTTTAAGAAACTAGCTTTAGTAAACTTAAAAGAGTTTTTTATGATGCAAAATCAAAAAGAAGTTGACTCAAGAATAACTAAAGAAGAATGGAATAAATTAAAAAATAGAATTTTAAATCAGGATGATATAAGGACATTAAAACTAGAAAGAATTACTGATGATGATCTAAAAAAATATAATGACTTAGATAAAGAAGCAGCCTATATATATTATTTAATGAACAAAGGATATTCATATGATGAAAAAATAATAAAAAAAGATAATATTAGTGATAATGAATATGCATATGTGGCAGAACATAAAAGTGAACTTTTAGGGTTTGATGTTTCTTATACTTGGGAAAGAGTATATTTATATAATGATACCTTTAAAACAATACTTGGAAATATTTCATCTATTACAGCCGAAAACAAAAATGAGTTTTTAAGTATGGGATATCAATTAAGTGATATTGTAGGAGTTAGTTATCTTGAAAAACAATATGAAAATATATTAAAAGGAACAAAAGATGTTTATAAATTAGAAAACAATAATTTAATTAAAATTAAAGATGGTAAAAGAGGAAATGATATAGTTCTAACAATTGATATAGAATTACAACAAGAAATAGATAAAATTTTAGAAAATGAAATAATAAGAGCCAAAAAAGAGGGTGCAACTGACTACTATAATAAAAGCTATGTAGTTATACAAAAACCAAATACAGGGGAAATTCTAGCAATGAGTGGAAAAAGTGTTTTGAAAAGTGGAAAAGAATATAAAACTTATGATGTTACACCTGAGGTGGTTACTAATCCTATGACACCAGGAAGTGTTGTAAAGGGAGCTTCAATGATTGTTGGATATACTACAAAAGCTATAAAAATAGGTGAATATATGAATGATTCTTGTATTAAGATATATATGAAACCTAGAAAATGTTCTTGGACTAAATTAGGTAGATTAAATGATATAAAAGCTTTAGCGTATTCTTCTAATATTTATCAATTTAAAACAGCTATGAAAGTTGATGAATATGATTATAAATATAATGGAAAATTTACAGCTAAAAAAACTACTTTTGATACTTATAGGAATATATTTAAACAATTTGGATTAGGTAGTAAAACAGGAATAGATTTACCTGTTGAAAGTATTGGAAATGTAGGTAGTGATATTAGTTCTGACTTACTTCTTAATTTTGCTATTGGTCAATATGATACTTATACAACTATGCAATTATCACAATACATGACTACTTTTGCATCAAATGGAAATAGATATAAACCACATTTACTTAAGGCTGTCTATGATGGTGATAGTAATAATAAAAAAATAGCATATGAAGTAGAACCAGTAATATTAAATAAAGTTGATACAGATATTAAAAATATACAAAGAGTTAAAGAAGGATTTAATGCTGTTTTAAAATATGGTACAGGTAAAAATATTATGGGAAGAGTTGCCAAAGCAAGTGGTAAAACGGGGACAAGTGAGTCATTTTTAGATACTAATAATGATGGTATTGTCGATACAGAAACTTTGTCAAATACGTTTGCTGGATATGCACCATATGATGATCCAGTTATGAGTATTACTGTTACATCTCCAGATTTGGTTAATCCTAAGAGTAAATCTTCGTCTAGAAGTTATGTAAATCATAGATTGACTAGATTAATATCAGAAAAATTCTTTGAAATGTATAATAATAATAAAAATATCTAGTAAAAAGTGTTTTAAAAATGTTCTTTTTTTGATAATATATATACCAATAATTATTTGTAATGAAATATAAAGGAGGTATTTATATGATTGAAAAGAATGAATTAGAATCTTTGTTAAAAGAATATGGTCTTAATATTTCTATATCATCCAATGATAAATTATTAGCACTTGGTAAATATGAGAAAATAAATGATACTTTAAATTATTTAATTAACGATTTGAAAATAAATAAAAAAAATATAGAAAAGTGTCCTAGTATAATTCTTGTGAAGTATCAAAGAATAAAAGATTTAAATGCTTGTGGTTTAAAAAAAGAGAATATTATATCTGTTGCGATTGGTAGTAATCCTATTCAAGATATAAAAGATATGTTAAATAGTGATGAGTATAAACGTCATCCAGAATTATTTACATCAACAACACTAGCACGTGCCAACCCTCGAGATATAAAAGATATGTTAAATAGTAAAGAGTATAAAGAGCATCCAGAATTATTTACATCTCAAACATTAGCACATGCCAAACTTCAAGATATAAAAGATATGTTAAATAGTAAGGAATATAAAGAACATCCAGAATTATTTACATCTCAAACATTAGCACGCACTAAAATTCAAGATATAAAAGATATGTTAAATAGTAAGGAATATAAAGAACATCCAGAATTATTTACATCAACAACATTAGCATATGCTAAACCCCAGGATATAAAAGATATGTTAAATAGTAAAGAGTATGAAGAGCATCCAGAATTATTTACATCTCAAACATTAGCATTTGCTAAACCTCAAGACATAAAAGATATGTTAAATAGTAAAGAGTATGAAGAGCATCCAGAATTATTTACATCTCAAACATTAGCACGCACTAAAATTCAAGATATAAAAGATATGTTAAATAGTAAAGAATATAAAGAACATCCAGAATTATTTACATCAACAACATTAGCATATGCTAAACCCCAGGATATAAAAGATATGTTAAATAGTAAGGAATATAAAGAACATCCAGAATTATTTACATCTCAAACATTAGCATATGCTAAACCTCAAGATATAAAAGATATACTAAATAGTGAAGAATATAAAGAACATCCAGAATTATTTACTTCTGAAACATTGGCGCGTGCCAACCCCCAAGATATAAAAGATATGTTAAATAGTAAAGAGTATGAAGAGCATCCAGAATTATTTACATCTCAAACATTAGCATTTGCTAAACCTCAAGACATAAAAGATATGTTAAATAGTAAAGAGTATGAAGAGCATCCAGAATTATTTACATCTCAAACATTAGCACGCACTAAAATTCAAGATATAAAAGATATGTTAAATAGTAAAGAATATAAAGAACATCCAGAATTATTTACATCAACAACATTAGCATATGCTAAAATTCAAGATATACGAAATCTATTAAAGTTGCCTTACTGGAAAAAAGAAAAATATAAAAAATTATTAACTTGTTCTATTGTAGCGAACAGTAAAAAAATGATAAGTAAACTACCAATTCAAATTCAGATGGCTGAAGAATATAAAATATCTAATTATATAACAACTTCATTTTTACGGTCAGCTCCAAGTCAAAATTATGCTAAAATCAATTATTTAATTGATAATAATTTGTCATTAACAATAGATGAAAAACTAAATCCTATTTTTAGTTACAGTCCTAGTTGCTTAAAAAAAATGTTTAATATTGATATTAAAATGTTGATAGCACAATATCCTTTCGATAATTATGAAAATAAAGTAAAAGTGGTGAGTTTAAATGAATATAGACGAAATGGACATTAAATTATTAGAAGAAAATTTTGATATTGATATGATAGAAAAACTAGACAGTGAAAACGTTTATTATATTTATAAATATTTAACTGATAATGGAATTTATTATGTGAAAGATTTGTTAATAACATCTCTTGATTTGTTTTTATTACCATATCAAGAATTTATAAGAAAATTTGAAATATTAAAAGAAAAAGTTGGAGTTGATTTTGCAGAAAAATTGGGAGAAGATTTATCTTTAATTGAGATAATGTATGAATAAAAATAAATCAATTTTAATATATAATTAAAAGAAATAAAATAAGTTGTTTTAAATAATTAGTGATTTTTATCTATGATATATAATAAAAAGTTAAAAAAAGTTTTGCAAATTCATGATTATTTGATATAATACCAATAGAAAACGAGGAGGGATAGTAATGGCAAAAGTAGGAAATAGACAAAATAAAACTTTAGTATGTACTGTTTGTGGTGAAGAAAATTATCGTACTGATAAAAACGTTAAGAATACAACAGAACGTTTAGAATTAAATAAATATTGTTCAAGATGTCAAAAACATACTCCACATAAAGAAAAGAAATAGTAAGATAATCGGGATGTACATATAGAATTATAATTTATAAAATAAGTATCCCATAAGAAAGGATAATTTAATATGATTAATGTAAATGATATTAAAAATGGATTAACAGTTAAAATTGATAATAATATTTATACGGTTGTTGAATTTCAACATGTAAAACCTGGTAAAGGTTCTGCTTTTGTTAGAACTAAATTAAAAAATCTAAGAACAGGAGCTACTACTGAAATTACATTTAATGCAGGTGTAAAAATAGAAACTGCTCATGTTGAAAAACAAAATATGCAATTCTTATATAGTCAAGGAGATACTTACTATTTTATGAATATGCAAACATTTGACCAAATCGAATTAAATAAATCATCATTAGGTGATGATGTTAAATTCCTAAAAGAAAACTTAGAGGTTATTATTTCTTTCTATGAAGGAGAAGTAATGGGTGTTATATTACCAGATAAAATAGAATACCTAATTACTAAATCAGATCCAGGGGTTAAAGGTAATACAACATCAACAGCTATGAAAGATGCTGAATTAGAAACAGGTATGGTTGTTAAAGTTCCTATGTTTATTAGTGAAGGTGAAAGAATCATTGTTTCAACATCAGACGGTAAATATGTATCAAGAGCGTAAGCTCTTTTTTCTTTGCATTTTTTTACATTTTACTTTACAGACTTATACATTTATGGCTTTTTCTTTTCAGATTGACAAAATGCTTGGGGGGGGGGTATGATATATGTATAAGATAGTAAAGGAGTTTATGATGAAAAGAAGAAAAGGTAAGAACCTAGCAAT
>CAKPRZ010000012.1 GCA_934183165.1 uncultured Bacilli bacterium | reverse complement strand
CGAGAGGACCGGGATGGACCTACCTCTGGTGTATCTGTTGTCACGCCAGTGGCAGTGCAGAGTAGCTATGTAGGGAATGGATAACCGCTGAAAGCATCTAAGCGGGAAGCCAACTTCAAGATGAGTTTTCCCATTTTTTATAAAGTAAGATCCCAGGAAGACTACCTGGTTGATAGGCTGGAGATGGAAGCATAGTGATATGTTGAGTTGACCAGTACTAATAGATCGAGGATTTAATCATAATTTGTTAATTTGATTAGATCTAATCACGTTATCTAAGTTTTCAGAGAATTATTTCTCTATAAGTTTCATTGGTGATTATAACTGAGGTGGTACACCTGTTCCCATCCCGAACACAGTAGTTAAGCCCTCAAGTGCTGAAGATAGTGTATGCGAAAATAAGTCATTGCCAATGATTTTTTTTGTTTTAATTTAAATATTTTACACAATATTGTAATTATATATTGTATAAGATATTTTTTTTTTGTTATAATGATTATGGTGATAAAAATGGATAATAAAATAACAACATATAGTGAAAAAGAGACAATAGAAATTGCTCAAAATATTGAATCCGAAAAATTTCCCAATATGGTAATTTGTCTAGAAGGAGATTTAGGAAGTGGTAAAACAATATTTACTAAAGGTTTTGCACAAGCATTAGGGATTGAAGAAAATGTTACATCTCCTACATTTAACATTATTAAAGAGTATGTTAATGGTGAAATGCCATTATATCATATGGATGTTTACAGACTTGATGGTAAAGTTGATGATCTTGGTATTGAAGATTATTTTAACAAAAATGGGGTTACCATTATTGAATGGGCTGATACTATTAAGCAATATTTGCCACCAGAGAGATTAGATATAAAATTTAAAGTTATAGATGAAAATACTAGAACATTAACATTTGTTCCACATGGACGTCAATATGAAGATTTGTGTGAGGCTGTATTATGAAAATCTTTTATCTAGATACTTCATCTAGTTTTTTATATTGTGGTTTGATAGAGGATAATCAAGTATTATTTGAAATAAAAAAACAATTTGATAAGGATTTGTCAAAATATACATTGTCATTAATTCAAGAACAATTTAATAAAAATGAAATATCCCCAAAGACTGTGGATAAAATTATATTGGTTAATGGTCCAGGTTCTTTTACAGGCGTTAGAATAGCTATAACAATATGTAAAACTTTTGCTTGGTCTTTAAATATTCCAATTACAACAATATCTAGTTTGCAAGCTATGGCCGTATCTAATAGTAATAAATGTGATTTTATTGTACCATTAATTGATGCTAGAAGGGGATTTGTCTATTCTGCAGTATATGATTCTAACTATAATATTGTACTTAAGGAACAATATATAAAATTGGATACACTTTTAATTGCTCTTGAAAAATTGGGTGATAATTATGTTTTTGTATCTAATGATAAATTTGAAATGAATACTATAAAATATGATCCTGATATTTTGAAAATAGTTAATACATATAAGGATAAAGAATCAGTTAATGTTCATAGTATAGATGCTAATTACTTGAAATTAACTGAGGCTGAGGAAAAAATTAATGATATATCAAATAAATAATTCTGATGATAAACTTTTATTGAAAATGTCAAATAAAGAACAAATTCAAAATTCGTTTGAAAAAAATCCTTTTTTTTCTTGCCTAGTTTATGTAGATAAAAACAATATAGTAGGATTTTTATCTTATGAATACATATTTGATAGGTTTGAAATTGATGACTTGTTTGTTGATGAAGTATATAGAGGCAATAAAATTGCTACTAAATTATTAAATGAACTAGTAGAAATAGGAAAAAAGTTAAATATTAAAAATATTACCTTGGAGGTAAGAGAAAATAATTATATTGCTATTGATTTATATAAGAAAATAGGATTTATAAATAAAGCAATTAGAAAAAATTATTATGGTGAATTTGATGCACTATTAATGGAAAAAGAGATGATGTAAATGAAAGATATAAAAGATATATATAATATATATATATTAGGTATAGAATCAAGTTGTGATGAAACAGCATGTGCTATAGTTAAAAATGGCAAGGAAATAATATCAAATGTTGTTTTATCACAAATAGATATTCATACTAAATTTGGTGGTGTAGTTCCTGAAATAGCAAGTAGAAATCATGTTAAAAGTATAACAATAGTAATTGAAGAGTGCCTAGAAAAGGCGAAAATGAAGATTGAAGATGTAGATGCTATTGCGGTAACATATGGACCAGGACTTATAGGATCACTACTAGTCGGTTTGGAAGCTGCTAAAACTTTATCTTTTGTTTATAATAAACCACTTGTTCCAGTACACCACATAGCTGGACATATATATGCTAATAATTTAATTAAAGATATTGAATATCCTACACTAGCATTAGTCATTAGTGGTGGCCATACTGAACTTGTGTATATGAAGGAAGAATATGAATTTGAAGTTTTAGGTACAACTCTTGATGATGCTGTAGGTGAATGTTACGATAAGGTTGCTAGAGTTATAGATGTTGGTTACCCTGGGGGACCAGTTATCGATAGGATGGCAAAAAAGGGTAAACATACATATAATCTTCCAATACCACTTAACGATAATTCATATAATTTTAGTTTTAGTGGTCTTAAGAGTGCGGTAATAAATTTAGCACATAATGAAAAGCAAAGAGGTAATATAATTAATAAGGAGGATTTAGCTACATCATTTCAAGACGTAGTATCCTCTATAATTGCTAAAAAAACTAATAAAGCAATAACTGAACTAGGAATTAAAAATCTTATAATTGCTGGGGGTGTAGCGGCTAACAGTGGTATTAGAGAAAGTTTAATAAAAGTATGTGAGAAGAATAATATAAATTACATTTTCCCCGATATAAATTGCTGTACTGATAATGCTGCGATGATAGCGGCAGCTGGATATTTTGCTTTTAAAAAGGGTCGTATATCATCGTTAGATATTAATGCAGTTTCAACGGTAAAGTTGTTTTAGTGTACAAATTTTAAAATATGTTGTATTATATATAATATAATAGGTGAGGTGTGATTGATGAAAAGAAAAATTTTAGGGGTTTTATTATTATTAACTTCATTTGGATTAATAGGATATGGTGTTTATTTAAATAAGTATAATCCAAAAAGAGTAATGTTAGATTATTTGTCTTCAGCATTTAATAGTGGATATAGATCTTTAAGTAATAATTTAAGTAATGAGAGTAAAACTAAAGTTAAATCAACAGGGACTATTAAATTAGGAAACAGTGCTAATGTTAATTATGATTCTGATTATTATTTAGATAGTTCTAAAAAAATATTCTATTTAAAGATGTTGTTTAAATTAGATGATAAGAATAGTTCTAACTCTGATAATTCATTTAATCAAGAAATTTATTTTGAAAATAATAAATTATATTTTAAAGATATGACAGATAATAAAGTTAAATATATTGATTTATCTGGAACAGAAAATTCATCGACTAAAAAAGAAGATAATGTGACTGTTTCAAAAGATACTTTAAATGAATTAAAGGCGGTTATTGGTAGACAAATTTATGATAAGATACCAGATGAACAGTTTTCTAAAGAAAAATCATCTACAAAAGTTTTGACTAATTCAATTTCAGCTGATAAATATAGCGTTTTATTAAAAAATAAAGATATTTATAATGTTGCAGAAGGTATTGTTACAGAAATTTATAACAATAGTAAATTAACTGGTCTTAAAGAAAAACTCTTTTCTTCAAGGGATTTAGCTACAGTAAAAAAAGATTTGAAATCAGCTATTATTGGTTCTGATATAGAAGAAGGTGAAGCAGGAACTTTTTCAATATATACTTCAAATAAGAAAATAGTTAAAATAGAAGCAATATTAGGTAGTGATACACTTATATTTGGTAATTATGAAAAGACAAAAGGAATTTATGATATTGAATTATTTGCTGGGAATAAAGATTCATCAGTTAGTCTTAATCTAGAGGGTTCTAGTGATGGATATAAAGTAGCTTATACCTCAGATGATTTCTATGTTGAGGGAACAGTAAAAGCTGAGGGAAAAAATACTGATCTTGATCTAAAAATGTATGCTGATAAGGATAAAAAAGAAACAGTAGGTAGTATTAATTATTCTAGCAAAGAAGTAAAAGAAAACAGTGAATATAGTTCAAAATTTAAATTAGAGATAAAACAAAAAATGGGTAATATTTCTGTTGATTTAACAAATAAGATTTATTTAAACCAAGAAGCTCCAAAGTATGATACCTCTAAAGCAACAGAATATAAAAATATTAGCAAATCTTTAATTGAAAATAAAAATTTAAAAAAGATATAAGTTTAATTAGTTGAAGCTATTATTTCTTCATGATATAATTTTATTGTGATAGAACTTTTAGGGTGGTGAAATGGTGAAAGCATTAATTACTGGAGCATCTTCTGGAATTGGTTTAGAAATGGCAAAAATATTAGCTAAAGAAGGACATGAATTGATTTTGGTTGCTCGTGATAAAGAAAAATTACAAAAAATTCAGGATAAACTAGGAGCTAAAGTTAAAATAATTGTTGCTGATCTTTCAAATGAGAGTAAATTGAAAGAAGTGTATATTGTAACAAAAAATGAAAAAATTGATATTTTGATTAATAATGCCGGATTTGGTGATTGTGGCTATTTTGATGAAACTGATTTATCCAAAGAAATGGAAATGATAAATGTTAATATAAAAGCATTACATGTGTTGACAAAATTATTTTTAAAAGATATGAAAAAAAGAAATTCTGGATATATACTAAATGTTGCATCGATGGCATCTTTTGCACCAGGGCCATTAATGGCTACTTATTATGCAACTAAAAGTTATGTTTTAAGATTAACTACATCTATTTATGAAGAATTAAGAAGAGTGAATTCAAAAGTTGTTGTTTCATGTTTATGTCCAGGTCCCGTTAAAACAAATTTTAATAAAGTTGCTAACGTTAAATTTTCGGTTAAACAACTTTCAGCAGAAGAAGTTGCTGAATGTGGTATAAGAGGAATGTTTAATCATAAACTGATAATAGTTCCAGGATTTAAGATGAAAGTAGTAAGATTTCTCACGGCAATAGCTCCAACTAAGTTGGCTGCTAGAATAGCTTATAAAATTCAAAAAAGGAAATTGAGTTAAGTACCTATGGTACTTTTTTTTATAAAAATGTTTAAAAAATAAAAAGCATATAGTATAATAATATAAAAACTCGAGGTGATAGTAGGTGAACATTTTATCTGTTGATCAATTAAATTTTTCTTATTCAGAAAATAAAATATTTGATAATTTGTCATTTTCTATACAAAATAAATCAATTAATTGTGTCATTGGTTCTAATAATTGTGGTAAGACAACATTAATTAAAATATTAAGTGGCATTTTACAAAGTCATGGAGAAATTACATTAAGTGAAGTTAATTTAAATAAGAAAAATATTAAACAATATTCTTTAATGATAGGATGTAGTATTTTTTCACTGAAAAATAAATTTGTTTGTGACAAAGTAATAGATGAAATTATTTTTCCATTAGAAAATTTATGTTTTTCAAAAAAAGAAATAAAAACTAAATTAAATGAGATCTCAGAACTTTTTGAAATAAAGGAAATATTGAAAAAGAAAATTAATGATTTATCTAATTATGAACAGGTAAAAGTGGAACTTGCCTCTTTATTGATATACAATCCTAAAATAGTTTTTTTAGATGATATTTTTGAGGGATTAACATTTAAGGAATATAACGATATAATTAATATTATAAAGGAAGCAATTGATAAGTATGATGTGTCATTTGTTTATACGACAAACAAATTAGAAAATGCAATTTTGTCTGATAAAATTATTTTTATAAATAATAAGAAAGTTGATTTAGAAGGTAATGTTAATGAAATATTAAAACATGATAATTATTTATTAAAATCAGGTATTAACATTCCTAAAATGATTGATTTATCATTAAAATTAAATTTTTACAATTTGTTAGATGAAGTTATAATGGACACTGATAGGATGGTGGATACTTTATGGAGATAGTGTTTAACCAATGCTTTTATAAAAAGAAATTAAAAAATATTACTACTACTATTACATCAGGGAAAATATATGGATGTTTTGGCAAATATTCTTTGGATTTAGCTAGATTACTTACAAAAAAGAATACACTAACTAAAGGTAATATTGAGGGTATTAATAAAAAGAGCAATGCAGTTATAATTAATTATGATTCATTTGGATTTTTTACAACCACTGTAAAAAAGGAAATAAACTTTTATTGTAATATAAAAAAAGTTAAAGATAAAAGCTTTAAAGAAAAAATTGAAAACTTAATACAAGCTTTTTCCTTGAATAATAATTTTATTAACAAAAAGATTAGTGAGCTATCCAGTAGTGAAAAGTATTTGTTTTATGTATTATTAAATACAATTTTTGATTTTAATATTATTATATTTAATAATTTATATGGTTGTTTGGATCATAATAATAGAAAACTTATTGTTAATTTGCTTCATGAATTTATAAATGAAGATAAAATTATTATAATAATTGATGATGATATAAACAATTTATATGATTTAACCGATTATATATTAATATTGAAAGATGGATATATAAAATTTGAAGGAAATACAAAAGATATTTTAACAGATGTAGAAGAATTAACTAAATTTGGCATACCTGTTCCTGATTTACCAATGATTACCTATCTAGCAAAATTAAAAAAGAACATTAAACTTTTTTACCATAGTGATGTAAGAGACATAATAAAGGATATATATAAGCATGTTTAAAAATTTGAATTACTTGT
This sequence comes from uncultured Bacilli bacterium, assembly GCA_934183165.1. GTDB lineage: Bacteria > Bacillota_I > Bacilli_A > RF39 > UBA660 > CAG-710. Next base: position 21,386 of record CAKPRZ010000012.1, on the reverse strand, counting down.
GTAAATTGTTGTTTACAACACTTATTGTCATTGCTATTGCAGTAACTAATAATATATATATAAATGTGTCACTTATTATTTTATTGTTCTTCTGTATTCTATTTAATAAAGATTATTTTTTAATGATTTTTGTTATAATATCAATTCTTTTGTATAGATTTGGAATACTTGATTTCAGATTTGTATGGTTTCAAAAAATATTTTTAATATTTAGTTATATAATTTTGTTAAATACTTCTTTAGATAAATCAGAAAAGAGATATTTTAAAGAACAACTTTTTTATAGAAAGAAAAATAAGAAAAAACTATATAATCAAATATATTATAAAGATAAATATAAGGAAAATATTGATGATAATTTTTCTTTTAAAAAAAGAAGGATTGCTAGAGCTAAGACACTAAATGATATTAATGAATTAAAAATTGTAAATATGTTAAAGTATTATGGAATTCATAAGAAAAGAACTAAATACAAATATGATCATTGGGATGTTAATAATATTGCAACAGTGTTGATTTCAGTGATAATATTTATTTTATCAATTAGATTTAGGTAGGTGTATTATGAGATATTTAATAAAATTTTCATATGATGGAACTAACTTTTCTGGGTATCAAAAGCAACCAGATAGGAGAACAATCGAGGGGGAACTTGAAAAGGCTTTATTTAATATAAATAACCATACTCCTACTAGAATTTTCTCTTCTGGTAGAACAGATCGGGGAGTACATGCATTAGGTCAAACTGCCCATTTTGATATAGATGTTGATATAACCCTATATAAATTAAAATGTGCATTAAATAGTTTATTACCTAAGGATATTCATATTTTATCCACAGAAATTGTTGATAATAATTTCCATGCAAGATATAATGTGAAGAAAAAAACATATATTTATAGAATTAATACTGACGAATACTCACCTATCAGTAGAAATTATATTTATCAATACAATAAAGAACTTGATATATCGAAGATGCAAGAGGCTTTAAAATTTTTTATAGGAGTTCATGATTTTAAGGCTTTTGTCTCAGAAGAAGCTGTAAAAACAAATTATGTAAGGGAAATTATAAAAGCAACTTTAGACTTTGATGGTAAGTTGATAAATATATTGTTTGAAGGTAATGGTTTTATGAAATACCAAATACGCAATATGGTGGGATTATTGATTAAGATTGGTGCAGGAAAATTACAACCTAACATTGTTAGTGAAATACTAAATGATTATAGCTTGAAAAAATTAATTACTACAGCGCCACCAGAAGGGCTTATATTGAAAGAAGTAGTTTATTAAAACATGATAAATGGTTGAATTTTCGTTGACAAAACTATTCAAATTTAGTATAATCTTAATCGGTACATTTGATATCCCCACATAAGTTTGACCCCGGGAAAGTCAAGCTTAAGTAAAAGGAGAAAAAATATGAAAAGCTATATGCAAAAAAAAGAAACAATTGAACGTAAATGGTTTGTAATTGACGCTGAGGGTAAACCTCTTGGTAGAGTTGCTACAAAAGCTGCACATGTTTTACGTGGAAAGCATAAGGCAACATTTACACCACATATGGATTGTGGAGATTATGTTATAATCGTTAATGCTAAAAAAGTTGCTTTAACAGGTAACAAATTAGAAGATAAGAAATATTATAATCACTCTATGTATCCAGGTGGATTAAGAGAAAGAACAGCTAAAGTTATGAAAGAACAATATCCAGTAGAAATGGTTGAAAGAGCAGTTAAAGGAATGCTTCCTCATAACAGATTAGGAAGAGCAATGTATAAGAAATTATTTGTTTATACTGGTGCTGAACATCCACATATGGCTCAAAAACCAGAAACTATGGAAATTAAATAGGAGGTAAATAATGGCAAAAACAAAACAAAACGTTTTTTATGGAACTGGTAAAAGAAAAGCAAGTATTGCTAAAGTTAAATTAGTATCAGGAACAGGTAAAATTACAGTAAACGGTAAAGATGTTCATGAATATTTACCTTATGAAACTTTAGTTATGGATTTATCACAACCACTTAATATGACAAAAACTAATGAATTATTTGATGTTATTGTTGATGTTAAAGGTGGAGGATTTTCTGGACAAACTGGTGCTATACGTTTAGGTATTGCAAGAGCATTACTAGAATATGATAGTACTACACCTAGTGATAGTGAAAATAGTTTTAGAAAAATTCTTAAATCTCAAGGAATGATAACAAGAGATTCTAGAATTAAGGAACGTAAAAAACCAGGTTTAAAGAAAGCAAGACGTGCACCACAATTCTCAAAAAGATAAAATTTATTGTTCAATTATCTCGAAAGTTTATTCTTTCGAGTTTTTTATTGATATTTAATTAATAATATTGTAATATATATCGTGATTAAGCAATATTGAATGAAAAAAATAATTATTATATTTTTTGGATTAACGTTAATGATATTATTATTTATGAGGCCATCTTCTAATAACTCATTTGTTAGAGATACAAAACAAGAAATAAAACAACAACCTATCGAAGGAGTTATTGAAATTCCAAAAATTTCCTTGAAAAGAAATTTTAATGAAGGAAATATTGATAAAGGTATTATTTCCATATATCATGAATTATATCCATATCAGGATAATTCACTACTTGTTTTAGCTGGCCACTCTGGTACTGGGTTATATGCCTATTTTAATTACTTATACAAACTTAAAGTAGGAAATAGTATATATATAAAATTTGATAATCAAAAATATAAATATATTATAGAAAAAATATATTATCAAAAAAAATCTGGTCATATAGAAATATCAAAACAAAAAGGAAAACGAATTTTAATTTTAGTAACTTGTACTAATAATAAAAAAGATTTGCAAACAATATATGTTGCAAATCAGACTTCAAAATAGATCATAGTTTGATCTTTTTTTGTACTTATTCCAGTTGTATATGAATTATCCTTAAATACTTTTTCTAAATTGACTTTTTTATTGTTATAGATATATTCATTTACTTCTTCTATTACCTTTATTGCATCACTTAGTGCCTTAATATATAAATCGGTAAAAGATAATGTATATTTTTTACTTTTATTAACGGGATATGCCCACTTTTTGTGATCATTATTTAAGTAGTTGTTGTTCTTACACTTGTAATAATATGATAAAAAAGATATTTTTGGAGTTTTTTTAGGAGAAATTAAGTCAATTGCATTATATAGTTTACTCTTAAAACCGTGAGGGTCATACCTTAATATTTTAAATGCTAATTTCATTCTTTTTAAAGACAAATTATATTCTTTAGCAAAGTTAGCTGTATTAAATGTTTCTTTAAATGAAAAATTAATAACATCGCTCAATTCTTTTGTAAATTCATTATAATTAAAAATTTCTTTATAATGTTTATATTTATAAGGGGTTATTTTTTCTCTAATACTTATTAAATATTTATCAATATATGTTTCCATAAAATGATGCTTACTATTGTATTTGTATGTTGTTTTATCTTTTCTATTGAAATTTCCAGTTTTATAATAAATAAAAGGGTGAAGTTCAGAATCTAATATATAATGTGAAATCATCGAATATAAAAAAGCCATAACTTCTGGATTATCTTTATAATAATTATATTTAATGTAATTAGTTAAAGTAATTAAGAATTCTCCAGTTTTATGTGTGTGAAAAAAAGAAGCAAATTTTCTTATTTTCTTACTTTTTTTAAGATTACAACTAATATAAAAATTTAGGCTATCTGTACTTTGTGCAAAGGCCTTCATATTATCTTTTTGGTCTTTTAGAAAGATTTTTTTATCTAATGGTAATTTATCATAAATATCCATTATAAAATATGAATGAGTAACAGTACTTGGCATAACATCCCCAACTTTCTTAAAAATTATATCACAATATTTCATGATTTTTTCATATTTTTTTATAACAATATATGCTATAATCTATAATAGGTGAGAACATGAAGGATAATAAAAGATTTAAAACGTTAGATGAACAAATTGAAATATTTAGATATAAAGGTCTAATTGTTAATGATGAAGATTATGCTAGAAATGTTTTACTAAGAGAAAATTATTTCTTCTTAAATGGCTATCGTTATCTTTTTATGAAATCATCATCAAACAAACAATATATTGAAGGTACAACTTTTGAAGAATTATATAGCCTATTTTTATTTGACAGACAGTTTAGAAATATTATTTTTAAGTCACTACTAGTAATTGAAAATAATACAAAATCAATTATCTCATATCAATTATCAAAAAAATATGGTTATAAAGAAAATGATTACCTTAAATATAAAAACTTTGATACTACTCCTGATAAAGCAAAACAAGTTGATGATTTGATTAAAAAAATGAAAAGACAAGTTAGAGTGAATGGTAATCAACACTCTGCAACTAGGCATTATATAACTAATTATGGATATATACCACTGTGGGTATTGGTAAAAGTATTGTCTTTTGGAATTGTGAGTGAACTTTTTTCTGTGTTAAAGAAAGAAGACAGATTAGCAATTTGTGATTATTATGGAATAGATAGTAATGCATATATGTCATATTTACCAATACTGGCAAATTATCGAAATTTGTGTGCTCATGAAGATATTTTATTTTGTAATAGAACGCAAAGATCAATAGATGATACACCATATCATCATATACTTAATATAGGAAAAACTAATGATGAATATATCTATGGAAAAAATGATTTGTTTGCATTAATAATTATTTTGAAGCAGCTTCTTACCGATACTGAGGTTAAAAACTTGGTTATAGAAATACAACATGCTTTGGATAATTTAGAATTAAATTTGAAGAGTATAACCATAGATAAGGTCTTGAATGAAATGGGCTTTCCTAAAAACTGGAAAGATATTGTAAATATTGAGGTGATAAAATGAGAAGTAAACTAGTAAATTTTATAACAATTTTAGCAGGAGTTTTGGTAGGATCTGCTTTAACATATGTAGTAATTGCAAATCCTTTTGATACTAAAGAACAATCATCTGGTTCTTTGGGATGTCAATATACTAAATGTACTAATAAAGTTGTTGTCGATAATAGTGGAATAAGTGCTGCTGTTAGTAAAGTATATGATTCTGTTGTAATGATAGAAAATTATAGTAGAAACAAATTACAAGGTAGTGGAAGTGGTTTTGTATATAAAACTGATAAAACTTATGGATACATTATGACAAATCAGCATGTTGTTGAAAATTCTACGTCTCTTAAGGTTAAGTTAACTAACAATAAAGAAGTAGAAGCTAAACTATTGGGAGGTGACAATTATTTAGATATTGCTATTATAGCAATTCCTGTTAACTCGGTTATTAGTGTAGCTACTATTGGTAGTACATCGTCATTAAAACTTGGTGATTCAATATTCACAATAGGATCACCTGTAGGAGAAGAATATTTCAATACAGTTACTAGTGGTATAATCTCTGGATTAAATAGAAAAATAACTGTAAGTGTTGAATCACAAAATGATTGGTTGATGGATGTATTACAGGTAGATGCAGCAATAAACCCTGGTAATAGTGGAGGCCCTCTTCTTAATTCAAATGGAGAAGTAATAGGTGTTAATTCATTAAAACTTGTAGATAGTCAAATAGAAGGAATGGGATTTTCAATTAAAATAGAAGATGCAATGTCCCATGTTAAAGAATTAGAGAGTGGTAAAAAAATAGAAAGACCTATGTTAGGTATTAATCTATTAAGTGCAACTGATGAAAATGCTCTAAGAAGATATGGAATCTCTTTAAATGAAAATATTGATTATGGTGTAGTAGTAGTATCAGTAGTTGATGGCTCTGGTGCAGCAAAATCAGGTCTAGATAAAGGTGATGTTATTACAGCATTAGATGGTGGAAAAGTAACTAATGTGGCAAACTTAAAATATATGCTTTATAAATATAGTCCTGGAGATAAAATTAAAGTTACATATTTAAGAAATGGAAAAGAAAAAACAACAACAGTAACATTGACTAAGAATGGTAATTAATCCATTCTTTTTTTTAGGCTTGGATGTATTAAAAAATCGTGGTATACTATAAACAGCGATGAATAGAATGGAGTAATAGTATGTTTATAGGAAAATATAATAAATCATTAATAATAACTTATATAGGTGTAGCGTTTGCAATAATTGGAATGAACTTTGCACTTAGTCAAAATTTAAAATATGCAATGATATGTTTAGTGATTGCTGGAGTTTGTGATATGTTTGATGGAAAAGTTGCTAGACTTTGTAAAAGAACTGAAGAAGAAAAAAAGTTTGGTGTTGAAATTGATTCATTGGCAGATATAGTTGCCTTTGTCGTATTTCCTATTGTTATTGGTTATTCTATGGGATTGGATAAATGGTATAATATATTAGCTTACGTTTTACTTGTCCTAGCAGGAATTACTAGACTTGGTTATTTCAATATTACAGTGATTGACAAAAATAAAGATGAACCGGTAAAAACTTATAGTGGATTACCTGTAACTTCTACAGCAATTATATTACCAGCAATGTGGCTTTTTTCATCAACTGTTAAAAATGTATGTTTTAAATCAATTTATACAGGAATGATTTATTTAATTGCCTTTTTATTTATCTTTAACTCTAAAATTCCTAAAATAAAAGGAAAGGCTTATATTGCTGTTACAATAGCGGCAATTGTTGGTGTTTTATTAATATTGTTTTTGGTATAGGTGAATATGAAAACAGAAATAGTTAATAGAAAAGATAATAAAAAATACACTGAAAAGAGTCCTGTCAGTGCTACAGTATTATACAAAACTTTAATTGGTGGAGTTGTTTTAGCTTTTGCTACTAGAAAATCAGTATCTAAGGTTAGTTCACTTTACATGAATAGTAAGGCATCCACTAAAAGAATTGATAAATTTATAAAGAAAAATGGCATTAATATGGATGATTATCCTCAACGTAAATATAAGTCATTTAACGATTTTTTTACTAGGAAAGTAAAGGATGGAAAAAGACCATTTTCTAAAAATCCTAGTGATGTTATATCGGTTGCTGATTCAAAATTATTAGTTTATGATATAAATGAAAAGCTTGAAATGAATATTAAAGGTAAAAAGTATACTGTAAAAGAATTATTAAGAGATAAAAGATTGTCTAACGAATATAAAAATGGCTTGTGTTTAGTGTTTAGGCTAACGGTTGATGATTATCATAGATATTCATTTGTTGATGATGGAATTTTGATTAGAATGAAAAAAATAAATGGTATTTTACATACAGTTGGGCCTATTGCGTTTAAAAGATATAAAGTTTTTAAAGAAAATCAAAGGGAGTATTCAATTTTAGAAACTAAAAATTTTGGTCAAGTGATTCAAATGGAAGTTGGAGCTTTAATGGTTGGAAAAATTGTTAACCATGATATAAAAAAATTTAAACGAGGCGACGAGAAAGGATATTTTCTATTTGGTGGCTCAACAGTTGTATTATTTTTTAAAGAAAATGAAATCGTTATAGACGAAGATATTTTGTATAACTCTGAAAAAGGAATAGAAACTAAAGTTAAATTAGGTGAAGTAATAGGTAAAAAGGTGATTAAATGATTTTTTTTAGAAAAGCAGTATTAATTATTCATGGATTTGCTGGTGGTACATATGATGAAGAAAACTTAGCTATTAGACTTGAAAGACATGCAAAGTTAGATGTATATAGTTTTACTTTACCAGGGCATGATAAACTAGGATTTAGGACAAAAAAGTATAATGAATGGGTAGATGCTTCAGAAGAACAATTAAATAGATTAATTTCTTATGGATATAAAGATATTTATTTAATTGGTCATAGTATGGGTGGAGTAATTGCCACATATCTAGCTTCAAAATATAAATGTGTTAAAAAGTTAGTCTTGGCAGCACCAGCTTTTACATATTTAACGTTTGGAGACAATTCGAAAACATTAGATAAAGTTAAAAGTGCCATTGACGCTATCAAAGAAAACGATAAAGATGAAATAGTTACGAGATTTTTAAAATTACCACTAACATCAATTAGTGAATTCATTAAACTTATTAATCAGTATGCCTTTATTTATAAAGAAATTAAAGTTCCTACTTTAATTTTACATGGAAAAGATGATACAATTGTACCACCTGAGAGTTCTAAAAATATTTATGATTCAATTAAAAGTAAGAAGAAAAAAATAGTATTTTTAGATAATGAAAGTCATGATTTGTTTGAATATATTGATAGTCCTGCTATCGATTATGTGGAAAACTTTTTAAAATAGACATTGTAAATAAATGTATAATCGACAAATGGTCGATTTTTTTGTTTCTGTGAATATACAAGGCTATGCATGTAATAACCTTCTTATTGTTTACTATTTTGGCTGTATATTTTTCCCTCTTACTTGTCTACTTTAAGCTTATCACTGCAAAACCGGTTTACGTAAACTAGGTAAAAGATGCTTGGCTTTTGATTGCAAAATGCGTTGGGGGGGGGGGTATAATTAACATAGTATATTATTATAGGGAGGTAAGGATGAAAACAAATTTTAGAATTGCAACATTTGATGATGTTGAAGAAATAATTGATTTGTGTAATGAGTGTTTTAATGAGAATACAAATATTCAATATGCTAAAAGAATTTTTTATGAAACAAAGGATGATAAAAATCAAATTTATTTAGTTGGAGAAATGGAAAATAAAATAGTAGCACATGCAAAAATAACAATAATTCCTACAATGTATGAAGATATGAATACTTATGCTATTTTAAATCACGTATGTGTAAAAGGAGAATATCGAAGACATAATATAGCAACAAAAATGTTAGATGAAATCTCAAAGATTTGTAGAGAAAATAATTGTAAATGTATGGAATTGTGGTCAAAGAATTTTAGAATTCCAGCTCATGAATGTTATAAAAAATATGGCTTTAAAGTGATTGATGCAGCATTCTTTGCTAAAGATTTATAGGAGGGTAATATGAAAATAACTAATGTTTATATTGGTGGTTGGTTTCAAAGAACAATGCTACAACTATCTGAAATATATGATTTTTTAAGAGATGCAAAGACAAAATTAAATTTAGATCAAGATAAACTAACAGAATATAGGAAAAATTTGGAGATTGGTAAAATTGATTATGGAGTAAGTGGTGAAGAATATATTAAATTTACTACTGCATTAAATATATCAGTTAAAATATTTGAAGATGGACTAATTATATTAAATAATAATAATGTCAGTGAAGATACTTTATTTGCTGATATTGAACATGTTACTGATTATTATGAAAACAAATTATCACCAGCATTTAGTTATCTTTTTAGTCTTGGTGCACCTGTTCCTAAAGAATTGGCTAATATAGAAACAGTATATCCGTATTTTGTTATTTGTGACAATGCAACAAAAGATGAAATTTCTGATTTATTATCAAGAACTGAAAAGCAAAAATATTTTGAATTCTCTAATAGTAGTTATGATGTTATTAGAGGAGATAAATATTACTTTATTAATAATAAAAAACAATCTTTTGCTAATATAGAAAGATATATTGAGGAACAAGTATTTATAAGAGAGTTTAAAGGACAATTACATAGATATTTAAATATACATAGAATTGTTTGGGAAAAAATAGATGAAGTAAAAGAAAATGCCAACGTCAAAGGGTCTGAAATAGTTAAATTTACATCCAAATTAGAAGGTTATGCTAAGACAATAAATTTGATTGATGGAAGAATTAAGCAAATGTCTACTTATATATCAACTAGAGAAAAGATTGCTAAAAGTGATAAGGATTTAGCAGAATTTTTAGCTATCTCAGGTTATAGATATGAAACATTAAGAGATACACTAGATTATATTAAATACCTATGGGACATGACCAAAAATTATGTTACTTCTGCTCAAAAATTGTTTGATGGGTTAAAAGCTGATATTACAAGTAAATCAGTAGAAAGTTTAACGATAGTTACATCGATGAGTGCTGGAGCAGCATTATTAAATTTATTTACAGAATCGGCACCAACATTTACATTATTTGGCTTTATTTATTTCTTTATTTTAGCTGTTATTGGTTGGGGTTCTACTAAAGTGTTAAGTGCTATATCAAAATCAAGAAAATATGAAGTTTCTGATATAGAATATGATAAAGATATAAAATGAAAAGATATATTGAAATATTTAAAACCTTAACAAAAATAGATAATACTCAATTTGGAATGATTATTCAAATGTTTATAAGTTCTGCACTTAATAATATTGCTAGCTTGCTACCACCAATTGCAACATCAGGTATTATAGGTGTAATTACTAAAAATAATTTTGATGGAATTTGGCTTTTTGTAGTTTTATATGCAGTATTTTATGTAATTTACTTTACAACACTTCATTGGAATTACTATGTTTATTCTGTTTTGGGTAGTCATTATCATATAGAAGTACAAAGAAAAATTTTAGATAAAGTTGCAAATAATGATGGAATATTTAGTAAAGTTTCCAAAGGTAAAATTGTTGCTACATGTAGTGATGATATTAGGTATTTAGTGGATGTTGCTGATTGCTTTGTAGAGGCAATAATGAATATAATAAAACTATTATTTATTTTTGTTATATTTATGAAATACAACATGGTAGTAGCATCTATTGTATTACTTTTTGATTTTATTTATATAGTAACGATGAATAACAATTCTAAAAAGGTATCTAAATATTATGAAGGTACTAGAAAATATGAAGATAAAATTATCGATATATTAAATCAAATGTTGACAAATCTTAGACAAGTAAAAACTTTGAACTTGATGCCTAACTTGAATAAAAATTTAGATAAAACAAGAAATAGATGGAGAGATGCTTACAAGGGGAAACGAGATAATATGACAGTTAGATATTGTACGATTCCATATCTTGTATATTCTGTAAAAATTGTTTTATATATTTTTATGGCATATTTAGTAATAAATAAAAAAATGACACTTGATAAACTTGTGCTTTTAATTAGTTATTTTGAGATGACTATTACATGTACTGATACAATGCTTGATAATTTGCTTGATTTAAGTAATTATTCTGTGAGAGTAAACAGAATTAAAAATATATTAGACTTTAGTGGTAATAGTTTAATTGGTTTTGGTGATGTTGATAATGATTATATAAATGGATTAGTTGAGTTTAAAAATGTTTGTTTTGGTGCCAAAGGTAAAAAAATTTTAAATAATGTTTCTTTTAAGGCATACCCTAATGAAATAAACACAATTATTGGTCATAGTGGAAGTGGAAAAACAACAATTATAAACTTATTGTATAGGTTATATAGAATTGATTCTGGCTCTATATTAATAGACGGAGAAAATATATATAATTATAATAGTCGTGTTTATGCAACAAATGTATCAGGAGTTTTTCAAAAACCATTTATTTTTGATATGAGTATTAAAGATAATTTATCATTGGTTGATTCTAATATTGATAATCAGATTAATGCTTGTAAAAGAGTTGGCCTTCATGATTTTATAATGTCACTTCCTAGAGGTTATAATACTATACTTAGAAGTGATGTTAAAATATTTTCAGATGGTCAAAAGCAATTATTGGTGATTGCTAGGGCTTTACTATCTAAGGCAGAAATACTTTTATTTGATGAGGTTACAAGTAATATTGATGCAGATACTACTGATTATATTGCTAAATTATTACAGGATTTAAAAATTGATCATACTATCATTATGATAACGCATAAATCCGAAATAATGGATGTATCAGATAGAATTATAGTGTTGGATAAAGGTAAAGTAAAAGCAAAAGGAAAAAATAAAGAGGTTTATGACAAATGTGAAATATATAGAAAATTAAAAAATAGAACTTTTGCTAGTGTAAGTAATGTTGATAATTAGTATATAATTAATTATATTTTTTACTTTTCATCATAATATTAGATGGGAAGTAATATGGAAACACAATTAAATAATACAACTGTAATAGTTGGAAACTATAATGAAATTCCAGTTTCAGTATCATCGCAAGCTTTGGTTGTAACGATGATTGATGGTTTAACTGTAACTAAAACAGCAGATAAGCCTGTATGGGCAGATGGATATTTAACGTATACTATTGAAGTTGATAACCAAACAACTAAAGATTATACTTCTCCAGTAGTAACAGATGTGCTTGATTCTTCTTTAATTACATTTGTTAATGGAAGTGTAAGTGTAAATGGAGAGAAATTAGAAGAAAGTAAGTATAGTTATAATGAAGGAACAGGAACTTTAACAATAAATTTATCAGATATTTTGCCCTCATCAAAAACAACAATTACGTTTCAAGTTGCAAAAAAAGTATAATATCTCATTTAAGTTGAGAAACACTTGTATTGTAGTAACTAATAATATTGAATTTAAAAGTAATTGTAGTGTAGTAAATAGTGTTATTTATCACAAATACAATAAAAATGTAGATTGTTCTACACCATATTGGAAAATTTAAAAAGCGCCTTAAAGGCGTTTTTCCTAAATTGAAATTTCAACCGCACCACCTGGTGCGGCTTTTTGATACAATAATCGGAGGCATTTAAACTTTTTCTATCTTCTAAAGTATAAATTTCATTATTGTATTTACCGTCAATAGTAATACTTGCTTTTGTACTGGCTATTTTTATACCACTAGTTAATGAAATGTTGCTTCCAAAATAAATGTAATTATAGGTATTTGTTCCTTCTAAAATGTTTTTGAGTTCTTCAAATGAAAGGACTACAACAGTATTGTCATTTATTATTGTCATACTAACTCCTTTATTCATATTATTATCAATTACAATATATGCCTTTTTGTGACTTTTTATTTTAAAAAAACATAAGATATATTAAGGAGGTTAGTTTAATGAATAATGATTTAAGAGCAATAAAAGGTGTAGTAGTTGATGCTGGTCATGGGGGCGATGATCCTGGTGCTGTAAATGGTAATGTTAAAGAAAAAGATTTTACATTAGCGGTTGCTGAATACATATATAATAGGTTGAAAGAACTTGGTATTCCAACTTATATAACTAGAAGTATAGATGAAACTTTAAATAGAGATGAAAGAGTAAGTAGAATTTTAAATGCTTTTGGAAACAGTTCGGATGTAATAGTATTATCAAATCACATAAATGCAGGAGGAGAAACTTAGCTCTTACATGGATTAAATTTATAAGGGTATTAAGACGGTTGTATTTGAACGATTTAGTTAGATAGTATAATTTATCTAGAAAGATATTAAATACTGTAGAAATAGTGTTTATTTAAGAAATAAATGCTATTTTTGATTTTATTACAAATAATTTTTTCAAAAGTACTGAAAAAAATGTATAAATATGGTAAAATGAATTTATAAAGATAAGCAGTATTTAATCTTTTTAAGATTGATACTGCTTATTTTTTGAAGTAAAGGAAGTGTAGTACAAATGGGGACATCTACAAGAAAAACATTGCCTAGATCAAATAAAATTATTAATGAGACTATTTCAAATGGTTGTTTATCCTCATCCGGTGGAGGTAATGGGTTAGCAAATTTAATTCCAAAATTAATGTTTCCTGATAGAGGTCAAAGTAAAATAAAAAAAGCATCTAATAGTGTTTTTGGATCAGCAACATATTATAGTTCTGTTAAAAAAATTGTTAAGGTAATAAAAACAATAAATTCATCTGGTATATCAGGAATAGGAATACTAGGCTTTTCAAGTTATAATAAAAGTCAACAGGTTGAGTTATTATCAGAATACTTAGGTATAGAAAATGATGAAACATTAAAACAATCATTCAAAGATACAGTATTAGAAGTTAATATATTTGAAGAAAAAGTAAACCCTATAAATTTCGTTATAAAGTATATTCAAAATATATTAAAAAATATAATTGAGTCACTTACTTTTGAAGATGCATCACAAAATATAGATAATTTTAATGATAAAAAAACAGATATTGAGTTTAATAACTTTATTACAAATAAGACTGATAAAGTATTACGTTTGTGTATTACTGATGAATTTATTAATAATATTGATGACAATCATTTAACCAAGAACAATTTAAATAACGCTTATAATGACGCTCTTCAATCGTTGAAAGGATAATTAAATGAATAAATTTTTTGATGAATATAAAAGAAATCCACATGAATTACATTTTAATGAAGAAAATATGTTAGAAATTGGTGTGTATAATAATACTCTTATTTTAGATTTATATGATATTTTTGTGTCCATTTGTTATCACGATTTTTTTACACCAAGAGATGAAAATGTTGATAATAGCAGTAAGTTAAATGTAGTTATTCCAGTAAACAACTATGATACATTGAAAAAAGTAATTCCAAGTATTTGTGAGTTAGTTATGTATATGACAAATGGTGAAAAGTGGAATATATCTATAGAAAAAGATTTAAATTTAAAAAAAATTGATACTGGTAGGTTAGAGTTACAAACCGAAAAATATGATAGTATATGTTTGTTGTCTGGAGGATTAGATGCTTTCTCAGGAGCTATTAGTGAAAAAAATAACAAAACACTTTTTGTAACGACAGAAACAAATCCAACCGAAGTAATAAATGCAAAGTATATTTATGAACGATTGCTTAAAGAAAAACATAATAGGCATTTAATAGTGAGAAAATTGGATTTAAAAAAGGATAGTCATTATACTCAAAGAACAAGAACATTATTCTTTCTTGCAAATTCATTTATATACGCTGATTATTTTGAAATTAATAGAGTTAAAATGTACGAAAATGGTATTATGTCGCTGAATCCAAAATTTTATTTTAGAAGAATAGTTACAAAGACTACACACCCTAAGACAATGTATTTAATTAATAAAATTTTGAGTGAATTAAATATTAATATTAAAATTGTAAATCCTTATATGTATATGACGAAAACAGAGGTTTTAAATAAAATACCAGAAAAGTATATAAATTATATAAAAAACACAAAAACTTGTTCAAAGAATCATGGGATACAAGCCTTATCGAATAGAACAGTTGGAGAAAACCATTGTGGATTATGTACTGCATGTATTTTGAGACAAATATCAATTTTAAATTCAAAACTAACAGAAAAAGATGCGCAATATATGTTACCTGCTAAAATGAGAAAGAGGGAGGATATATTAAGGTACGAAAGACAAATATCAAAACCAAATAAGGAACATTTAGTTAGTAAATATGCAAATTATAAATATATAGAAAAAAAGTCTTTATTAGAATATTATGAGCGATATTATGAGTTGATTTGCAATGGTAATATTTATAATTATTTAGATTTAAATCCTAAATATTTTGAAGAGGAAGATTATTTTAATAGAATAGAAAAAATGTTAAAAAAATTTGGTAAAGAAATAAAAAAGTATTTAGATAGTATGGAGTAGATTATGAATATAGATAGAAGTAAGTATTATAGTAATGATAAATTTGGTAATATGTTATTTAATATTACAAGATGTTTTAATGATATGAAAATAGCAAAGTCTTTAATTAATTCAGTAAATATAGGCAATTTTCCCTCAGAAAAAATAAAGATATCCTATTCCCTATATGTAGCCAAGTTATATTTTGCCCATTTAAAAGAGTGTTTAAAACTTTTGGATATTATACGTACAAAAGCAGATTTTAACCATTATTTCTGTAATGATGACATTAGACAAGAATTTAAATCAATAGAAAATGAATTAAATGTTGATGATGATAGTCTAAATAAAAAATATTTAGATATAAGAAATGATGTATTTCATTACGCAATAATTAAAGGAAAAGATGTGTTAGCATTTGTTGAAGCAAATAATAACTTAATAAAAAATGGATTTAATAAAATTTATATTGAGTCAAGTAATGGCTTATATCAATATGAGTTGGCCAGTGACGTTTTAACTTTAACAAAGTATTTCAATTGTCAAGAAATACCTGAAGAAATTACATTATTATATGATAAATCTTTAAAGATTCTTCAAAAAATATTAACCAACGTATGTGATATAAAATCAAATTAGTTTAAATATATGGTATAATTATAATCAGTTAGGAGGTCAAAATTATGAGTGAAAGAGAATTGGATTCAAGTGTTAATGAATATGAAGAACAATATAAATCTAGTAATTATGTAAAACAATTGCAATGGGATATGGCTATTGGACTTCAAGAAGTAGATAATTTAAAACCTTCTAAATATTTAGAAAAATTATTAGAGAAAGAAGTAGAAGGCAATTTAACAATAGAAGATGTAGAAAAAGAATTAAAAGAGTACTACATTGAAAAAGAAAATAAAAATGAAATAAATCATAATGAATTAGAATGTGACTTTGTATCTACTAGAATAGTTGAATTATTAAATAAAGATAATTTCAATTTATCAGTTGATTATTTAAAATATGTTCATAAATTTTTATTTCAAGATGTTTATGAATTTGCAGGTGAATTTAGAAAAATAGATTTTTCTAAACATGAAAAAATACTTAACAATGATTCAGTAGCATACGGAGATTGTACTACTTTAACGGCATCATTAGAATACGATATATCGAAAGAATTAGAAAAAAATTATGAAGAAATGAATATAGTAGAAGTTATTAATAACATAACTAAATTTTCTTCTAGTATATGGCAGGTACATCCCTTCAGAGAAGGAAATACTAGAACAACAGCTTTATTTATTGAAAAGTATTTAGTTAGTTTAGGTTATAACGTAGATAATAGTTTATTTAAAGATAAATCAGTTTATTTTAGAAATGCACTAGTTAGAAGTAATTATTTTAATAATTATTTAAATATAAAAGAAGATAGTAGTTATTTAGTTAAATTCTATGAAAATTTATTATTAGGTAAGAATAATAACTTACATTCAAAAGATTTGATTGTTCAAGAATTGTTTGTTAAAAAGATTAATTAGTAATAAGATACTGAAATTGGTATCTTATTTTTTGCTGTAAGATAAAAAAATGTCGGTTTTCGTGATATAATTAAATAAATATTATTGTTATTAGTTAAGGGAGTGTTTATTATGTCTAATAGAAATTTCTACAGAGTTGTATTATCAAATGATTTTTTAGGAGTTAGTAAAGAAATTAGTGCACCAAATAGATATGAACTAGATCGAAGGGTTGAGAATCAAAAAAGGATATGGCAAGAAAGAGTTAATAGAGAGTTAGTTAAGCAAAATAAGGAACAAATGAAAAACCAAGCGGAAAAATTAACTAATAATGATCAAAAAATAATGAATCAGTATGAATCAATTATAAAGAAAGTTTATAAACAAACTTCTAAAAGATATTATGATTCATTATTAAAAAAGGATGAATACAAATTATTTACTACAGAGTTAGTAAAACCAGAATTAAATCAAGTTTATGCAGAATTACAAGTTCCAAGACAGAGTTTTTTAGAAAAGATATTTAAGAGCAAATTGGAAAAAAGATTATCAAAAGAAAATGAAGCTAATGAATTATATCACATAAGGGAAAATTATTATAATACAGAATTACAAAAACAAAAGATACAATATGAAAAAGAAAAGTCTAAATTTATAGAAGAACAAAGTAAGTATAATGAATTAATTAATTTAAATAGAAGTAGGTATGAAAATGGTGATACAGAGCAGATTGAAGAATACTTTTCGTTTGTATTGGATAGTAGTAAGTATCCACAAGAATTTGTAAAAGATTTTGAATTACAATATATTAAAGAAAATAAAATTCTTGTTGTTTCATATTATTTACCCAATGAAGAATTAGTTCCTAGAGTAATTCAACATAAATATGTTTCTACAAGAAATGAAATAGATGAAGTTAGGCTAACGGATAAAAAGTTTGAAAAACTTTATAATGATGTTATTTATATGTGTTGTTTAAGAACAATTAAAGAATTATTATCTTCTGATGATATGAATTATATTGATGTTGTTGTATACAATGGATGGTTAAGATATATTGATAAAAGTATTGGTAAAACTGCTGAAAGTTGCATTTTGACAGTTGAAGTTAATAAAGATAAATTTAATGAAATTAATTTGGATAATGTAGATTATAAATCTTGCATAAAGGGATTGAAGGGTATATTTGCACCTAATATTTTAAATTTAACTCCAGTAGTTCCTTATTTGAATATAAATAGAGATGACTCAAGATTTATTGAGAGTAAAGAAGTGAATAATATTACAATGGATGGATTTAATTTAGCAACAATGCCTTGGGAAGATTTTGAATATTTTGTTAGAGAATTATTTGATAAGATGTTTAATGTCGATGGTGGAGAAGTAAAAGTAACTCAAGCTAGTCATGATGGAGGAGTAGATGCTATTGCATTTGATGATGATCCTATTAGAGGTGGTAAATTTGTAATACAAGCTAAAAGGTATAATAATGTCGTTCCAGTATCCGCTGTTAGAGATTTATATGGAACGATGATTCACGAAGGTGCGACAAAGGGTATTTTAGTTACAACAAGTTTTTATGGTAAAGAGGCTTATGATTTTGCGAAAGATAAGCCAATAACGTTAATTGATGGTCAATCATTATTGGGATTATTAAATAAATATGGTTATTCAAATTTAACAATAAAGATTGATAAGTAAAAGGTGGTAATTATGGAAGAATTAACTAAAAAAATAAGAAAATTTGCTGAAGAAAGAGATTGGTTACAATTTAATACACCGGAGAATTTAGCTAAATCAATCTCAATAGAAGCTGGAGAATTATTAGAATGTTTTCAATGGAATAATAATTATGATAAAGATGAATTAAAGTATGAAATAGCAGATGTAATGAATTATTGTATATTACTATGTTCACAAATAGGTGTAGATCCTAAGCAAATTATACTAGAAAAAATGGAAATATCTGCACAAAAGTATCCTGTTGAAAAAGCTAAAGGTGTTAGTACTAAATATGACAAATTATAGGAGAATTATATGATGTATGATGAAGAAAAATTAAATGTAGCTGCAATAAAATTATATAATGATTTCAAAGAGTTTGTTAATGATTCTAATGATAAAAATCCTAAAGCTTTTTTAAATTAATAGAAGTAATTAATGATGGTAATAAATATAATGAAACTGAGATAAGGATAATACAATCGAAATTTATTGCATTAGTGTTTGGAAATGGTATAAGTAGGTGAAGTAAATGTTAGTATATGAAGGAGTAAAATCAGGTTTTATCAACGATGTTGACTTAAATTTGATTACAGATAAAATTTTAAATAGATTTAAAGAAGTTTTTCACAGGAGTACTGGTGAATCGGAAATTAATTCATGGAGAGAATCAATGCTTAGAATGAGAGGCGTATTAGCAGATAATGAAATACCAGATAACGCTGGTGTTGCTATTGAGTTTAATATTCCACATACATCTAATAGAATTGATTTTCTTTTATCAGGTTATGATAAGAATAAAAAAAATTCTATTATTATAATTGAATTAAAACAATGGTCACATGCTGATGCAGTTCCAGGAAAAGATGGCGTGGTTTCTACTGTCACTGGTAAAGCGTTAAGAGAGGTTACACATCCATCATATCAGGCATGGAGTTATGCTAGTTTAATTGATAGTTATAATCAAGAGGTATATGATAGGAATGTTGGATTACATCCATGCGCATTTTTACATAATTATGATCTTATTGATAGTGATCCTATTAATAGTGAACAGTATAAAGATTATATAGATGCTGCACCAATGTTTGGAGCTAAGGATTTTGAAAAGTTAAGAAATTTTATAAAAAAATTTGTAACAGAGGGCGATGATAAAGAAGGTTTATATATCATTGAAAATGGTAAAATAAAACCATCAAAAATGTTACAAGATTCTTTTTCATCAGTATTAAAAGGTAATAAAGAGTTTGTTTTGATTGATGATCAAAAGGTTATATTTGAAGAAGCATTAAGAATAGGCGTTAATGCTCATTTGCATAAAGAAAAAAGTGTATTAATTGTAGAGGGAGGACCTGGAACAGGAAAATCAGTTTTAGCAATTAATTTATTAAAGCAATTTTTAAACAGAAGTTTTAACAGTTTCTATGTTACTAAAAATAGTGCTCCTAGAGAAGTTTTTAAAGCAAAATTAAAGATAGATAAGATGAGTGGTCTAAATAACTTGTTTAAAGGGTCAGGAAGCTTTTATGATTGTGAATCTAATTCACTTGATGTTTTAATAGTAGATGAAGCTCATAGATTAAATAAAAAGTCTGGCTTGTTTTCAAATTTAGGTGAAAATCAAATTAAAGAGATTATTAATTCTAGTATGTTTTCTATATTCTTTATAGATGAAAATCAGCGAGTAACATTAAAAGATAATGGTTCTATTGATGAAATAAAAAAATATGCAAGATATTATAATGCTGGTATTCATAAAATGAAATTAAAAAGTCAATTTAGATGTGATGGATCAGATGGATATCTTGCTTGGCTTGATAATGTTTTAGAAATAAGAGAAACAGCTAATTTTGATTTAGATAATAAATATGATTTTAAAGTTTTTGATGATCCAAATGATTTGAGACAAGCAATTGTTGAAAAAAACAAAATCAATAATAAATCTAGGTTAGTTGCTGGTTATTGTTGGGATTGGATTAGTGAAGGAAAAAATAAAACAGATATTTATGATATAACTATTCCTGAATACGATTTTGGTATGAGTTGGAATTTAGGTAATTCAAGTACTTGGGCTATAGATAAAGAATCTGTTAATGAAGTTGGATGTATTCATACATGTCAAGGATTAGAATTTGATTATGTTGGAGTAATAATAGGTGATGATATAAGATATGAAGATGGTCATATTATTACTGATTATACAAAAAGAGCTAAAACAGATCAGTCAATTAAGGGAATTAAAAAAATAGCTAAAGAAGAAGGTATTGAAGAAGCAAAAAGACTAACAGATGCAATTATCAAAAATACATATAAAACTTTAATGACTAGAGGAATGAAAGGATGTTATATTTATTGTACTGATAAAAATCTTCAAAACTATTTTATAGATAATTTAAGAAAATAGTTTTTGGCACAAAAAAGCATTGAAAAGCATCGAATATTCATTGACTTATCAAAGTCAAGTGGTAGAATATAGTAAAATGAAATAATTATGCAAAGAGGACATAGGTCTTCTTTTTTTCATTTTAAGGAGGTGGTCATTATGTGCTATTATCCTATTAATTTTGATATTTTTTTAATAATAGGATGAACTAATAAGAATTAAAATTAAGAGAAATAAAGGAGATATTTATTAATCATCCTTTATATGTTACTACAAAGTAGGATGAATTTTGTAAGTACGAAATAAGAATAGCACCATAACAACTCCTTATATTATAAGGAGTTCAGACTGTTGACAAAGTAAAATTTGTTAATAGTCTTTTTATTTTAATGAAAATGTATTATAATTAAATTGCGAGT
>CAKPRZ010000011.1 GCA_934183165.1 uncultured Bacilli bacterium | reverse complement strand
AATATTAAAAAATATCATAAAAATTTTATTCACAAGAAAACCTCTAGAAAAAATCTAGGGGTTTGTCTACAATCTGATAAAATAAACACTTTTGTGTTTATTTTTGTTTTTCTTTGTGATACACTTAAATAGGTGATGGTTATGAAGAAGAAAAAAAATATTAATATAATAGACAAACAAGTAAGTGGTGATACTGCTGAAATATCAAAAGCAATCAAAATAACAATAGGTGTTTTAATTTTTTTCTTAGTAGTATATTTACTTACTGGAATTTTAACAGGTGATATTAAATTAAAAAAAGATAAAGAAAAAACAACAACAATTCAATATACAGAAATATTAGCAGAAATGACTTTTAAACAAAAAGAATCAGAATATTATGTTTTGTATTATGATTTTGATAACGAAAATGATGCAACGCTATTAGAAGCTATAGATTCAACATTATCGAAAAAATTAACAACATATAAAGTTGACTTAAGTAAAAAATTTAATTCTTCATATGTTTCTGATTCGGTAAATAAAAAAGCTACTACTTCTAGTGAATTAAAAATTAAAAATCCAACATTAATAAAAATTAAAGATAAAAGTATTAATAAAATTGTTATAGGATTGGATGAAATAGAAGAATACGCTTTAAGCCTAAAATAATGAGGTATTTAAATGACAGAGGTAAAAAGGGAAAGTAAATTATCAAAATTAAAGAAAAAAGAATTTAATTTAGTAGAAGTTATTGTTATTATGATAATAACTTCTATTTGCGTTTCAGTAGTAGCTATAATCGTTTCATTCACAGTTAACAGAAAGACGAGAAGTTTTAAAACTGATTCTCAACTTGTGGAATTTGCCACTATGTATCAAAGAATAAATGATGAATATTATGATAAAATTGATAAAGATGAACTAATAGGTTCTGCTATCGAGGGAATGGTTGATTATCTAGATGATCCATATACTGTTTATTATTCAAAGACGGAATCTCAAAAAATAAATAAAGAATTAGATGGTGAATATATTGGGATAGGGGTCGAGATAAAACTAAATAAAACAAATGATGGAATTAATCAATATGTAATTAACAAAGTTTTTGATAATAGTCCTGCACAAAAAGCAGGCGTTTGTGAAAATGATATTTTAGTAAAAATAAACAATCAAACGATAGAAAAAAAATCAATAGATGAAGTTTCTAAGTTAGTTCAAGGTAAAAAAAATACTAAATTAAAGTTAACTTTAGAAAGAAAAAATAATGAAATCAATGTTGAGATATTAAGGTCCAAAGTTGATATGCCATCGGTTTCTTATAGGAAAGTGAATAAAAATGGTAAAAATATAGGTGTTGTATCTATTAGTGTCTTTGCTGAAAATACTAGTAATCAATTTAAAAAGATAGTAAAGAATTTTGAAGAAGAAAAATTAGATGGATTGATTTTAGATTTACGCTCTAATACAGGAGGTTATTTAAAAACAGCTGAAGAGCTATTAGATATGTTTTTAAATAAAGGTGATACATTGTATCAATTAAATTCCAAAGGAAAAACAAATAAAATAGTAAATAAGAGAAGTAGAAGTATAAATTTAAAAACTGTTGTTTTAGTAAATGCCAAAACAGCATCAGCTGCAGAAATAGTTACAGCGTCTCTAAAAGAGAATTTAAATTGTGCAATTGTTGGTACGAAAACATATGGTAAAGGTAAGGTTCAAAAAACAAGAATACTTTCCAATGGATCTATGATTAAATATACTACTCAAAATTGGTTAACTCCAAAAGGAAATAAGATAGATGGAGAAGGAATAACTCCAACTATTGAAGTTAAGTTAACAAAAGATTATATAAATGCTCCAAGCGATGCAACTGACAGTCAATTTCAAGAAGCAATAAATCAACTTATAAAGTAAGTACTCGAAATGAGTGCTTTTTTTGAAAAAAATGCAAATAACACTTGCTTTATTGGATATGACTGTGTTATAATTTAATGCGTGTGACTGGCTTAGATGTGTGAGGTTGCTGATACACCAGGATAAGTTGATGAATAAAATCAGGTTATTCACACGGAGCAAGTCTATACTATGATATAGGCGAAGGGAGGACGTAAAATGTCAAATAAAGTTCGTATAAGATTAAAAGCTTATGATCACAGAGTTCTTGATAATGCAGCTACAAAAATTGTAGAAACTGCTAAAAGATTGAATAGTGAGATTAGTGGTCCAATACCACTACCTACTGAAATAGAAAAATATACTATTTTAAGAGCTGTTCATAAATATAAAGATTCTCGTGAGCAATTCGAAATGCGTACACACAAAAGGTTGATTGATATCAAAAATCCAAGTAAGGAGTTAATTGATGCATTATCTCGTTTGGATTTACCTAGTGGTGTAGATATTCAAATTAAGTTATAAAATAGGAGGAAATAAAAATGAAAGGAATCTTAGGAAAAAAGATAGGAATGACTCAAGTTTTTGCTAAAAACGGAAAATTAATTCCTGTAACAGTTATCGAAGTAGAACCTAATGTTGTAACTCAAATCAAAACAGTTGAAAAAGATGGTTATAATGCAATTCAATTAGGTGCTGTAACAGTTAGAGAAAAAGTTTCTAATAAGCCAAAAGTTGGTCATACAAACAAAGCAAATACTGCTCCTAAGCGCTTCTTAAAAGAAATCAGAGGAGTAAACGTTGAAGAATATACTTTAGGACAAGTAATTGATGCTAGTATATTTAAAGAAGGAGAAATTGTTGACGTTAGTGGTACAAGTAAAGGAAAAGGTTTCCAAGGTGTTATCAAACGTTACAATCAATCTCGTGGACCTATGGGTCATGGTTCTCAATACCATAGAGGTGTAGGTTCTTTAGGTACAATGTTACCAATGCACGTATTAAAAGGGAAAAAATTACCAGGACATATGGGTAATGTTGCATCAACAATTCAAAATTTGGAAGTTGTTGCAGTTGACTTAGAAAATAACGTTATTCTAATTAAGGGTAATGTTCCAGGTCCAAAAAAATCTTTAGTTATGATTAAAACTTCTATCAAAAAAGGCGACAAAGTTAAAGATGCTGAAGAACTAATCAGTTATGAAGTTGTTGAAGAAGCACCAGAAACTGTTGAAAACGTTGAAGCAGAAGAAAAAACTGAAGAATAGTCATCACAATTAAAAAGTAAAAAGTGATTAAATGTGATGAAAGGAGGAAATAGAATGGAAAAACAAGCAATTGTTAATTTAAAAGGCGAAAAGATTAAAGATAGAAAACTTAATGAAAATGTATTTGTAGCTGAACCTAATCAAAAAGTTTTATATGATGCTATCATTTTAACTAGAGCATCTTTAAGACAAGGAACTCACAGTACAAAAACACGTGCAGAAGTTAGCGGTGGTGGAAGAAAACCATGGCGTCAAAAAGGTACAGGTCATGCAAGACAAGGTTCTATTAGAGCTGTACAATGGAGAGGTGGCGGAATCGCATTTGGACCTACTCCAAGAGATTATTCTAAAAAAATGAATCGTAAAGAAAGAAGATTGGCTCTTAAGAGTGCATTAGCAGTTAAAGCTGATGATATGGTTATTGTTGATGAGTTAAAACTTGCAACACCAAAAACAAAAGATATGTTAAATATTCTTAAGGGATTACAATTAGAGAATGTTAAAACATTAGTTATTGTTAAAGAATTAGATGAAAATATCATATTAGCATCTAGAAACTTAGAAAAAGTTGCTTTAATTGAATCTAATGAAATTAATGTTCTTGATCTAGTTGCTGCTGATAAGATATTAATCACAGATGAAGCGTTAACTAGTATTGAGGAGGTGCTAGCATAATGAACGATACTAAATATTTAGAAATTATTAAAGCACCAGTTATTACTGAAAAAAGTGCAAATATAGCGCAAAATGAAGGAAAATATGCTTTTAAGGTTGATCCTAAAGCAAATAAAACTCAAATAAAACAAGCTATTGAAAAAATATTTAAAGTTAAAGTAGTAGAAATAACTACAATTAATGAAAAACCTAAAAAGAAAAGGGTTGGCCGTTATAGTGGACTTAGCAATCGCAGCAAAAAAGCTATTGTTAAATTAGCTGAAGGTCAAACTATCGAAATTGGTTAGAAGGAGGGTTACTTATGGCAATTAGAAATTATAAACCAACTACCAATGGTAGAAGAAAAATGAGTACCTTAATCAATACTGAAATTACTACTGATAAGCCTGAAAAAAGTTTATTAGTTACTATAACAAAAAATGGTGGTAGAAATAACCAAGGGAAAATCACTGTTAGACATCATGGCGGCGGAGCTAAAAGAAAATACAGAATTATTGATTTTAAAAGAGATAAAAGAGATATTCCTGGTATAGTCGCTAGTATTGAATATGATCCAAACAGAAGCGCAAATATAGCTTTGATAAATTATAAAGATGGTGAAAAAAGATATATAATTGCGCCAAAAGACTTAAAAGTTGGTATGGAAATCATGAGTGGGGAAAATGCTGATATTAAAATAGGAAATGCATTACCTATTATGAATATACCAGTTGGTACAGTTATTCATAATATCGAATTAAGACCTAAGAAAGGTGGAGAACTTGCTCGTTCTGCAGGAGCTTCAGCACAAATCCTTGGTCGTGAAGGAAATTATGTAATGATTCGTTTATCAAGTGGTGAACAAAGAAAAATTCTTGGAACTTGTTATGCTACTGTAGGTGAAGTAGGAAATGAGGACTATGAATTAGTTAAATTAGGAAAAGCAGGTAGATCACGTCATATGGGTATTAAACCTACTGTTCGTGGATCTGTTATGAACCCTAATGACCATCCACATGGTGGTGGTGAAGGTCGTGCTCCGATCGGACGTAAAGGACCAGTTACTCCATGGGGCAAACCAGCATTAGGATACAAAACTCGTAAGAAGAAAGCATCAGATAAACTAATAGTTCGTCGTCGCAATGGAAAGTAAGGAGGAAAAGTAAATGAGTAGAAGTTTAAAAAAAGGACCTTATGTTTTTAATAGATTATTAAAAAAGGTTGAGGAATTAAACAAAAGCGGTAAGAAAGAAGTAATTAAAACTTGGTCTCGTCGTTCAACTATATTTCCTGCTTTTATTGGACACACTTTTGCAGTACATAATGGAAAAGAATTTATTCCAGTATATGTAACTGAAGATATGGTTGGTCACAAATTAGGTGAGTTTGCATTAACTCGTAAATTTGGTGGTCACGGCGATAATAAAAAATAAAATGGCTAGGAGGGAAAAATAAATGGAAGCAAGAGCAATTGCAAAAACTCTTAGAGTATCACCTATTAAAGCAAGATTAGTTGCAGATTTAATTCGTGGTAAAGATGTTAAAGTTGCATTAGACATATTAAATAATATGAATAAAAAGCCAGCAAGGCTTACTAAAAAAGTTTTAGATTCAGCTATTGCTAACGCAGTTAACAATAATGGAGCTAAAGTAGAAGAACTTTTTGTAAAAGAAGCAAGAGTAGATGCGGGTCCTGTAATGAAAAGACATATGTTTGATTCACGTAGTCATATAGGACATAATGATAAAAGAACTAGTCACATAATTATTACAGTGGCTAGCAAATAATCTGTAAGGAGGTTAATATGGGTCAAAAAGTTAGTCCAGTGGGACTTAGAATTGGAATCAATAAAGACTGGGAAGCTAAATGGTATGCAAACAATAATGATTTTTCAAAATGCCTAGAAAATGATATGAAAATTCGTAAAGTATTAGAAAAAAAATTAAAAGATGCATCTGTTAGTAAAGTTGAAATCGAAAGAAATAACAAAAGAACAGAAATAACTATTCATACTTCAAAACCAGGAATTATAATTGGCCGTGGTGGAGAAGAAATAGAAAAGTTAAAAAAAGAAATGTCAAATTTGGTTGGTGAGAATATTCAAATATCTATAGTAGATATAAAGAAACCAGAAGTTGATGCTAATTTAGTAGCTCAATCAATCGCAAATCAAATTGAGAATAGAGCATCATTTAGAATGGCTCAAAAACGTGCAATTAGAAACGCTATGAAGGGTGGAGTTAAAGGAATCAAAACTTTAGTATCTGGTCGTCTTGGCGGAGCTGATATGGCAAGAAGCGAAGGTTATACTGAAGGAACAATTCCTCTACATACATTAAGAGCAGATATTGATTACGCAACAAGTGAAGCTGATACTACTTATGGTAAGATTGGTATCAAAGTATGGATATATAGAGGAGAAATTCTTCAAGATAAAAAGGCTAAAGGAGGTAATTAATAATGGCACTAATACCAGCAAGAACAAAATATCGTCGTGTTCATAGATTACCTTATGAAGGCCATGCAAAAGGTAATACAACATTAAGCTTTGGAGAATATGGACTTCAAGCTAAAGAAGGTGCTTGGATTACAGCTAATCAAATCGAAGCAGCTCGTATTGCTATGACACGTTATATGAAACGTGGTGGAAAAGTATGGATTAACATATTTCCACACTTACCTTTAACTCAAAAACCTTTAGGAACACGTCAAGGTAAAGGTAAAGGTAATGTTGAAAAATGGGTAGCAGTTGTAAAAGAAGGAAAAATAATGTTTGAAATTTCTGGAGTTACTGAAGAAGTAGCAAGAGAAGCATTAAGGCTTGCTTCACATAAGTTACCTATTAAAACAAAATTCGTAATGAAAGAAAATGGTGGTGATATAAATGAAGGTTAATGAAATTAGAAATCTAACCACTGAAGAAATCAATGCAAAAATTAAAGAAACTAAAGAAGAATTATTCAATTTACGTTTCCAACAAGCAACTGGTAATTTAGAAAAACCTTCAAGAATAAGAGAGTTAAGGCACCTTGTTGCAAGACTAAAAACAGTCTTACGCGAGCGTGAGTTAAATGATTAGGGGAGGTCACATGAAAAAAGTAAGTAAAGAATTAGTTGGAAAAGTTGTAAGTGATAAAAATAATAAAACAATTACAGTTTTAGTTGAAACTTATAAAAAACATCCTTTGTATGGTAAAAGGGTAAAATACTCTAAAAAATATGCTGTACATGATGAATCAAATAAAGCTAAAGTAGGAGATACAGTTAGAATAGTTGAAACTAGGCCTTTGTCTGCTACTAAAAGATTCTATTTAAAAGAAATAATAAAAGAAGCAGTTATTTTATAACTCTTAGGTGAAGGAGGAAATAATTTATGTTACAACAAGAAAGTCGTTTAAAAGTTGCTGACAACTCAGGTGCAAAAGAACTTTTAGTAATTCGTGTACTTGGTGGAAGCAAAGTAAAAACTGGTAATATCGGTGACATAGTTGTTGGTACAATTAAAAAAGCCACACCTAATGGAACTGTAAAAAAAGGAAAAGTAGTTAAGGCTGTTATCGTTAGAAGTAAATTTGGTGTTAGAAGACCTGATGGATCTTATATCAAATTTGATGATAATGCTTGTGTAATTATTAGAGATGACAAGAGTCCAGTAGGAACTCGTATCTTTGGACCTGTAGCACGTGAACTTCGTGATGCAGATTACATGAAAATAGTATCTTTAGCTAAAGAAGTGCTATAAAGGAGGATATTATGAACTTTAAAGTAGGAGATAAAGTCGTAGTAATTGCTGGATCTAGTAAAGGTAAAGAAGGAAAGATTACAAAAGTTTTAAGAAGTGAAAATAAAGTAATCGTTGAAGGATGCAATATAATAAAGAAACATAAGAAAGCAACTCAAAATGAAACAGGTGGAATCTTAGAAGTGGAAGCACCAATTCATGCTTCAAATGTTATGATTATAGATCCAAAAACAAAGAAAAGAACTAGAATCGGACATACTATCGATAAAAATAATAAAAAAGTAAGAATAACTAAAAAATCAAATGAAAAGATTGATTAGTGGAAGGAGGGTAACAATATGAACCGCCTAAAAGAAAAGTATTTAAATGAAATTGTTCCAAGTTTAATGAAAGAACATAATTATAAATCAGTTATGGAAGTTCCTAAATTAGACAAAATTGTTATTAATATGGGAGTAGGAGATGCAACTAGCAATTCTAAATTATTAGATGCAGCTGTACATGATCTTGAACTTATTGCAGGTCAAAAACCAGTAATAACAAAAGCAAAAAAATCAGTAGCAGGATTCAAAGTTAGGGAAGGACAAGCTATTGGATGTAAAGTTACATTAAGAGGAGAAAACATGTATAACTTCTTAGATAAGTTAGTAACAGTTGGATTACCTCATGTAAGAGATTTCCGTGGTGTTTCTTCTAAAGCATTTGATGGACGTGGCAATTACACTCTAGGAATCAAAGAACAATTAATCTTCTCAGAAATTGAGTATGATGATGTTGTTAAAGTTCGTGGAATGGATATTGTTTTCGTAACAACTGCCAAAACTAACAAAGAAGCTTTTGATTTATTAGATAAACTTGGAATTCCATTTAAAAAGTAATTGGAGGGTAAATAATGGCAAAAAAAAGTATGATTGTTAAAGCTAACAAAAAGCAAAAATTTAAAGTTCGTGAATATACACGTTGTAAACAATGTGGTAGACCACATGCTGTTATGAGCAAATTTGGAATTTGCCGTATTTGCTTTAGAGAATTAGCTTATAAAGGACAAATACCAGGTGTTAAAAAATCAAGCTGGTAATTTGGGAAGGAGGATTTAAAATGGCTGTAGTAACTGATACAATCGCAGATATGTTAACACGTATTCGTAATGCTAATGCAATGCGTTATACTGATGTTTCAGTGCCTGCTTCAAAAATGAAGATTGAACTTGCTAGAATTTTAAAAGAAGAAGGATTTATTAAAGATTATAAAGTTGTTAAAGATACAGTTCAAGGAACTATTGAATTAACACTTAAATATGGTGAAAAGAAAGAAAGAGTAATTACTGGATTAAAGCGTATTTCAAAGCCAGGATTAAGAGTTTATGCTAAAAACGATGAAATTCCTAAAGTATTAAATGGTTTAGGTATAGCTATTATTTCTACATCAAAAGGAATAATGACTGATAAAGAAGCTCGTAAACAAAATCTTGGTGGAGAAGTTCTTGCTTATATTTGGTAGTAACAAAAGTGTAAGGAGGCCTGAAGATGAGTCGTATAGGAAATAGAAAACTAGAGATTCCTGCTGGAGTTACAATTGAACAAAATAATGATATAATTACTGTGAAAGGACCAAAAGGAGAATTATCAACTGAAATTACAAATGGTATAACAGTAAAAGTTGAAGATAATACTCTTGAAGTTTTAAGAGAAAATGATACTAATAGATTAAAGGCTATGCATGGTACAACAAATGCCAATATATCTAATATGATTAATGGTGTTACACATGGATTCCAAAAAGATCTTGAAATCATTGGTGTTGGTTACCGTTTTACATTAAAAGGAAATGTACTTGTAATTAATGCAGGATATTCACATCCAGTTGAGATGGAAATACCTGAAGGATTATCTGTAGAAGCTACTTCAAATACAGAAATTTCTGTAAAAGGTATTGATAAAGTTAAGGTTGGCGAATTTGCAGCAAACATCAGAAAAGTAAGAAGTCCAGAGCCTTATAAAGGTAAGGGAATTCGTTACAAAGATGAACATATTCGTCGCAAGGAAGGTAAAAAAGCTGCTTAAAATATAAGATAAGGAGAAGTTACTTATGATAAATAAAGTGTCAAAAAATGTTATGCGTAAAGCAAGACATGAAAGAATAAGAACTAATATGCATGGTACTGTGGCAGTTCCAAGATTAAGCGTATATAGATCTAATTCTAATATATTTGCTCAACTTATAGATGATGAAAATGGTGTCACTTTAGTGAGTGCTTCATCAATTGATAAAGAATTAAAACTAACTAATGGTAGCAATGTTGAAGCTGCTGCAAAAGTTGGAAAGTTATTGGCTGATAGAGCACAAAAAGCAAACATAAAAGAAGTTGTATTTGATAGAGGTGGACATCTTTATCATGGACGTGTAAAAGCTTTAGCAGAAGCTGCACGTGAGAACGGATTAGAATTCTAATAGGAGGGTATTTATGCAAAATAGAAAAAATGACCCAAAAGCAAAAACATTAGAAGAATTAGTTGTCGAAATTAAAAGCGTTGTTAAAGTTAACAAAGGTGGTAGACAAAGAAGATTCTCAGCTACTGTTGTTGTTGGGGATAGAAAAGGAAAAGTTGGATTAGGTGTCGGAAAAGCAAACGAAGTACCTGATGCAATAAAAAAAGCAATTCAAACTGCTAATAAAAATTTAATAAAAGTACCTTTAACAGATAATAGAACTATTGCTCATGAAGTAAATGGAGTTGCTGGAGCTGCAAAAGTTGTTTTAATACCAGCTGCGCCAGGTACTGGAGTTATTGCAGGGGGTGCAGTAAGAGCTGTACTTGAACTTGCAGGAATTCAAGATATTTTATCTAAATCACTAGGATCAAGAACAAAGAGTAATATGGCAGGAGCTACAATCGATGCACTAAAACAAATTAAAACACCAGAACATGTTGCAAAATTAAGAGGAAAAACAGTAGAGGAGATTTTGGGATAATGAAATTACATGAATTAGAAAGAAATATTGGTGCAAAACAAAAAAGAAAGATTGTAGGACGTGGACCTGGTAGTGGTCTTGGAAAGACTAGTGGAAAAGGACATAAAGGACAAAATGCTCGTAGTGGTGGTGGAGTAAATCCAGTTTTCGAAGGTGGACAATTACCATTATATAGAAGATTACCAAAAAGAGGATTTTCAAATTATGAATTTAAAACTAGATATGCTACTATTAATGTAGGTGATTTAAATATATTTGAAGATGGTACTTTAGTAACACCTGCTTTATTAAAAGAAGTAGGATTAGTAAAAAAACAATTAGATGGTATCAAAGTTCTAGGTAATGGAACTTTAAACAAAAAATTAACTATTCAAGCACAAAAGTTTTCGGCTAGTGCTATTGAAAAAATCGAAGAATCTGGAAGTAAGTTTGAGGTGATGTAATATGTTTCAAACAATGAAACAATTATTTGCACCTACAAATAAAGATTTAAGAATTAGAATACTTTTCACATTAGGTGCTTTGTTAATATTTATAGTTGGTACAGGAGTACAAGTTCCTGGAACCGCTGATGTTACAGTTAATTTAGGATTCCTTGAATTAATTAATGTAATGGGTGGAGGAGCATTAAAGCAATTTTCAATATTTGCTTTAGGTGTTATGCCATATATTACAGCATCAATTATTGTTCAATTATTACAAATGGATATTTTCCCTTATTTTAGTGAGTTGAAAGATCAAGGTCCAGTAGGACGTCAAAAATTGAATCAAATCACTAGATACATGGGTATAATATTTGCATTTATTGAAGGTTTTGCATTTTCTTATGCTTTTTTAGGAAGTGGAAAATCAACACTTGATTATATGTATGTGGCTACTGTTTTAACAGCTGGTACATCTTTCCTTTTATGGTTAGGTGATCAAGTAACACAAAAGGGTATTGGTAATGGTATTTCACTAATAATTATGGCTGGTATCATTGCAACATTACCTAATATGTTTATGACAGCTTTTAAAGAGTTGATAACAAGTGGTAATCTTGCTACTTGGTTAGGTATTACATTATTTGTAGCATTTGTAATAGTTTATTTCTTAATAGTAATTGGAGTAATATTTGTAGAACAAGCTGAAAGAAAGATTCCAATTCAATATGCAAACAAATCAACAAGTGTGTATTCTAATCAATCATTTATGCCAATTAAAGTTAATACTGCAGGGGTAATTCCTGTAATATTTGCTTCAAGTTTATTAGCAATACCAGCAACTATTGCTCAATTTATAAAGAAAGATGGATTTACTAGTTTTGTTAATAAATATTTAACTTATACTAAACCTGTAGGTTTTATAATATTTGTATTATTAATATTCTTCTTCGCATATTTTTATACATTTATTCAATTAAAGCCAGATGATCTAGCAAAGAACTTAAAAGAAAATGGTGGATTCATTCCAGGTGTTAGACCTGGTAAAGATACAGAAGATTACATATCAAAAGTTTTATCTAAACTAACTATTATAGGTGGAATTTTCTTGGTAATTATATCTGGTCTTCCAATAATTTTCAGTAATCTTTCAGATTTATCAGCAACTGTAACTATTGGTGGTACAAGTTTACTAATCGTAGTTGGTGTTGCACTTGAAACTTATAAACAATTAGAGGGAAGTTTAGTATCTAGAAATTATAAGAAAGGGTATAGTAGAAGATAATATGAAGAATTTGATTTTAATTGCTGCACCTGGTGCAGGAAAAGGTACATTATCAAAAGATTTGCTTGAAAAATATGACTATGTGCATATTTCAACAGGAGACTTGTTAAGAGAACAAGTTGCAAAAGGTGATGAATTAGGTAAAAAAATTCATGAAATGCAAATGTCTGGTGGTTTAGTAACTTCAGATATTGTGTATGCAGCTTTAGAAAATAAATTAAGTGATAAAGCTTGTGATAATGGATATATCCTAGATGGATTTCCAAGGAATGTAGAGCAAGCTGTTGAATATGATAATATACTAAAAAAATCAGGACGTGATCTTGGATTAGTTATCGTATTGGATATACCAAAAGAAATGTTATTAGAAAGAATAACTGGTAGATATATGTGTAAAGAATGTGGTGCTATTCACAATATTTATAGCACTGAGATGGCTCCAAAAGTAGAAGGACATTGTAATAAATGTGGTGGAGAACTATACCAAAGAAAAGATGATAATGCTGAAGCATTTGAAGCTAGATATCAAACTTATTTAGAAAGTACTACTCCACTTATAGATTTCTATAAAGAAAAAGGAGTTCTTCATGTTATAGATGGAAGTAAAGGACATTTATACACATTAGAACAAGTAGAAAAATTATTAAATAATTAAGGTGGAAAATGATTAAAATTAAAAGTCAAAGAGAAATAGAATTGTTAAGGCAAGCTGGTCATATAGTCTATTTAACCCACCAGTATTTAAAACCGTTTATCAAAGAAGGAGTAACAACTGCTAAACTTGATAGATTAGCAGAAAAATTCATTAGAAGTAAAGGTGCTACTCCTTCGTGTAAAGGTTATGAGGGATATCCAGCCACTTTATGTGTAAGTGTAAATGAAGAGGTTGTACATGGTATTCCTAGTAATAGGAAATTAAAAAATGGTGATATTGTTTCAATTGATATTTGTGCGTGTTATAAAGGTTATCATGGCGATTCAGCTTGGAGCTATGCTGTTGGAAATATTAATGATGATAAAAAATATTTATTAGAGCATACCAAAAAGGCGTTATTTGAAGGATTAAAAATGGTAAAACCTGGTAATAGAATTGGTGATGTATCAAATGCAATTGAAACTTATGCAACTAATCATAAACTAGGTGTTGTAAAAGAATTAGTTGGACATGGTGTTGGAACAGAATTACACGAAGAACCAGATGTACCCAATTATGGTAAAAAAGGTACTGGACCAATGCTAAAAGAGGGCATGGTTATTGCAGTAGAGCCTATGCTTAATTTAGGTACTGCTGATATATATATGCTAGACGATGGTTGGACCATTGTTACTGATGATGATAGCCCATCTGCTCATTTTGAACATACAATAGTAGTTACTAAAGATGGCTATGAAATATTGACAGGAGAGTGAAAAGATGGCAAAAGATGACACAATTGAGGTCGAAGGAAAGGTATTAGAAATAATACCAGGTGGTAAGTTCAAAGTCGAATTAGAAAACGGACACATTGTAGAAGCTCACGTTTCTGGTAAAATACGAATGAACTACATTCGCATCTTACCGGGGGATACTGTAATGTTAGAACTATCACCTTACGATTTAACACGTGGGCGTATAACCTATAGGAAGTAATAGGAGGGATAAAATGAAAGTAAAAGCATCAGCCAAGAAAATGTGCGACAAATGTAAAGTTATTAAAAGAAAAGGTAAAGTAAGAATAATTTGTGAAAATCCTAAACACAAACAAGTTCAAGGATAATGAAAGGAAGTGTAGAGTATGGCTCGTATTAAAGGTGTAGATATACCAAATGATAAGCATATAGAAATAGCATTAACTTATATTTATGGTATTGGTAGAAAAAGATCAAACAAAATATTAGAAGCAGCAAAGATAGAACCTTCTAAAAAAGTTAAAGATTTATCAAATGATGAATTAAATTTAATTCGTGATGAAGTATCTAAATACAATGTAGAGGGAGATCTTAGACGTGAAGTAAATATGAACATTAAGACTAAGATGGAAATTAACTCTTATCAGGGAACTCGTCACAAAAAAGGATTACCTGTAAGAGGTCAATCTACAAGAAGCAACGCAAGAACTCGTAAAGGTAAAGGAAAAACAGTTGCTAATAAAAAGAAATAGGAATAATTAGTAAAGGAGGTCTAGAAAATGGCTTATAAGACTAGAAAGAGAAAAGTTAAGAAAAATGTACCTGAAGGAATAGCACATATTCATTCAACATTTAATAATACAATTACTACTATTACAGATAAAGAAGGAAGTACAATTGCTTGGTCAAGTAGTGGTGCTTTAGGATTTAAGGGTAGTAAAAAATCTACTCCATATGCTGCTGGTTTAGCTGCAGAAGCTGCTGGTAAAGCTGCTTATGATATGGGAATGAGAAAGGTTGAAGTATTTGTTAAGGGATTAGCTCCTGGAAGAGAAACAGCAATCAGATCACTTCAAACTGCAGGATTAGAAGTAACTGCTATTAATGACGTTACACCAATTCCACATAATGGATGTCGTCCACCTAAACGTCCACGTGGTTAAAAATAAAGGAGGTAGTTTCATGTTAGAATTTGAAAAACCAAATTATAAAATAACTGACTATGTAGAAAATAATTTCTATGGTAAATTTGAATTAGAACCATTAGAAAGAGGATTTGGTATTACAATAGGTAATGCCTTAAGAAGAGTAATGTTATCTTCTTTACCAGGAGCTGCTATTAGTAGTGTAAAAATTGAGGGAGCATTACATGAATTTCAAACTTTAGAAGGTGTTGTAGAAGATGTTACAACAATCATATTAAACCTAAAGAAAGTTGTTATAAAAAAACATGTTGAAGAAATTAAAACAGTTAAATTAAGTGTTTCTACTGAAGGAGAAGTAACAGCAGGAGATATCGAATGTGATGGAGATGTAGAAATTATTAACAAAGACTTAGTTATTGCTCATGTTGCAAAAGGTGGAAGTCTTGTTATGGAAATGACTGTTTCAAGTGGTAGGGGATATGTAAGAAGTGAAGAAAACAAGAAACTTCTTGATATTAGAAAAGTTGGTGTAATTCCAATAGATTCTATTTATTCTCCAATTGAAAGAATTTCATATGATGTTGAACCAGCTCGTGTTGGTCAAAACGAAACATATGACAAGTTAATACTTAATGTATGGACAAATGGCTCAATTAAGCCAGAAGAAGCTGTTGCATTAGCATCTAGAATATTAATTGAACATTTTAATATATTAACTAATTTAAGTAATATTGCTGATATGACAGGTATGATGATTGAAAAAACTGAAGATCCTAAAGTAAAAGCTTTAGAAACAACAATTGAAGATTTAGATTTTTCGGTACGTGCTTATAATTGCTTAAAAAGAGCAGGAATTCATACATTACAAGATTTAGTTAATAAATCAGAAAATGATATGATGAAAATCCGTAATTTAGGTAAAAAATCTCTTAAAGAAGTTTTAGACAAAGTAAGAGAATTAGGTTTAATTTTACGTGACGATGATTAGTAAGGAGGATAACAATGGCATATAGAAAATTAGGTGTTGAAAATAAACACAGAAGAAGCATGCTTGCTAATTTAACAAGAACTGTTATTAAGAATAATAAAGTAGTTACAACTGAAACTAGAGCTAAAGAAGCCCGTAAATTTATTGATAAAATGATTACTTATGGTAAAAAAGGAGATTTAGTTTCACGTAGAAAAGCGCTTGCTTTCTTACAAAACGATAAAGAAGCAGTTAAGACATTATTTGATGTTTTAGCACCAAAGTATGCAAATAGAAATGGTGGTTATACAAGAATTTTAAAACTAGATGAAAGACGTGGAGATGACGCTCTTATGGTAGTTTTAGAACTTGTTGAAGAATAGACTAGAAATAGTCTTTTTTTTGTTCTAAAAATGATTAAATATGCTATAATTGTTGTAGATATGTATTAAAAAGGAAGTGATTGTATGGCAAGTAGTAAAAAGAAAGAAAATATGAAGGTATATGCAAAAAAAATCTCAAAAAAAAATAATCACTCCAATTCTAAAAATAATATAAAGAAGAAAATAAAGAAAAAAAATACGAATAAGAAAAGAAATATTAAAAAGGTACCACCTAAAATTACTCCTATAGTAAAAGAACCTGTAAATAAAGTAGAACCTCTTGAAAGTGTTTCAAAAGTACAAAAAGAAGAAAAAAAGCCTATAAAAAAGGAAAAAGTTAAGTCAAATAATACGTCAACTAAACAAGTAAAAAGAAAAAAAGATAAGCCTAAATTATTTAAATCGATTAGTAATGTTTTATTTAAAATTATTAAGACACTAAAATCAATTTTAAAAAAAATTGTTAAAAATAAAATTGTATTATTGATAATTGTGTTTTCTATTTTAGCAGCTTTGGTACTTATGCTTGTAATCCATAGAACTCCTAAAGAAATTCTATTCCAATTTAAATCTTATAATATAGGGGATAAGGTAAAATTATCTGATGATAGTGAATGGTATGTTGTAAAAAATAGTACTATTTCTGAAAGTGATGTAACATTATTAAGTGCTAAAAATTTGGATGTAAATAAAGATGGCAAAATTGATGAAAAAGACAAACATGTCTTTGATGAAGATGGTAACTGTACATATGATGAAAAAAATAAAAAGAATATAGGATATTTTTTGAAAAATGATGCCAAAAAGTTATTAGATGATATTAAAAATATAGATAAAATTAGATTGTTAACCTCAGATGAATATATTGAAGTAAGAAAAGAAATGAATTTTGGATACGATTGGAATGAGGGCAATTGGTTAGCAAATAAAGAACTTGATTCTTGGTGGCTTGAAACAAGTAAATATAATAGTATATACACTGTTACTAGAAAAGGAAGCTATAAATTATCTGATGCTAAAGATAAAAATTATATTAGATTAGTCATTGAAATATCAAAAAGTTCAATAAAATGATTGACTAATATATAAATTTTATGTAAAATTTATTTTGACGTTTTGACAAAGCTTGATAAGAAAAAATAACGATCCCTAAATATAAAGGTTCGTTTTTTTGCGTAGAAGGAGGTTTTATGAGTATAAGTGCAAAAGATATCAAGTATGAAAAAGAAAGACTAGAAAAAACTAAACAGCTGATCAATGAAATGATTTCTAATCTTGGGCAACAATTGTATGCCAAAAAGGAAACAATTCAAAAATTTCAAAAGTTTATGTGGGATAATAGACATGATATGGATCCACAAGAAATGAAAAGTATGACAGCACTCAATGATGTAGAAGTTACAATTTCATTAAACAAAGCAAAATATTTTCAAAAATTATTCAAAATTCAAAACAATCCATATTTTGGAGCAATTACTTTTAAAACAGAAGATAATTTTGAAAAAATATATATTGGACTTACACATTTAGAAGATGAAGACAAACATCTTATATATGATTGGCGTGCACCAATTTCATCACTTTTTTACGATTATGGTGTAGGTAATGCAAATTATTTGGCGCCAGAAGGGATAGTATCCGGTGAAATAACTAATAAAAGACAATTTAAAATAGAAGATGGTAAATTAAAGAGAGTTTTTGATAATAGTTTAAATGTTGATGATGATGTCTTGCAAGAAGTATTATCAAATTCTTCGAGTGAAAAAATGAAAAATATAGTTAATACAATTCAACAAGAGCAAAACGAAATAATTAGAAATATAGATGATCCAAATTTAATAGTTCAGGGTATTGCTGGTAGTGGTAAAACATCAGTTGCATTGCATCGTATTGCTTTTCTACTTTATAAAATTAATAACTTACAATCAAATAATGTGTTAATATTTTCACCAAATCAGGTTTTTTCTGAATATATATCTAATGTTTTACCAGAATTAGGTGAAGATAATACTATGCAGACAACATTTAGTGACTTTTTAACATCATTCTTACCGGAGTATAAAAATGTTGAATCATTTACAAACTTTGTAGAGAGATATTACAAATACAATGAAGAAAATATTGAAATAGTAAAATATAAACAAAGTGATGAAATAATAAAACATATAGATATGTATATTGAAGATTTTTTAAATAGTATAGAATTTATCGACGGATTAGTAACTCATGATTTTGAAATGAGTAAAGAAGAATTAAATGATTTGTTTAAGAATAGGTTTTCCAAATTTAATTTATATGACAGATTGGATGCCATAAGTGATAAGATATGCTATTTATTTTATAAAGGAAAGAAAAATCAGAAGTCGAAAATAAAAGCTATGTTAAAAAGAATTTTAAATAAAAGTATTGAGTACAGAAATATATACACAAATTTTTATAATAGTAAAAATTTTATTGACAATTACAGTGGAAAACTAGATGATGATTTAGACTATTTAAAAGGAAAAAGTATAAAATATGAAGATGCTTGCTTGTTTGTATATATTAAAGGTTTAATTGAAGGCTTTGGATATAAAGGTACAATAAAGGAAGTAGTGATTGATGAAGCACAAGATTATTCTGTTTTGCAGTATATAATTATTAAACAAATTTTTAAGAAAGCAAATTTTACTATTTTAGGAGACATTAACCAGACTATAAATCCTTATTATAAATATATTACTTTAAATAAACTTAATGAAGTTTTTGAAGATACTAGGTATTTAGAACTGACAAAAACTTATAGATCTAGTCCCGAAATTATTGATTATACAAATAAAATATTAGGATTAAACCATGTTTCTGCCATCAGGAATAATAGTGATAAGGAGGTTTTATTTAGATATGAAAATAATAATTTATTGAATTTACTAATTAATGATATTGAAAATATGTTTAGCAAAAACTTAAATGTTGCTATCATAACTAAAAATGACAAAGAAGCAAAGAAAATATATGATTTACTTAAGGAAAGATATAATTATATATCTCTTATTGATTCAAATACTAAAGAGTTTAGTAAAAAATTACTAGTAATTCCATCTTATGTATCCAAAGGGTTGGAATTTGATTCTGTAATTATTTATACTGAAAAAAATGATGTATACACAATAAATGAAAAAAATCTTTTTTATGTAGCGTGTACGAGAACTCAACATCAATTAATAATTTATAATCAATAATTGAGGAAAAAATAAATTAATGAGTAATAATAACATTGAGTGATGGTTTTAGGAGGAATATGAAAAAAATATTATTAATGTTATTATTATTTTTTGGATTAGTTAGTGTTAATGCAGCAACTTATGATGATACTTTTTATTCAGGAGATTGGATTCCTAATATATATATTAATAAAGTAAAATCAGGAGTAATTCATTATAGACAAGCTAGGTTTATTAGAAAGAAAAGTAATAATGGAATTGCATATTGTATAGAACCATTTGAGGATATGAAATATGATGATAAATATAAATCTTATACTTCTGAATATGCAAAAAGGCTAGGGATGAGCGAAGAAAAATGGCAAAAAATCAATTTGATTGCTTATTATGGATATGGATATCAAAACCACAAAGATGCCAAGTGGTACGCAATAACACAAGTAATGATATGGAAAGAGGTAGACAAAAATGCGAATTTCTATTTTACAGATAAATTGAATGGTACTAAAACTAATAAATATGATAATGAAATAAACGAAATAAATAACTTGGTTAACACTCATAAAAAATTTCCTAGTTTTGTTAATAAAACATATACTTTTTCAATTGATAGTGAAAATAAGTTAGTAGATACTAATAAAGTATTAGAGTACTATAATGTTTCATCAGATAATAAAAATATTAATTTAGATAAGAAAAATAATACTTTAACAATCAATACTACTAAAGAAATATCAACATCTATTTTCTTAGAGCAAAAGTTTAACAATTATAATAGGAATACAATAGTATTTATTGATAATAAATATCAAAATTTAATGGCTCCAGGAAATGTTACATCAATTAAAGCTAAATTTGATATTAATGTTGTAGGTGGTACCATTAAAATCACTAAAGTTGATTTTGATACAGAAAAAAAAGAACCTTTAGGAGAGGGAATACTAATAGGAAGTACTTATAATATTTTGAACGAACAAAATGAAATTGTAGATACATTAGTAATTTATAATAATTATGAAGCAATATCTAAATTATTACCACTTGGTAAATACAAAATAAAAGAAACTAAGAGTATGAATGGTTACAAACTTGATAAAACAGAATATGAGGTTAATATTGATAGTCAAGATAACAATAAAGAGTTAATACTAAAAAATGAAGCTATAAAATCAAAAATAAAAATCTTAAAATACTATGATCAAAAACTAGAAAAAGGAATAAGTTTTGAAATATATAATAAGTATGGAGAATTAGTTGATACAGTTACAACAAACGGGTTTGGAGAAATTACAAAAGAACTTTATTACGGAACATATACATTTCATCAACTTAATTCTACTAAAAATTATTTATGTGTAGATGATTTTGAAGTTACTATTAATGAATCATCTCAAAATATTATTAGGATGGAATTACATGATGAGAAATTTTCTTCAAAATTGTTAATAATAAAAAAAGATGCTAAAACAGGAAAAATAATAAAGGAAGAGACTATATTTAGAATTTATGATACAATAAACAAAAAGTATATTGAAGTAGATGGATCTATAGATTTGAAAACAGTTAATGGTATTTTAAAGATTGATAAAATTAGTGCTGGGGAATATGAAATAGAAGAAGTTAAAGCCCCGAAAGGTTATATAAGAGATAATAATAAGAAAAAGTTTATAATAGACGATGGAAATATTTTTAAATATGAGGATGATTATCCAGTATATGAGATGACTTTTGACAATGAAAAAATAGTTGTTGATGTTCCAAATACTGGTCAAAATCATATAGAAAAACAGGTGTATATTTTAGAAAATAGAAAAAAAGTTATCAGGTTGAAGTGATAACTTTTTATTTTTGTATAATTTTTATAATTATTGAAATAACCTCTTTTTTCATCGCATTATAATTTAGTGATTTATGTTGATGATATACTACTTCATGACAGAAATTTTCAACTATTCCAATAACTATATGAACCTTTTCTAGTAAGTATTGATCATTAATATTATTGGCATTCAATACCTTAACTATTCTTTTAGTAGTTAAAAGTTCTTTATCATGAAAAATTTTAGCTATATCACTATCTAGATGTGATAATGCAATCATTTCTTCATGAGCTTTTTTGGATAAAGTATGTTTTTTTATGAAAACATCAATTAATTCTCCTAAAATTTTTTCAAGATTATCAAATTCGATTTTATTATTAGTCAAAATATCTAAAATTGGGAACATTATATTATCAGAGTAATTTTTTATACCTTCAATAAATATTTCTTTTTTATCATTAAAGTATTGATATATTATACCTGTTGATACATTTGCATATTTTGCAATATCAGTAGTATTAGTATTATAGTAGCCATTCTCACATAATAATTCAAAGCCCTTTTCTATTATACGATTCCTTTTTTCAATAGATCTTTTTTGAATTGGTACTCTAATTTCTGACATATAATCACTTCCATAATATACATTATATATCTTTAAACAAAAAAATTCAAATAAATATGAAACAAATGTCACATTTGTATTGACTATCTAATAATATATGATTATAATTTAAAATGTGAAACAAATGTCATATTTAGAAAGAAGGTTAATTATGGAAGGACTAATTAGGTTTAGTAATGTGAAGAAAACATATAAAGTTGGAGAAAAGAATTTTAATGCCTTGGATAATATAAGTTTTAGTATTAATAAAGGTGAATTTGTTGTTATTTTAGGACCAAGTGGTGCTGGAAAGTCAACATTACTTAATTTATTGGGTGGAATGGATAAAGTAAGTAGTGGAAAAATAAAAGTTGGAGATAATTTGATATCTAGTTATAGTGATTCACAATTAACAGATTATCGAGCTGAAAACGTTGGTTTTATATTTCAATTTTATAATATTTTGCCAACCCTTACAGTTTTAGAAAATGTTAGAATTGTTAATGATATAGTAAAACAGCCTAAAAGTGCCATGAAAGTGTTAAAAAGTGTAGGATTGGAAAAACATGCTAAAAAATTTCCTAATCAGTTATCTGGTGGTGAGCAACAAAGAGTTTCAATTGCACGTGCAATCGCAAAAAATCCACTATTGTTGTTATGTGATGAACCAACAGGAGCACTTGACTCCAAAACTGGTGTAGAGATTTTAAAGCTTTTAAAAGAACAATGTGATCAAAACAATGGAAATAATACAGTGGTTATTGTTACACATAATTCATTAATTGCTGAGATAGCTGACAGAGTTATAAGATTAAAAAATGGTAAAATTGAAAGCAACGAAATTAATCAAAATCCTAAAAATATAGATGAGGTAGTGTGGTAATATGTTGAAGAAAAAAATGTTTAGGGATATATTACAAAACAAATCTCAGTTTATAACTATTTTCCTTATGACTATGATAGGAATTATGGTATATGTTGGAATTGAAGCATATATGGATGGTATGATTAATGCCGCTGATAAGTTTTATAACAATAATAATTTACAAGATTTGAATATTATGGGAACTAGTTTCTCTAGTGATGACT
Organism: uncultured Bacilli bacterium; assembly: GCA_934183165.1. Taxonomy (GTDB): domain Bacteria; phylum Bacillota_I; class Bacilli_A; order RF39; family UBA660; genus CAG-710. The sequence goes on along the minus strand of CAKPRZ010000011.1, from coordinate 6,540 downwards.
TGAATAAAATAAAAAATATAAAAAATGTTAATGATGCAGAAAGGAAATTAGTTTTAACTGGAATTGATGGAGATGATAAAGATAAGACATATTTAATAAGTTTTATTGAATCTAATAATATCTCTAAATTTCATGTTTTTAGTGGTGAAGAGTTTGACAAGAAGAAAAAAGGTGTATGGGTAGATAATTTTTATGCTAAAGAAAATAATTTAAAGGTTGGAGATAGTATAAAGATAAAGTACGATACATTTACTATAAATGAGAAAATTTTGGGATTAGTAAATGTTCCTGATCATATTTATGATGTTAAAGATGATTCCGAGTTAGTTCCAAATAGAAAAACTTTTGGATTTGTATATTTATCTTCAAATGAAATCCCAGAAGATTATATTAATACCATAGTTACAAAAAATTTAAATATACCTTCTGTAAAATATATACCAAATTTTGATTATCATGATTATATACCATATAATTATATAATGGTAGATGTTAACAATAAATCTAACGTAAACCAAGTAAAAAATGACATAGAGGATAATGTTAAAAGTGCATTAGCTATCGTTAAAATAGAAGATACTACTTCATATCTTATGTATCAAGGAGAAATTGATGAAGGTAAATCGTATGTTGGAATTTTTTCAGGGCTATTCTTATTTATAGCAATGTTATCAGTTATAACTACTATGACAAGAGTTGTTAAAAAGCAAAAAATTCAAATAGGAACACTAAAAGCTTTAGGATTTAAAAAAAGGAAGATATTATTTCATTATGTTGGATATGGTTTTTGGATTTCTCTATTAGCAGCAATTGTTGGTATATTAGCTGGAAGATTTTTTATAGGTAGTGTTTTCTTAAACTTAGAAATGTCATTTTTTGAAGTACCAAATGGAGTACCAATAATTAATAAAATGAGTTATGTGGTTGCTATTTTGGTAATTATAGCAGTTTCATTTATTACATATTTAACGTGTAGAAAAGAATTAAAGAAAAATCCTGCGGAATCACTAAGAGCAGAATTACCAACTGTTAAAAATGGTAGCTTAGATATTACAGCAAAAGGAATTTTCAAAAAATTAAAGTTTTCTAGCAAATGGAATTTGCGTGATATTATTAGAAATAAATTTAGAACTATAACAGGAGTAGTTGGTATAGTAGGATGTTGTACATTAATAGTTTGTGCTTTTGGTATGTTGAACAGTATGAATAACTTTATTAAAGTGCAATTTGTAGATTTGTATAATTTTAATTATAAATTAACTATTAAAGAAAATATAAGTAATAGTGATTTAGAAGAATTAGAAAAAAAATACGGAAAATCAACTAGTCAAACACTAGGAATAGAAATCAAGGATAAAAATAATAATAGAAAAGCTAATACAATTTTTGTTGACGATTCCAATGGTTTAGTTAGATTTCAGGATCCAAATGATAAATTTATGAAGCTAACTTCAAATGATGGGGTTTATGTAACAAATAAATTAGCAATAAATGAGGGATATAAAGTAGGAGATACATTAGTTTGGCATATATATGGCAGTTCTAAATATTTTGATTCTAAAATTGTAGGAATAAATAAAGATCCGCAAAATCAAAATATTACAATGAATAGAGAATATATGGAAAAACTAGGATTAGATTATACTCCAGATTCTTTATATACAAATAATAACTTAAAAAATGTTAAAGAAATAAAAAATATAGTATTAATTCAAAATATAGAACAGTTAAAAACAAGTATGGAATCAATGTTATCTATGATGAAAAAAATGATTATGTTAATAATATGCTTTGCTATTTTATTAGGATCTATTATCATATATAATATGGGAATATTATCATATAGCGAAAAGCAGTATCAATTTGCTACATTGAAAGTTTTAGGCTTTAAGGATAAACGAATCAAAAAAATGTTTATTGAACAAAATATATGGATAGCATTTATGTCAATTATAATTGGACTTCCATCGGGCTATTATTTAACTGCATGGTTGTTTAAAAAATGTTTGGATGACAATTTTGATTTTGGTGTACATATTAATATTAGTACATATATAATTGCTACAGTTGGTACTTTTTTTGTAGCTTACATTGTTTCAAAATTCTTAGCAAGAAAAATAAATAAAATAGATATGGTTAGTAGTTTGAAGGGAAATGAGTAAAGGCTAAAATTAAATTATTAAAATTCTATTAAAATCTTAGGTTAAATGTTATAATTGGTAAGAGAGTGGTAGGATGTTAAAAAAAGAATATAAAAATATGATTTTGATTTTAATGACGATAGTATATCAAACCTTCATATATTTAATAGCAAAAGTATCACCTTTTACTAATCATTTGTTAGTTAGTAATTTAGATTTAAAGATTCCTTTTGTTAGTTATTTTATTTACTTTTATATAAGTTGGTATATTATGTTAATTTTAGTTCCTTATGTTATGGGAAAGAAAGATTCAGATGTTCTATATAAGTATGTTACATCAATGATAATTGCTATTACTATAAGTGGTTTAATATTTATTTTTTATCCTACAACAATAACAAGACCAGAAATAATTGGAAATACTTTTAGTGATATTATAATTAGTATAATTTATGCGATAGATACCCCTGCGACAAATTGTTTGCCAAGTATACATTGTTTATGCTGTTTCTTATTTATTTTAGGGATTACAGAAGCAAAAAATGTTAAATGGTTTTCAAAGACTGTAATAATAATATGGTCATTGTTAGTAATAATTTCAACATTGTTCATTAAACAACATGTTTTAATAGATATACTAGCTTCCTTTATTCTAGCTATATTGACATATCTATTTGTTAATAAATCTAAAATTTGGAAAAAAATAAAAATAAAATGAGCTAATTTTAGTTCATTTTATTTTAATCCTAAATAATTATAATAGTTAGTTTCTAGAATCATTCTAGAAGAACTGAATCTATTGTAAACAATTGAATTTATTCTCTCTACATATTCATCTTCGTTTTTAACTTTTTTTGATGCTGTAAATGTTTTTTTTATGGCATCATATTTTCCATAATCAGTTATCCAACTTCTATCATTAAATATAACTATTCCCTCAGAATTTGATAAGATATCTTTGCCAGCAAGTAATCGTGAATCGTATTCAGCACCAAATAAATTTAAAACGGTAGGTAATATATCCAAACTACTTGCACTTTTATTTATTTCTATTGGTGTAGTCATTTTGTTGTTCCAAATTATTAAGTTGTTTTTGTGGATATCAAACTTTTTATCATTAATATAGTTAGCTTTTTCTTTTATTTCTTTTAAAGACAATCCATAAGGATAATGATCAGCACTTATTACTATGACAGTATCATCTAATTTATTGCTTTCTTTTAACTTATATATCAGTGATTCCACCGCTTTATCTAATTCTATTTGTGTTGCCATGTATGTTTGAATTGCTTCCGAATATGGGAGATTATTAACTTTGTTTTTATTTTTTGTAGCCATCATATTTCCATTATATGTATAATTTAAGTGGCCACTAATAGTCATATAATAAGTGACAAATTTATCTTTATCTTTATAATCGTCAAATGTAGCATTTATCATTTCTAAATCACTTTGAGGCCATATTTTACAGTTTATTTTTTTCTCTAGGCCTGATTTACATGCTTTGAAGTTATATCCCATATTTGGGTGAGATAGATTCCTTTTGTAGTAGGTTGCACTACCATTGTGATATGCCCAAGCTGAATAGCCTTGTTTTTTTAGCAAGTTTCCATATACAAATGGCAGATAATTATTACTTGATTCTTGAAAACTCCAAACTCCTTCTTTAGGTAGTAGTGAAGTTAAGGAAATATATTCTCCATCTGATGTACTTACATAAAATAAAGGAGTATAAAAATTATTGAATTTAAATCCACTGTTATAAAGTTTATATAGTGTGGGCGTTAAATCTTTATCTATAGCAATAGGTGAAAATGCTTCAGCTACTATTACTATTAAGTTTTTTCCTTTAAACATACCAGTGTATTGATTTTTTTGTGTCGCAGTTTCATTTTTAAAATAGTAATGAAGATTTTTTATATTTTCATTTTTTTCATTTTTTATAAGCTTATCAAAATCTATATCAAGTTTATTATATTCAGCAGTTTTATTATTATTGTTATCTTCATAATTAATTATTAATTTTTCTCCAGATTTAAAAATAGTCCTTTTTAAATCTAAGTTCATAGTAGTGATCAATCCTAATTTCTTAGTCATGATAGTTGGAACATGAGTATCTTTAAATAAACTTTTAGCACTATATGAACTATCTTTATCTAAATTTAATGAGAAAATTAGTAGTATCAATAATACTATTCCACCAATATCTTGTAGAAAAAGCATTTTAAAACTTGTACTATTGTATTGTTCTTTAATTGTTAAATATATAGCTGCAATTATAGGAAAAATTATTACTATAACAGAAATTATATTGTTTTTTATAACCTTCATAATAGCACTAAAAAATCCAAATACTTGTCCTCCATTAACTAATGAATAAATAGAGAATATTGCACCATAAAATTTAAAATGAACTAATTGTGCAACAAAAATTATTCCTATAAACAACAGTAAGGAAATATTAATAATTTTATTTGGCTTATCATGAGTTAGGCTTGATAATGTAGTAATCAATAATCCTATAACTATGCTAAAACCTAAAATATATAACAAATAAAAATCTAATTGTTTAAACATTATTACATGTAAAATTAATTCTTCAATAAAAATAAATGCAGAATTAATTATTATTTTTTTTATATCCATAACTTCGCCTCTTAATATATTATATAGTTAAAGTGTTTTTTTTTCAAATACATAGTTTGATTATTTGTCTTTTAAAGCATTACTTATTATTACCTTATTATTTAATAATCTTTCATCGTTAGGAGCCATATTAATTGCTTTATCTAGCCATTCTAGAGATTCCTGTAAATTTCCTTTATAAAAACTACTTATTGATAATAAATCATATATAGTGTTATTCCAACTGAATTCTTCATTAATATATGTTTTAGCATGACTAGTTATTTTACTTGCATTTATACATTGCTCATAAACTTCATCCCAGTTTTTTTGCTCATATTCTAATATAGCAAGTTCAATGTAAGGATCTCTTAAGTATGGAGCTTCTTTAATTGCTTCTTTATACCAAAATCTAGCTTCATTCAATTTATTTAGATTTTTGTAACTTCTAGCAATAAATCTCATAGAAGCACATCTTTCGTCTTTCCACAATGCATTAGGCATTGAAATATGTTTTTTTAATGTTGTTATACATTTTTCCCATTCTTTGTAATACATATATTCTCTTCCTAAATAGTGCATATTTCTGTCATTTGTTGGATCTTCTTTTATAGATAATTCTAAAAGGGGTAAATATGATGATCTAGATTTAGTAGGGTCAGGATAGTGATTTAAAATAATTTTATCCGTTTTAATTTTATTTTCTGGCCTTTCTATATTCCATTTTAATATTTCATGTACTGGATTAATCCAAGAATAATTATTTCTAGAATGAATTTTTTCTATATAAAAAGAGATTTGTGGATTATTATTTTCATCAAGTTTCCAGTTGTAAGCATATGCAATTCTATTAGTACTTTTTTCCCATATTTTTTCTAATGATTCTCTCCATCCTTTTTCGAAAATTTCATCTAAATCTGTGCACACACATATATCGATATCATCTGGAACCATTTTTAAAGATTCATTTCTAGCAACATCAAAGCGCCATGGCGAAATCTCTTTAGTTTTTACATGCACACCATTTTCTTTAAGCAAATTAACACTGTTATCGTCTGATCCAGTATCTAAAACATATATTTCATCAGCTTCTTTCATGGAGTTTATCCATCTTTTAACAAATTTCTCTTCATTCTTACAAATTGCATATACACATACTTTGTATTTTTTCATTATAATCACCTCAATATTTTAATACATAAATAGTTTATGATTATTTTGAAATAATGAATGTATGTTTACTTCATATTTACACATTTAAAATTCATTTTTGGATAATTTAATAGCAAAAATGTTATAGACTGACTAAAAATAGAACAAAAAAGAAAGGCGTTAGCCTTTAACTTGTTGGTCCAGTAGGTCCAGTAGGTCCAGTAGGTCCAGTTGGTCCCGTTGGTCCGGTAGCACCTTCTGTTCCTTGAGGTCCAGTTGGACCCTGTGGAATTGTTAAGTTTAATAAATAATTAGGTGCTGTTCCAGAAATAGATGCTGTTGCTTGAGTACCTGGAGCACCTGTCGTTACAGACCCAATTGTTATTGTTGGTGTTTCTCCATCTGCTCCAGTAGCTCCGGTAGGTCCAGTGGCTCCGGTAGGTCCAGTGGCTCCAATAGCTCCGGTAGGTCCAGTGGCTCCAATAGCTCCGGTAGGTCCAGTAGGTCCAGTGGCTCCAATAGCTCCAGTGGCTCCAGTAGGTCCAGTAGGTCCAGTAGCTCCGGTAGGTCCAGTGGCTCCAGTAGCTCCGGTAGGACCAGTAGCTCCAGTCGGTCCAGTAGG
>CAKPRZ010000010.1 GCA_934183165.1 uncultured Bacilli bacterium | reverse complement strand
AATGTTGAACCTGATTCTAATGGTGTTATGAAAGTACCAGCAACTAACAGTAATGGAGAAGCAATAAAAGTTCTTTCGGAAATATCTTTTACTAAATATAATGTTGGATGGTTTAGTCATATGGTTAACGAAGAAACTAGTGAGTCAGTTGAATATTATTATGTTACAGATGATGAGAATTTTGATGCAATAAAAAATAAATTTATTGAATTTAGAAAAGAAATAGGTGATCCTGTTTATGAAAATGTCGAATGGATTAGTAAAGATAAAGCTTTTTCTATGAGTGTATTAGAAGATAATGCAGAATCACCATATGAAGCTTCTGCCTATGTGGATCTTCAAAATGATACAGTTATTGAGCATGTTGAACGATTATCATTTAAAAAAGTCGATTTAAGTAATGCTACAAATTTAACAGTTATAGAAGGTGGCACATTTGCTGATAGTTCATTACAAGAAGTTGTTTTTAATGAAGGATTAGAAGTCATTGGAGTTGGTGCATTTAATAATTGTCAACTTACATCGATAAGTCTACCTAATTCTTTACAAAGAATAGGCGAGGATGCTTTTGATTCTAATTCTATTACTAAACTTGTTATTCCATCGAATGTGTCAGTTATTGAGATGAATGCCTTTGCTAACAATCCATTAACATCTATTACTGTTAAGAGAAGTAAAAGTAATTGTAGTGGATATTATAGTGATGGTGGTCATGGATGGCAGAATTCATTATCAGATGACCAAATTGTCTATGAAGGATAAATATATTAATAAAATATAGAAAATAAAACTATGATAAGTAGTTTTGTTTTTTTTGTAAATAATAATAGTGGTGATAATATGAAAATTAATCTTGGATATGTTTCTATTCCTCTTACTTTAGGGATAACTACTTCATCTACTATTACATTAACAAACTTTAATTCTAATAAAAATATAGAGCACGTCTATAAAGTAATTGATAAAAACCTGGATTGTTTGAAAGAAACCATTATTTATAATATAAAGAATGAAGTTAAATTTTATAGAATGACATCAAAATTGATTCCTTTAGCGACACTAGAAGATTTTACTTTTGATTATATAACACCTTTTTTAGATAAATATAAAGATATTGGAGTTCTAGCAAATTCTAATAATATGAGAATCGATATGCATCCGGACCAATATTGTGTTCTTAATAGTACAAATCCTAAAACAGTTGAAAATAGCTTTAGAATACTTAATTATCATAGAAAAATATTAAAAGCTTTTAACTTTAACAGTCCTAAATTAATATTACATGTTGGGAGTTCTCAAGGTGGCAAAAAAGCTAGTATGACAAGATTTATTAATAATTTTAATAAATTAGATGATGAGTTAAAGGAAATGATAGTTTTAGAAAATGATGATAAAGTATTTAATGTTGCTGATACTCTTTATTTATGTCAAAAATTAAAGATACCAATGGTTCTTGATTATCATCATCATTTATGTAATAATTGTGGACTTGATATAAAAAAATATTTAAGTGATATTATTAAGACTTGGGATGGAGAATATTGGCCTGTAAAAATGCATTTTTCATCACCTAAATCAAAGTTAAAAAAGGAATATAGATCTCATCATGATTATATTGATGTTGATCAATTTAATGACTTTGTTCAAATACTTAAAGAATTTAAACATGATATTTATATTATGTTAGAAGCAAAGCAAAAAGATGAAGCTCTTTTTAGGCTTGTTAGAGCTTTAAAATATAAATGTAACTATCAATTTGTTAATGATACATCATTTCTTGTATGAATAAATAAATAATTATGTTTTTTTGACCTCTTTAATGTTATAATAAGCATTGTTGGGAGGTATATTATGGATAATCAAAAAATTATAAATGAAATTAGAAATAAAATTGATATAGTTGATTTAATTAGTGAATATATACCTCTAAGTCAAAAAGGGAAAAATTATTTTGGTGTATGTCCATTTCATAATGATACAAATCCATCTATGAGTGTATCTAGAGAAAAACAAATATATAAATGTTTTTCTTGTGGGGCCAGTGGTAATGTGTTTACTTTTGTTAGTAACTATGAAAATATATCTTTTGCTGAAGCTTTACACAAACTTGCCGATAAAGTTGGATATAAATTAGATGGTACAGTACATAAAAAGCAATCTAATATTAATGATAAGTATTATGAAATTTACGATTTAACGGCTAAGTTTTATCAAAATAATATTAATACTATTAATGGTAAAAAAGCCAAAGAATATCTTGCTAAAAGAAGTATTGATGATGAAATAATCAAAAAATTTGATATTGGATATTCCCTTGATAAAAACAATGTATTAATGGAATTATTACAAAAAAAAGGTTTTTCTTATCGTGATCTTGTTACACTTGGACTTGTTACTGATAATCATGATATTTATATAAATAGAATAATGTTTCCATTATATGATACAAATGGTAGAATTGTTGCTTTTAGTGGTAGAATTTATGATGGAAGTAAAGCTAATAAATATGTAAATACAAAGGAAACACCTATTTTTAAAAAAGGGCAATGTTTATATAATTACCATATAGCGAAGCAAGAAGTAAGAAAAAAAGGCTTTGTAATAGTGATGGAAGGATTTATGGATGTTATAAGGGCTAGTAGTATAGGACTATCTAATACAGTAGCACTTATGGGTACAGCCTTAACAAATGATCAAATATTATTACTTAAAAAGCTTTCTTTAAATATTATATTATGTTTTGATGGAGATGAAGCTGGATATCACGCTACTATGAGTGTTGGAAAGCAATTAGAAAATATAGGAATATCACCAAAAGTTATTCATCTTAATAATAATGATGATCCAGATACATATATATTAAAATATGGTGGAGATAATTTCTTAGCACTAGTAGATAATGCTATGAATTTTAGTGATTATAAAATATCTAATTTAAAAAATCATGTTAATTTTAATAGTGATATGGAAGTATCTAACTATGTTGATGGGGTTTTAAGAGAAACAAGTCTTATAAAAGATGATATAAGAAGAGAGATAATATTAAAAAAACTTGCAAATGAGTGCAATTTGAGTTATAATACCCTAGAAAAAAGGTTGAATGATTATTTAGATAAAAAAGTAGTCAAGACAGATGATACTATCTTAAAGAAACAAGATAAAAAATTATCTAAATACGAAAAAGCAGTATTCGCACTTTTGTATAATATGTTAACGGTACCTGAAGTAATAGATAAGTGTCAAAGAGAAAATGTATGCTTTGCAGTTTCTAAATACAGATTATTAGCAAACGAAATATATAATTTCTATGATAAATATGGTACAGTTAGTATCGCTGATATGTTTACATATTTAAAGGGTAAACCTGAATTAGAAGAATTATTCAACCAAATAAATGACAAAGATGATTATACTAGTAGTGAACAAGCAATTGATGATTATATTAAGGTAATTAGTGATTATAATAGGAAGCAAGAAATAAAACGCTTGAATGATTTAATGAAGAGTGAGCCTAATTTACTTGAACAATTAAAAATTGCTGAACAAATAAGGTTAATAAAAATAGGGGAGAGTAGTCATGGTCAATGAAATAAAAACTATAGAGGATAGAAAAAAAGCACTTATAAAAAAAGGTAAAGAAAATGGTTATGTTACTTATGAACAATTAGCAGAAGAGTTAAAGGGATTAGAAGTAGATAGTGATACATTAGATGATTTATATAATGCTTTAGTAGAAAATAATATAGAAATAATATCAGAAACAACAGATAATAGTGATGATGAAGATGAAAATCCGTCTGACTTAGTTGTCGAAGACTTAACTTTATCTAAAGATATAAAGATTAATGATCCAGTTCGTATGTATTTAAAGGAGATTGGACGTATAAATCTATTAACCAATGATGAAGAGTTTGAATATGCAAGACTTGCTGAACAGGGTGATGAGCACGCAAAAAAGATGCTTGCAGAGTCAAATCTTCGTTTAGTTGTATCAATTGCTAAGAGATATGTTGGTAGAGGAATGTTATTCCTTGATTTGATTCAAGAAGGTAATATAGGACTTATGAAGGCGGTTGATAAATTTGATCCTACAAAAGGATATAAATTTTCAACTTATGCAACTTGGTGGATTAGACAAGCTATTACAAGAGCAATAGCTGATCAAGCTAGAACAATTCGTGTTCCAGTACATATGGTTGAAACTATTAATAAATTAGCTAGAGTACAACGTCAACTTACTCAGGAATTAAATAGAGAACCAACTGAAGGAGAAATAGCTAAAAAACTTGGTATTACTGTTGATAAAGTTCGTGAAGTGTTTAAAATTAGTCAAGATCCAGTATCACTTGAAACACCAATAGGCGAGGAAGACGATTCACATTTAGGAGATTTTATTAAAGACGAGAGAACTATGTCACCTGAAGAGTATGCAACAGTTGAACTATTAAAAGAAGAACTTGCTAATGTATTATTGACACTAACAGAAAGAGAAGAAAAAGTGTTGAGACTTAGATTTGGACTTGATGATGGTCAATGCCGTACTTTGGAAGAGGTTGGACAAATATTTGGTGTAACTAGGGAACGTATTAGACAGATAGAAGCTAAAGCCTTAAGAAAATTAAGACATCCTTCTCGTTCTAGAAAGTTAAAAGATTTCTTAATAGATTAAAATGAATATAAATAAAAGACTTAAGCATATTGCAGCCTATGTTGATTCTAATGATTCAGTTATTGATGTAGGTTGTGATCATGCTTTTTTATGTATATTTTTGGCCAAGAAATATACAAATATAAAATTAATTGCATCAGATATAAACGAAGGTCCACTAAAACAAGCTAAAAAAAATATTGATAGTTATAATATTAATAATATTGAAATTAAACTAGGTAGTGGAATATCAACCATTGATAATAATATAAATACTGTTATTATCTCTGGTATGGGAGCTAAAAATATTATTAATATTTTATATGATGATAAAGATAAACTAAGTAATGTTAAAAAATTAATATTATCTCCTAATAATGATTTTGAGCTTGTAAGGAAGAAAATAACTAAGCTTGGATATAAGATTTTATGTGAAGAGATTATTTGTGAAAGAGGTAAATTTTATCCAATTATAGTTCTGGAAAAAGGTAAAAGCAGATATAACTTTAGGGAATTGTTTCTTGGATATAATGTTTTAGTAAACGATGATTTAAAACAATATTATAGATATTTAATTGATTCCAATATACAAATTATGAATAAAATACCTAAAAATAAAATTCTACTTAGAGTTAGATTAACAAGAAAGATTAAACTGTTAAAAAGTGCGATTTAGTACTTTTTTTCTTTTATTAATTGACAAAATTAAATAAGTATATTAGCATTAAATTAAAGTAGCAAGGGTGATGTTATGAAAAGAAAAAAGAATATATTTATTGTGTTTTTGTTAATTGCTGTTATATTTATGGGAATAGGATATGCTTTTTTATCTTCTACCTTAAAAATAGAAAGTACTACTAAGTCATCTGGAAAATGGGATGTAGTAATTGATAAAATAACAGTTAAAAATAAAAGTACAGATGCAGTTTCCAAAAATATTCAGATAACTGAAGATAAATTAAGTGCCAATTTTGCTATTGATTTATACAATGATGGAGATTTTATCGAATACAATGTTTCAGTAAAAAATAATGGTACTATTCCGGCTAGATTAGAGGATGCAAGTATCAATGTAGAAAAATTTAATGATTATATCGAAACTAGTAATACTGCTAATGTTGGTAGTGTTATATATCCTGGGCAAACAACTGATTTTGATATAAAAGTAGCTGTTAATACTAATGGACAAACTATTGTTGAAGATGGACAAGGAATATATAATTTAACACTTAGATATGTTCAAAATGCATCTTAATAATTGTACTACAGATAATTTTGTTGTATAATATTCTAGAAGAAAGTAGAGGGATTTTATGAGTGATACTAAGGAAAAAAAACAAAAAAAGAAGACAGTAAAAAATGTCAAAGATATAACTAGTAGTGAGTCAGTCAAAATATTTAATAGAAAAAGAGTTACTATTTTATTAGTATTAGTACTTACTTTATTGTTCTTTTTACTATTAATTAATAAAACTTTTTTTAGAACAGAATATCAAAACCATAAATTTAAAATTAAAATACCAGCATTTGCTTATTTTGTTAAAGATGATGGTAGTGAAGTAACTTTAATTACTTTAAGAAAATCTAAGAATGTTAGACAATATTTTGACGAATATTTAAGTAATTTAGATAACTATGATTATTATTCTTGTTCTGATGGTAAAACAATGTATTATAATGAGAAAAATAATAATGTGATTTATAGTATTACTGTAGATAAAAAATTTGCCCTTAAAACAATTAAGATTAAATATGATATTAAAGATAGTAAAGAAGTATGTGAAATAAATGAAATTGAAGAATAAAAAGTTTATTTCTTTTCTTTTATGGGTAATTTTATTAGTTATATATATATTCTTTCTGTTTAATCTTACTTATAATAATTTAAATGTTGATAATTTGACTAAAAATACAGATTATTATACTTTATATAACGATGAATCTGATGATATAAAAAAAATAATTAAAACAAAATCTTTTTCTAATATTGCTACTAATATAATTAAAAAGGCTTATTCAAATATGTATTTTAAGGCTGAAAAATTAAATTTGAGTGATGTTTTAGATATGGTTGATAGTAGTTATGATCAAATAATAAAAGAATCAAATATCAATTATACAAAAGAATTAAATAGAACTTTGATATTTGATGCATCCAATAAGTTATATCAAGGAACATCTACATTTATTAATAATGGAAATCCTAAAATTATTAATGTATTTAGTATTATATTTTCTAAAGTTTTCACTAATATTATATTAGTTATTTTTAGTATTAATATATTAGCTTTAATCATATTAAATAATAAATTTATATGGTTAAAGATAAATTCTTATATTTTGATTGTTTCTAGCATTTCTACATTTTTAAGTATTAAAATAATTAGTTATATTTTAAATTTAAATAATCTTATAAGTACTGATTTTACTATTAGATTTATTCATTCTGTTATAAAAACTATTGGGGTTTATAGTAATAAATATTGTTTACTATATATTCTAATGGGTATTATTTGTTTAATTGTGTATATAATTTCTAAACAGGCATTAAACAATAATAAAACAAATTAAATATCATATTATGTATTAGGTGATGTTATGCGTTTATCTGATTTACAAAATAAAAGTATAGTAAGTATTACTGATGGTAAGAATATAGGTAATATAATCGATGCTAAGATAGATGAAGAAACAGGAAATATTATTTCATTAATAATTGAGACTAATAAAAATTTTTTTTCTTTTTCAAATAGGGGATTGGATACAGAAATTAGTTGGAAACATATAGAAAAAATAGGAGAGGATGTTATTTTAGTAAATATTACTTTATAATATTCTTTTTTTTTGCTAGAATGGAGTTGGTGAAATAATATGAAAAAGAAAATAGTTTTTTGGGCAAGTCTTGCTACCATAATAGATCAACTTACAAAATTTTTAATAAAGAAAAATTTTAGACTATATGAAAAGAAAGTGATTATTAAAAATTTCTTTAATTTAACGTATGTTGAAAATAGAGGAGCTGCTTGGGGAATATTCAACGGTAATTATTGGTTTTTAATTATTACTACTGTAGTAGCGCTAGCATTTATCTTATGGTTTATATTTAGAATGAAAGAATATAAAAAAATAGATATAATTTCTTATTCGATGCTTATTGCTGGTATTATGGGAAACTTTATTGATAGATTAGTTAGAGGATATGTAATTGATTTTTTTGACTTTAAAATATTTAATTATTATTTTCCTGTATTTAATATAGCTGATATATTAATAGTAGTTAGTGTTATAATAATGGTTATTTGTTGCTTTAGGGGTGATGAAAGTGAAAATAAAAAGTAATAGTGATAATATAAGATTAGACCAATATCTTGCGAAAGAACTTGATAAGTCTCGCAGTAAAATTCAAAAAGATATAAAAGAAGGATTAGTTAGTGTTAATGGTAAGATTGTCAATAATAGTTATTTAGTAAATATTAACGATGAAATAGAAATAAAAGAGGAAAAGCCAAAGGAAGAAGTAATAACACCAGCGAATATTGATGTTGATGTAGTATATGAAGATAAATATTTATTAGTTATAAATAAACAAAGTGGTTTAGTAGTTCATCCCGCTCCAGGTCATTATGATGATACATTGGTTAATGCTTTAGCATTAAAGTTTAAACTTTCTAATATAGATAGTACAAGGCCAGGAATAGTACATAGAATTGATAAGGATACTAGTGGTCTTATGCTGGTTGCTAAAGATGATAAAACTCACGAACTTTTATCAGAAATGATTAAAAATAAAGAAGTAGAAAGAATTTATTGGGCACTTGTTGATGGGGTTATCAAACATGATACAGGAACTATTGATGCTCCAATCGGAAGAGATTCTAATAATAGACAAAAGATGCAAGTTACTGATAAATGTAGTAAAGAAGCAATTACTCATTTTAGGGTTCTAAAAAGATATAGTAATGCAACACTAGTTGAATGCAAACTAGAGACAGGAAGAACTCATCAAATTAGAGTACACTTTAATTACATAGGCTATCCTATATATGGAGATCCTGTATATGGAAGGAAACATAAAAAAGACGATTTTGGACAATATCTACATTCAAAAAGCATAAAATTTGTTCATCCAATTACTAAAGAACAACTTTATTTTGAGTCTGAATTGCCTAAAGAATTTAAGGATAAATTAGATAGTTTAGATTAATGAGAAAAGCTTCAATTTGAGCTTTTTTCTTTATTTATTTTATAAAATATTATATAATACAGGTACAAGAGGTGGTTGTGTTATGAATAACACTGTTGATGATAAGAATATGATCGTAATGAAATTACTTCATTACTTTATTACAGAAAAAAACTATAATCCTATTATTTTACAAGGTGCTCAAGATGAGATTTGGTTAGAAAATATGGAATTAGATTATAAAATTGTTCGTATTGTTTCTAATCATATACATAATGATGAACAGTTTGCTTATGATTTATTTAAAACAAAACATGTTGTAAGAAAAATTAAAAGAAAGACATTAACATTTAATATTAATGTTCTAAGTATTTTTACTGATATATCTGATATGGTTGCACTTGATAACCAAAAAAATTATGATTGTATTTATCTAAGTGATGAAAAAGATATTAAAAATTATTCTTTTGTCACAGATATTTTTCCTGATATTACTAAGAAACTAAAATTTAATGAAGATGGAATGCAACTATTTTTAAAGATAACTTCAGATATTAATAAAAAAAATAGACATGATCAAGAAGAGGCAGAAGATGTATTTAAACCTAAAAATCCTATTATAACTAAAATTTTGATAGGAATTAATATCTTTATTTATTTATTTGCACTTATAACAAATCAAAGTAGTTATTTTATTAATAAGTTTGCAATATATGGGCCATTTATAACTAAGTATCATGAGTATTATAGATTGATAACTGGTTGTTTCATTCATGCGAATATTTTTCATCTTTTATTTAATTGTTACGCTTTATATATAATTGGTAGTCAAATAGAATCTTTCTATGGAAAAGCGAAATATATAATTATATATTTTTTAAGTGCTTTAAGTGGTAGTTTGTTATCTGTTGCTATAAATAATAACGCTGTATCAATTGGTGCTTCTGGAGCTATATTTGGACTTATGGGTTCGCTTGTATATTTTGGATATCATTATCGCGTTTATTTAGGAAGTGTAATTAGAAGTCAGATTATTCCAATAATTATTTTAAATTTATTAATTGGTTTTGCTTTTAGTAACCAAATTGATAATTTTGCACATATTGGAGGTTTGATTGGAGGATTTTTAATATCAATGGGTGTTGGTGTTAAATACAAAAGTTCAAAATCAGAAATTATAAATGGAATTATATTATATACAATATTTACAGTATTCTTATTATTACTAATATTCAAGGTTATATAAAATAAAGTGGTTGATTAGTTAAATAATAAATGATAAAATTAGATAGTAGAGGTGAGGATATGGAAATTAGTGAAACTCATGCTTATTCAATAGAGTCTTTTGAAGAAGAAATAGTAAAAGACGTAATTAAGGATGTATATGAAGCGTTAGAAGAAAGAGGTTATAATCCAATCAATCAGTTAGTAGGATATATAATGAGTGGTGATCCTGGATATATCTCTTCATATAAGGAAGCTCGTAGTAAAATTACTAGAGTAGAAAGAAATAAAATATTAGAAGTTTTACTTCGTGAATATATAAAGAGAATATAATGCGTTATTTAGGACTTGATTTAGGAAGCAGAACGCTTGGTATTGCAATATCTGATGCTAGTGGGATAATTGCTTCTAGTTATGGTATTATCAGGCACAACGAAGAGTATGATATGCTGATTGATAGAATTCGTGATTTAGTAATTGAAAAAAGAGTTGACGAAATAGTTTTAGGACTTCCTAAAAACATGAATAATACTCTTGGTGAAAAAGCAAGACTATCTTATGAATTTAAAAAAAAGTTAGAAGATAAATTAAATATTAAAGTACATTTAGTAGATGAAAGACTAACAACTAAACAAGCAACAGACTTGTTAATACTTAATGATACTAGTAGACAAAAAAGAAAGAAAGTTATTGATAGTATGGCTGCAACAATAATATTGCAATCGTATTTAGATATTAATGGGAGGAAATAGATATGGAAAATAATACTACATTTAAAGTTATTAATGATCAAGGAGTAGAAATCACATGTGATATATTGTTTACTTTTGATAGTGATGAAACAAAGAAAAGCTATATAGTTTATACTGACAATTCAAAAGACGAACAAGGAAATGTTCAAGTTTTCGCATCAATTTATGATCCAAAACAAGAGAATCCTAAACTTGAACCTATTGAAACAGACCAAGAATGGAAGATCATTGAAACAATTCTTAATACATTACAAGAAGAAATCAAAAAGAAAACAGAAGAGAATAATACTGATAATAACGAGCAATAATGCTCGTTATTTATTAAGAGGTAAAATATGAAATTAAAAAAAATTTGGAAAATAATATTTTCACTTATAATTGCTATAATTGTTTTATTAATTGCAGGTATGATATTCTATAATAGTCAATTATCGGCTGTAAATAAGAAAGATAAAGTTGATGTAGTATTTACAATAAAACCAGGAACATCAACAAAAACGATAGCTAAAAACTTAGAAAATAGTAAATTGATTCATAATGATAAAGTTTTTTTAGTATACTTAAAATTAAATAACATTAAAAATCTACAAGCTAGTACTTATAAATTAAATAGAACAATGACTGCAAAAGAAATAGCTAGTTTAATTAATAGTGGAAAAGGTTATAATCCTAACGAGGTAACAATCACATTTAAAGAAGGAAAAAATATGCGTAGTATTGCTAAGACAATTAGTGATAATACAAATAATAAATATGAATTAGTTATTGCTAAATCTAATGATACAGAATATATTAAAAAGCTTGCTGATAAATATTGGTTCATAGATAACGATATAGAAAAAAAGGGGACTTTCTATAAATTAGAGGGATATTTATATCCAAATACCTATGTTTTTGAAAATAAAAATATAACCGTAGAAACTATATTTAATAAAATGCTTCAAGAAACAGATAAAGTCTTGACAAAATATAAAAAAGAAATAGAAAAAAGTGATTTATCAACTAGAGAGATAATAACTTTAGCGTCCATTGTAGAATTAGAAGGGCTTAATGATAAAGATAGACCTAATATTGCTAGCGTTTTCTACAATAGATTAAATAAAAAAATAAGTTTAGGTAGTGATGTAACTGCTTGCTATGCGCAAAAAATAGATGATACTACATTATGTCATAATACTGCTAACTTTAACTATAAAAGTGGATATAATACTAGACTTTTATCTAATTTAGGACTTCCAACTGGACCTATTTGTAATCCTAGTGAATCAAGTATAAAAGCTGTTTTAAATGCTCCTAAAACTGATTATTTATACTTTGTTGCTGATAAAGATACAAATGTATATTTCTTTAAGACTAAGAAAGAATTTGATAGTAAAATAAAAGAATTAAAGAAAAATGGGAAATGGTTGTAATGAATGATGATATTTTACAAATAAAAAATGATGCATTAGAAAAAAATGTGCCTATTATGCAAGATGAAGGAATAGAATTTTTATTAGATTTCATAAGAGATAATAATATAGAGAATATTCTTGAAATAGGTACGGCAGTTGGTTATTCTGCGATTAGAATGGCTAGTATTAGGAACAGTATTAAAGTAACTACAATAGAACGTGACGAAAAAAGATATAAACAAGCTGTTAAAAATGTTGATAGAGAGAATTTAAATAATAGAATAACTCTAATATTTGCGGATGCTATGAATGTTAATTTTGATAAAGATAAAAAATTTGATTTGATATTTATTGATGCTGCCAAGGGTCAAAATATTAATTTTTTCAAGAGGTTTCAAACTAATTTAAATCAAGATGGTTATATTATAACAGATAACCTTAAATTTCATGGATTAGTAGCGACCCCATTAGAAGAAATTGAAAGTAGAAATGTCAGAGGTTTAGTTAGAAAAATAAGAAGTTATATTGAATTTTTAAAATCTAATCAAGAATTTGAAACTAAATTTTTAGATGTTGGTGATGGAATATCTATATCTAGGAGGAATTGTAGTGACTGAAGTAAAGGAAAAAACAATATATAGACACTTTAAAGGTCATCTTGTATATGTGATTGGTATTTGTAAACATACTGAAACTATGGAAGATTTAGTTGTATATGTACATGATGGTAAAATATGGGCAAGACCATATGATATGTTCATTAGTGAAGTTGATCATGAAAAATATAAAAATGTAAAGCAAAAGTATAGATTTGAGGAAGTAAAATAATTATATGAATTGTTTAATTGAAGATTATTTAAAAAGAAATAATATCACTGATGAAACATTTGGCAGGCTTGGTAACTTAGGATATATATTAAATAGAGAAGAAATAAATACATTAATAGCTAAATATGGTGTTGATAAAGATACTGTTGATGCTTTTGTTAGTATCGCAGATATTTTAGGATATGATAGAGAATTTAGAGATGTACCTTCAAATGTTTTTCAAAGTTTAAGCTATTACTTTGATAATAATGGAAGTACTTATCAAACAAGAAGTATTGGACTTTTAGAATATGATAGTGATGAAATATTAGAAAAATTGCAAAATAGTTTTTACAGTGAACCTATTTTTGTAGAAGAATTAGAATATAATAAATTTGCAATATCTGTAAATGGATTACATAGATATTCTGTACTTAGAACTCTTTATTTAATGGAGTATTCTAAGATAAGTGATGATGTTGAAGCAGTTCAAAAATTAAATGAAAAATATACAATACCAGTAAAACTTTCTAAAAAGGATTACTTGAAAACATATTCTAAGTTTTTCTTGCAGGAAGACCCATCAATAGATAGAATTAGAGATGAATTTGCTCCTGTTACATTAAGACGTACTGATAAAATGGAAATACTTTATTTAGATGGTAGTAGAGAGTGTTTAAATGATACTGAATTACTTTCAAAGGCAAGAAAAGTTGCTCTTCAAAGCTTACAAGATCCATTATACTATGAAGGTATTGTTCATTATGCCAGCAAATATCCTAGCTTTTATCAATTCGTTAATAATAATATATACGATTTACAGTTAAATGATGAAATTACACCTAGTAAAGTTGAGGAACTATAATATGATAAAATTTGAACAAATTAAAAGCATAAATTTTAATGATTTTAAAAGTCTATTTGATTTGACTGAAAAATCTTCTGTATACGTTATTAAAAACGATAAACTAATTTTAGGGTATGGTATTATTGATATTTCTGTTGATAACAGTAAATATAATTACTTTAATCTATATATAAAAAAAGAATATAGAGGAAATGGATATGGCAATACCTTATTATCTTATTTGCTAGAAGAACTAAAAAAAATAGGTGTTAAATCGATGTATTGCTATGTTAATTCAAAAGATTTAGTAATAAAAAGAATGATTAGTAAAAAGTTTCTTAAAATTTCACAAGATGATGATATTGTAACATATGTGACTGTATTGAATGATAAGTAGAGGAGATATCCTCTTTTCTTTTACAAAACTTTATCAAAATGCTATAATAAGTTGGAATAAAAGTTTGGAAGTGATAGGATGAAAGTATTAGTAAAAATAGATAAAAAAGAGCATGTTTTAAAATATATTAATAATTGTGATGGAATAATTTTAGGATTGGAAAATTTTTCTGTTGATTTTAATGATACTTTTACTTTGAATGAAATTGAAAATATAATTGATACATATAGGGATAAAGATGTATTTGTTGCGATAAATAAATCTATTTTTAACAATGAATTAAATGATATACAGGAAAAGTTACAACAGTTAAGTAAGCTTGATATAAAAGGGATTTTTTTCTATGACTTAGCTATTCTTTATCTTAAGAAAAAACTTAATTTAACTTTTGACTTGGTATGGAATCAAACTCATATGGTTAGTAACTATAATACATGTAATTATTATTATGATAAAGGAGTAAAATATGGTTATTTGTCTGGTGAAATAACTAAAAAAGAAATACTAGAAATAAATGAAAAAAGTAATATGAATTTTCTTTTTAATGTTGTGTCTCATCAAATTATGTCGCTTTCTAGAAGAAGCCTTTTAACAAATTACTATACTAGTATTAATAAAGAGTACGATAATAAGGTAAAAGAAATAAAAATTGGTACTCATTCTTATTTAATTAGAGAAGGAAATGAAGGTACTATAATAAAAACAAAAACTATTTTTAATGGAATAGAAGTATTACCTGATTTTTTAAAAGCGGGAATTACATACAGTGTTGTCGACGAATCATTAATGGATAGTGATACAATAGTTGAATTATTAAATATTATTAATAATGTCATCGGAGGTAACGATGTTAAAGAAAATATAGAAAAAAGTTATAAAATAATTGGATCTAACACTTCGTTTTTGTTTAATAAAACAATTTTTAAAGTAAAAGAAGAAACTAGAAGTAGGGGGAATTAATATGAAAAAAATAGAACTTTTATCTCCTGCAGGTGATTTAGAAAGATTAAAAATAACACTTTTATATGGCGCTGATGCAGTATATATTGGTGGATTAAAATATAGCTTGAGAGCAAATGCAACTAATTTTAGTCTTGAAGAAATAAAAGAGGCTTGTACATTTGCACATAATTTAGGTAAAAAAGTTTATTTGACTTTAAATATAGTATTTCATAATGAAGATATAAATGGAGTAGATGAATATATTAGTGATGTAGTTGAAGCGGGAATTGATGCATTTATTGTTAGTGATCCATTTATAATAAGTCATATTAAAAGTAAATATGATGTTGAGGTTCATCTTAGTACTCAAGCATGTACTACAAACACGTTAAGTACTATGTTTTTTAAAGAAGAAGGTGTAGATAGAGTCGTTCTAGCAAGGGAATTATCCAAGGATGAAATAAAAGAAATAATAGATAAAACAGGAATAGATATAGAAGTGTTTATCCATGGAGCTATGTGTACTTTCTATAGTGGTAGATGCGTTTTATCTAATTATTTAACAAATAGAGATTCTAATAGAGGTGGTTGTAGTCAAGTTTGTAGATTTGCTTTTGACCTAGAAGATGGTGAAGATAAATTTACTATGGCTACAAAAGATTTAAATATGTCAAAATATATTAAAGACTTGATAGATATTAATGTGGCATCATTAAAAGTAGAAGGAAGAATGCGATCATTATACTATTTAGCTACAGTTATTGGTAGTTACAGGAAAATAATAGATGCTTGTTATAATAAAACTTTGACTGATGAATTCTTGAATAAACAAGTAAATGTATTAAATAGAGTTGCGAATAGAGAAACTAGCACACATTACTTTATGAAAAAAGCTGGTTATAAGGATCAATATTATACAGGTAGACAAGAATTATCTAATCAGGATTATTTAGGTCTAATAACAAATTATGATAAAGATTCTGGTATATTGACACTTTTAGAAAGAAATTATTTTGAAAAAGGCTGGGAAGTTGAAGTGTTTACTCCTAAAGGAGCTGTGATTTCGTTTATAATTGATGAAGTTTATGATGATGATATGAACCCTATTGGAGTAGCAAGACACCCAGAAGAAGTAATTAAATTAAAACTCCAAACAAATAAAATAATAGAAAAGTATTCAATGATGAGAATTAAAGTTAAGGAAGTGTAATTATGAATAATAATTTATCGAAATATGCTTGTCAAGATAAGGATGCAATAAGGCTTAATCCTGAAGAGGAAGATAAGCGTCCACCTTTTCTTCATGATGCTGATAGAATTATATATTCTCCATCTTTTAATAGATATATAGATAAAACGCAAGTCTTTTCTTTTACTGAGAATGATCATATAACAAAACGTATAACTCATGTTATTATGGTTAGTAAAATAGCTAGAACTCTTGGTAGAATGCTTAATTTAAATGAAGATTTAATTGAAGCTATTGCTTTGGGACACGATGTTGGTCATTGCCCGATAGGGCACTTAGGTGAGTCCTTCCTTAATAATATTGCTAAAGAAAATCTAGAAGAAGCCTTTATGCATAATATTCAAAGTGTAAGGAATTATATGTGCTTAGAACAAGGTGGAAAAGGACTTAATTTAACTATTCAGGTTTTAGATGGAATTATGTGTCATAATGGGGAAGTATTGAATAATATATATAGTCCAGTGAAGAAAACAAAAGAACAGTTTTTAAAAGAATATCAAGATGCTTTAAAAAATAATGATGTTTCGAAAGAAATGAGACCGATGACTCTAGAAGGATGTGTAGTTAGAATAAGTGATGTAATCGCATATATTGGTAAAGATATAGAAGATGCGATTGGACTAAAATTGCTTAAAAGAAGTGACATTCCTGAAGAAATTACAAAAGTATTAGGTAATAATAATAGAGATATTGTTAATACTATTGTTACGGACATAGTTGATAATAGTACTGGTAAAAACTATATAAAATTAAGTACAAAGGTATTTGATGCTTTGGAACTTTTAAAAAACTTTAATTATGAACAGATATATTACAAGGTTAATAAAGATGCTAAAAAAATTTATTACAACAATGCATTTAAAGCTTTATATGATAAATATTATAATGACCTAAATGAAAAAAAATATGAAAGTAGTATATATACTGAATTCTTGAATAATATGAATCAAGACTATATAAAATCAACTAGAATTGAAAGAATTATAATCGATTATATTGCGGGAATGACTGATGACTACTTTATAAATAAATATCAGGAGTTGTTGGAAGCATAGTGTGTTAATAAAAATAGATTGACAAATGATTAGTTTTGTAGTATCATGATGGGGATATTAAAAAAAGAGGTGCAATTATGAAAGAAAAGAAAATTTACTTAACTCAAGAAGGATTCACTGAATTAAAAAATGAGTTAGATCAATTGATAAATGTTAAAAGACCTGCTAATATTCAGGCAATAAAAGAAGCAAGAGCATTAGGAGATTTATCTGAAAATGCTGACTATGATGCTGCTAAAAATGATCAAGCAGAAATAGAAGGACGTATTAAAAAAATAGAAAAAATGTTAGAAAACGTTGAAATTATCGAAAAGGGAGATTCTGATACTGTATCACTTGGTACAACAGTTTCAATTAAATATGTAGATGATGAAGATGAAACTGATGAATATCAAATAGTTGGAAGTCAAGAAGCTGATCCTTTCCAAAGCAAAATTTCTAATGAAAGTCCTATCGCTAAAGCTATTATGAATAAAAGAATTGGTGATATAGTTGATGTAGAAAGTCCTAACGGCGTTTATAAAATAGAAATTATTGATATTAAATAGTATTAATAGTAAGGATGAGTAAAATCATCTTTTTTTGTTTTATTTAATGGAGTTTTATTAAAATATATGGTATTATAAATCTTAGTAATTGGGTGATGTTATGAAAGTTAAATATAATTTATTGCATAATGAAAAAGATACAATGGCTAGATATGGTACTTTGGAGACAAATTATGGTACATTTGAAACACCAATGTTTATGCCAGTTGGTACTAAAGCTAATGTTAAATTGCTAACACCAGATGAACTTTACGAATGTAAGTGTGGTATTATTCTATCAAATACATATCATTTGTGGTTAAGACCTGGGCCTTCTTTAATTGAAAAAGCTGGAGGTTTACATAAATTTATGAATTATAAAGGGCCAATATTGACTGATAGTGGAGGATTTCAAGTTTTTTCTTTAGCTAAGCCTAAAGACATTAAAGAAGAGGGAGTACATTTTAAGAGTCATATTGATGGTTCTAATTTGTTCTTAACTCCAGAATTATCGATTGAAATTCAAAATAAACTAGATAGTGATATAGCAATGAGTTTTGATGAATGCCCACCATATCCTGTAACTCATGAATACATGGAAAAGAGTATTGAAAGAACTCTTAGATGGGCTAAAAGGGGTAAAAAAGTTCATTCTAATGAAAGACAAAGTTTATTTGGAATAGTTCAAGGTGGAGAATTTGAAGACTTAAGAAAAAGAAGTGCTACAGAAACTGTTAAGATAGGATTTGATGGTTATTCAATTGGTGGAACTAGTGTAGGTGAAGATAAAGAAACAATGTATAAAATGATCGATTATTCGACTAAGTATTTACCAACTGATAAAGTTAGATATTTGATGGGCGTAGGAGATCCGGTTGATATAGTAGAGGGTGTTGTACGTGGTATTGATTTATTTGATTGTGTATTATCAACTCGTATTGCTCGTCATGGTAATGCTTTTACTAGAAATGGTAAGATTAACTTACGTAATTTGAAATTTAGAGAAGATTTTACACCAGTTGAAGAAGATTGTGATTGTTATACATGTAGAAACTTTACAAAAGCTTATATTAGACATTTAATAACTACTGATGAATTGTTAGGTGGTAGACTATTATCAATCCATAATACTAGATTTTTAATTAAGTTAACGGAAGATATAAGAAGTGCTATAAAAGATGATAGATTATTAAAGTTCAGAGAAGAGTTCTTAGAAAAATATAAAAGTAAAAAATAAAATTAAGATTTAATAGGGTGGTTTTATGAAAAATTTGGTTGATATAGACAAACTTAAAACCTTATTTGATGGAAAGGAAAACATATCTAAAAAAGATATTGAAAATGCATGTGTTTCTCCTTTTAACATCAATAGGCTTATTTCGTATGGAATAATATCACCCGAAGGAAAAGGTAACTATAAGGTTATAAAATCTGTAGAAGGTTTAAATGATTATAATGTTACTATGGAAATAGAGGCATTAAAAAACACTTATTTTAATTTTTATAATAAAGCTCATTATCAAGAAGCTTCTGAATATTTAGATGAGTATATAAATATTTGTAAAACAAATCATATAATGGGACACTATTATTATTATCTTCAAAATTTACATGAAAAGAAGAACCTATTATTGCTTCCTTCAATTGATGCAGAAGAAACAGAAAAACTCCATGAAGAGTTTGATGAACAAATAAAAGTTAAAAATTATAATCAAGCTCTTGATATTGCTAAAAATTATTTGACTATTAGTAAAGGGAATAATGTGTATTCATATTTACTTATTGGAACTGCTTATAATTACTTAAAAAAAGATGAGGAAGCAGGCTTTTACTTGAGTGAAGCATATGACGTTTTACCCAATAGTCCATCTGTTTTATTAGAGTTAGCTAAACTTCATTTTAGATGTAAAAATCTTGACCTAGCATCAGAAGATTTAAACGATTTACTAGAACTTGATGAAATTAATTTTAATGGGTTAGTAATGACTTATAAAGTTAATTATTTGAAAGGTGATTTTTCTTCTTGTACTGATGTATATCAAAAGGCTAAAAGTAGGTTAAGTTCTAAATTGTTTAAAAGCTATCAAAATTGTATTGATAAATTCATTAGATATTTATTACATGTTCATAATGATAGATTAGAAAAAGTAAAAAAACTATCCTATAGTGAAGATGATTTATCTGTTAAAATAAAGAAAATAAATGAATTTATATTATCTTTAGATGACTATGATATTAATAAAACTCTACTTTTATTTGATAGCTTAAATGTTGTTGATCCCGAAGTAAGAGAAATATATAGATTGGCAATAAGCGAAGAAGATAGAGAGTTTGTAAAACCTTATATAAAAAAAATAAATACATTAAAAAAAGCAAAGTAATTAAATTAATTCTTTGCCTTTTTATTTATACCAATAATACTACTGAAAACACTGGAAACTAGGATGATTACATAATAAATAAAAATATCAATTTTAAAATTCTCTTTAAATATTATTACGTTAAGTATAAGAGAAAGTAAAATTATAATAAATCCTATTTTGATTCCTTCTATATATCCTTTACTATTACTATTTTTACCAATATAAAATCCTCCTATAAAAATCGATATAAAAATACCAATAACTTTTAATACTTTTAAGACAGATGGACTTATAACATTGAAATAATTTAAAGTTGTAAGCAAAAGACAAGTTACTAATAAACCCATCAATATGTATAAAAATCCTTTTAAATATTTAATAAAAACCATAAATTCAACTCCTAATAAAAAATATGTTTTGAATAAAAATTTATTCATTAAATCATAATAGATATGAGGAGGATGTTATGGATTTTTTAATTGTAATATATAGAACTTTACTTTTTTATATTATTATTACTGTTATTTATAGATTTATGGGAAAAAGAGAAATTGGTCAATTAGGAATAGTTGATTTAATTGTATCAATTTTAATTGCTGAGTTAGCGGCTATATCAATTGATAATAGACAAGAAAGTATATTTTTATCTATATTGCCAATTGCTTTATTAATGGGAATTCAAATACTTATGTCTTATATTTCTCTTAAAAGGCCAAAGATTAGAAATATATTTGATGGTAATCCTTCAGTAATTATTAACTCTGGGAAAGTTAATTTTAATGAAATGGTTAAACAAAGATATAATTTAGAAGATTTGTTAACACAGTTAAGAGAGAAAAATGTTAGAAGTATTGAAGAAGTAGATTATGCAGTGCTAGAAACAAGCGGTAAATTATCCGTATTTACTAAAGATGATAAAGATAGGGGTAAGTATCCATTACCACTCATTTTAGATGGTACTATTAATTATGATACTTTAAAACAGATTAATAAAAATATCAGCTGGCTTAATAGTGCACTTAATAGAGATAATGTTGAACTAGAAGATGTTTTTTATGCTTTTTATAGAAATAATAAACTTTATATAATAAAGCAAATGGATCTAAGAAAAAAAGAAGCAAATTAATTTGTTTCTTTTTCAATTTCAAAATAGAAAGTAGATCCTTTATTTTTTTTAGTTTCAACTCCATATTTATAATGATGTAATTCTAGGACATTTTTAACTATTGATAAGCCAAGACCTGTTCCTATCATGTTTCTTTTGTGTTTTTTATTGCTTTTATAGTACTTATCCCATATGAATGGTAAGTCTTCTTCTTTTATACCTTTACCAGTATCAATTATTTCAACTTTATAGTAGTTTATATTATCAATTATTTTAATTGTGACTTTTTTGTCATTTCCAGTATAGTTAATTGCATTATTGATTAAGTTGTAAATAACTTGTTCCATTTTTTTCTTATCAGCTTTAATCATTATTTTATCTAATTTACAATCAAATATAAATTGGTATTCTTCTGTTAGAGAGAAAATCTTATAGCGAGTTATTACTGTTTTTATTAAACTAACTAAATCAAATTCTTCAATATTTCGATCATAAATATTTGCTTGCATAACTGATAAATCTAAAATATCACCAACTAATAAGTTTAATCTGTCTACTTCATCAATAATTATTTGAAGATTTTCTTCACGCTTAATTTTATCTTTATATGATATATCGCGTACCATTTCTGCATAGGCTTTAATCATAGTAAGTGGTGTTTTTAAGTCATGTGAGACATTTGCTAGTAACTCTCTTCGTAATTGATCTGTTTTTGAAAGTTCATCTTTAGCGTAGTTTAGAGTATTAGTTAATTCTTGTATTTCACTAATATTACTGTTACTTTCAAAGGTAGTATTATAATTACCAATGGCAAATTCTTTAGCTGATTTATTTAAATTAACAATAGGCTTTGATAGTTTTCTTGATATAAATAAACCTACTAAAAATGACAGAGCTAAAATTACTAGTGATACAATTAAAAATTGATTTTGTAATATAGTGACAGTAGAGTCGATTGGCTCTATTGATGTAGTTAAGAAAAAGTAAGTATTATCATTTGTCATAAATCCATATATTAAAATTTTTCTGTTATATTGTTTTATGTCAGACTTTAAAAGAATATCTTTTTTATCATTATTATCTATCGCATTTTTATATTTTTCGACGCTCTTATTAGGAATACAACTTTTATTCATATTATTATTATAGGTTAGGAGAGTATCATTATTTAATACATCAATACAGATTCCTCTTTCGTAGAGGATTTCTTCAAATGTTTCAGTTAAATCTTTATTTTTATCATATTTGAATTTTATCTTTAAAGCTGCGGCTTTAATCTCTTTAGTTTTATAACTTTCATAATATTCATCTAAGAATATTATTTGAAAAAACCAAAGAAAGAAAAGAATTAAAATTGAAAATACTGTTAGATATATCCAAAGAGTATTTTTAAGGGAGAAGGATTTATTGAATTTCAAGTTTATATCCTATTCCTCTAACTGTAACAATTAAATCTCTGTATTCTCCTAAGTTATTTCTTAACATTTTAATATGAGTATCAACAGTACGATCATCTCCAAAAAAGTCATATCCCCAAATTTTATTTAATAAAGTCTCTCTTGATATAGCAATATTTTTGTTTTGAACAAAGTAGGTTAATAGTTCAAATTCTTTTGGTGTTACTTTGACAGGCTGTTCATTTATTAATAATACATGTCCTTTAAAGTCTATCTTTAAATTTTGATAGATAAAGCAATCATCTAATTGATTAGTTGTTCTTCTTATTATAGCTTTTATTCTAGCCACTAGTTCTCTTGGAGAGAATGGTTTTGCTAAAAAGTCATCAATACCTAAGTCGAATCCTATTAGTTTGTCATATTCTTCACTTCTTGCCGATAAAATAATAGTAGGAATTGTTTTTACTTGCCTAATTTTTCTATAGGCAGTATATCCATCCATTTTTGGCATCATTATATCAAGAACGATAATATCAATATCTTCTTTATTACATATTTCAACGGCTTCTTCACCGTTTTCTGCTTCAACTACAGTATAATCTTCGTTAACTAGGTATTCTTTTATAACATCACGAATTAATTTTTCATCATCTACAACAAGTACTTTCATATTTACCTCCCAAATAATATTATACATATTAATGTGTTGTTTTTGTGAAAAAAAAGAAAAGATTAGCCATTATTTTTAATGCTTTCTAATCTTTTAATCTTCTGATTATTTGTCTCTAGTGTTTTAGAAAATTCATCACTATGCTTTTTCGCAATATTTTGACTTAGTCTTAATTCTTGTTCGGTTTTCTTTAAGTTATCGATAAATGTTTTATATTCAGGAATATCTAATTGATATTCTTCACACTGATCTTTAAATACTTTCTTAATCTGTTTTATATCAATAAAAGCTTTATCTATATTATTTATAACATCATTAACGTTATCTAGTGATGACATTATACTTTTGGCATAATCTGTGTATTTAACTGATATTACTTCTTTTGTTGTTTCCTTTCTTTCAATGAAATTAGCAGCTCGTGACACAGCTCCAACAATAAGACCTGCTTTTATTATATTCCCTCTAGTTGTTGATGGAAGTCTTCTACTAGCGGCTATCATAAGAGCTGACTCAATCAATCTGTTTATATGAGGAACATACTCAACATTTGTTTCTAATCTTTTAGTAATTTCTTCAGAGTTTTTAACTTTATCATTTAAATCTTTTATAATTGATTCTTGTCTTTTATTAAAGCTATTAATTTCATCATTGATCGAATCTAATTTTTCATGACTTTTAATCATATTATCAAATTCATCATCTCTGATTCCAAATTTATCTAATTTTTTATCAATTTTTTGATCAATTTCATCCATATCATTTTCTACTGAAATCACTTTATCTATTACAGATATATATCCTTCTATTTTTTCAATATCTTTACTTAATGTGTCAGTTTTAACGTTATCTGTATAATCTCTAACCATTTGATATAGTTCATCATCATCAATAATGCTTTCTAAATCTAAGCCATTATCTTGGACATACTTATCTTTTATTTTTTCAAATTGATCAAGTAGTGCTTGAAGCTCGTTTTTTAATTTTTCAACTTCATCAGTTAAGACTTCATCATCTTCTTTATCTTTTAAAGCATTGATTTTGAATTCAATCTCTTCAAGTTCATACAAATCTTCTTTAACTATTAATTCTATTTCATCAATTATAGCAAGTTCAATAGTTTCCTCAAGATCTTCTATATCCTCAGATTCAATAGGGGGTAGGGGTTGTTCTTCTTTTGTTTCGGTTGTAGTAGTTTTAGTAAGCTCTATTTCATTGGTATCATTATTATTATTTTCCGTCTTAGCTTCTACTGATTCATCTTTTGCCATTTCCATTTTAGGAGGAGATGACTTGATTTCTTCTTTTACTGGTTCACCAATTTCTTTTTTTTTAACTGGGGATTCTTTCATCTTTACTTCATCATTATTAAAAAATACTTCTTTTTTTTCTGGTGGTTTTCTATCATCATCATCAATCTTCTTATTTCCTTTTCCAAAAAAAAGAGAGATAATACGACTGTGTTCGCTACCTCTTGAACCCTTCATATTACTCAACTCCCTTTGATAATTGTTCTAAGTTTTTTTTCATTAAAGTAACATAGTTTTCTTTATTATCTCTTTCTTCATCTGATAGATTATCGATTTTATCAATTGTTAATATTTCAATTTTAGTAGCTTTTTTGATTTCACTTAGTGATTTACTTTCTTTATCTCCTTCTAGTATGTAGATATATTTAACAGATTTATCTTCAATAAGTTGAAGAGCATCTTTTTGATTTTTATTATTAGTGTCATTGTCATCAATTAAAATTACATTGAACCCATATTTAGATAGGAACTGTAGTGAAGGAGATGCAACTATCAATGTTGTATTGCTTGCATTTTCATATAATAGTTTTATATCAGCATCAAGTTCTGAAAGCTCAACTTTTAAAACATCATATGATTTATTTAATTCTTGTTTTATATAAGTACTGTCAATCAATTCACTAAGTCCATTTTTAATATTTTGACTAATCATTAAAAGGTTAGATGGGTTAAGCCAAAGTTCTTCAAGTCCATATTGGGTTTCCATTCCAAAATTACTATCCATAATCATTATATTTTTGTTTCTATTTACTAATTTTAGTGCTATATCTTTGTCACTACTTATCCCATTATAAACAAATAAATCTTTTTTACTTAAATCTTTATATTCTTTATTTGATAGCTTATATTCATTAATATCAGTGCCATCAGGGTATATTGAATTAATAATTGCGTTTTGTCCATATAGTTTTGTTAAAACATATTCAAGTGGATAAACGGTTGTTATGATGTTTATATCTTCCATCTTATCTCTTTTGAAACAACCAGTACAACAACTTCCAACCAAAACTAATAATATTGCCATTATAAATATTTTCTTTTTCATTTTTCTCTCCTTATTGGTACAGGATCATATCCACCTTTACTAAATGGATTACACCTAATTATTCTTTTTATGGTGAGGTAACTGCCTTTAATACTACCATATGTACTTATTGATTCAATTGCGTAATTAGAACACGTTGGTATATATTTACACTTTGAATGTGTACTAAGTGGCATCTTTTGATATGCTCGTATTAAAGATATTAATACTTTTTTCATTTAATCACCGTATCTATATTTTACTATTAAATACTTTTTTTATCAATATTTTAAGTAACTAAAATGGACTTTCATAAGTTTATTTGTTAAAATGTAAGAGGAAGGTGGTGAAATCAAGATTTTCTTGATGTTACTATGGATGAATTATTTAAAAAATTAAAAATAAAACCGGTAAATATTACATTATATAATACTGCATTTTCTCATTCTTCATATGTTAATGAACATAAGTTAAAAAGCGATTATGAAAGACTTGAATACTTAGGAGATGCAGTACTAGAACTTGTTATGAGTGATTATTTATATACAAAAAATGAAATTGATGAAGGTAAAATGACAAAACTTAGAGCAAGCTATGTATGTGAAAATGCACTATATGAATATTCAAAGGATTTAGGACTTAGTAAATATATAAAGGTAGGTCATGGTGAAGAAATTGATGGAGGTAGGTATAAAAAAGTAATACTTGCTGATATATTTGAAGCATTAATGGGGGCTATTTACTTGGATTTAGGCTTTGATACTGCAAAAAGAGTAATTGATAATATCATAATACCATACGTAGAAGATCCTAATATTACTTTTTTAAATGATTATAAATCAGTATTACAAGAATATGTTCAAACAGAACAAAAGAGTTTAGAATATGAACTAGTAGGGGAAGAAGGACCTGCTCATAACAAAACATTTACGACAGTAGTTAAAATAGATAATATTGTTTTTGGTCAAGGAATGGCTAACAGTAAAAAAGAATCAGAACAAGTCGCAGCTAAAAATGCATTAGAAAAACTAGCAAAATAACCGTGTTTGACTAAAATCGTAAAAAATGGTATAATATCGGACTGTTAAGGGATGGTATTTATGAAAAAAGGGGTTAAAAATTTAAAATTAGGAAATATCACAAAAGTATTATCATCATTTGTTTTAATTCCTATTATGTCTTTATCTTTTTCTAGCTGTAAGAAACATAATTTAAACGAATATAAAGATTATAGTGTAACTGGATATAGTGATGTATACTATCCACATGATTTTAAGATATCTAAAGATAACTTTGTTATTTTTAATATAGGAGACTATGATGATTCTGGAATAATTTTAGAAAATCAAAAAATGAAATATTGTAATAAGAATAATATTCCATTTGGATTAATAGTTAATTGTGATTCATTTAAAGTAAGTGAAGTTTATAACGATGTTGAACTAGTAAAGGGAATTGTTTCCAAGTATGATGTTAATATGCCTGTATATTTGGATATTGACGAAATTGTTAAAAGTAAAGATTTAAGTAATAATGAAAAAAAGAAAATTATAGAAATATTTAATGATAAATGTTCAGCAAATGGAATTTGTTCTTTTTTATATGGAACTGATACTAATTTATGTTATGTTAAAGATTATTTGAATTATAATTGTGCAGATAGTTATTTAGTTATGGATAATGATACTATTAAATATAGTGGTAAGTGTTCTATAATAGAAGAAAATGGAAATATTAAAGCAACCAGTAATTTAGTATGTTTAGTTGATAATCTAGGATATAATGATAAATCTAGACTAATTAGTGATGGAATTTATAAAGTGAAAAGTAGTGATACTATTTTAGATATAGCTACTAAATATGATATTAGTGTTAATGATTTATTGGATTACAATGATTTGAAAGAAAGAAACGTTAAAGAAGGAGTAGTACTTAAAATTCCGTCGATGCTTGGTCGAAAAATAAATAATGATTCCTTATCACCTCAGAGATTGGATAAAGCTTTAATTGGGTGTGATATGTCATGGGCTCAAGTTAATGTTAATTGGGATAAAGTTAGCAATAATTTTGATTTTGTCATATTAAGAGCTACAATTGGTCAAAGAATTGATGATAATTTTTCTAAGTACGCTAACGAATGTAATAAAAGAAACATTAATTTAGGAGCATATTGTTTTAATGATTTAACATATGTAAAAAGTGGATCTGGTTTTGAAAAAACTTTTACTAATCAGGTGAATTTTTTCTTAAAGCAATTAGAAAATAAAAATATAACATATCCAGTATACTTGGATCTAGAAAACGACAGTTATAATAATATTAAATTTAACTATACTGATACAGAAATTAAAAAGATGCTTGATATTTGGAAAGAAAAGACTATAAGTCTTGGCTATATCCCAGGAATTTATTCTAGTAAAAGTATTTATAATAATTATATAAAGAAATATGATGATGGCTTATCATTATGGATTGCTGGAGATACTAGTGTTAATGATTATCAAGAAAAAGTAGATTTTGAAGATCTTAAAATACCAAGTGATAGTAGTGTAATATATAATGGTAAAAATATATGTGATGCTGATATGTTACAGATTTCATCTGCTGTTGCAAATGCAGGAGCATCTAATAATTCCAATTGTTTAGATGTTAACATTACTTATTATGATTATTCTAACCTTTTATCAGATGATAATTTGGAAATAAAAAAATTTGATAGGAATAATTATTCCTTTGGCATAATAATGACTGTAGGAATGACAGGGGCTGTATTAGGAATCGGTCACAAAGTAAAAGAAAAGCGTAAAATTAAAAAGATTGATAATGCAATTAGAGAATAAAAATTGTAATTTGAATTTTAGTTTGCTATAATTATTTAGATTTATAGCTTATAGTAGAAAGGAGAACAAAATGAGTAAAATAAAAATTTTTAGTTTAGGTGGATTGAATGAAAATGGTAAAAATATGTATGTTGTTGATGTTGATGATAATATTTTCATTTTTGATGCTGGACTTAAATATGGAAATGATAAAATGTTAGGAATAGATTATATTCTTCCTGACTATTCTTATGTGAAAGAAAATAAGGATAAAATAAAAGGTATATTTTTAACCCATGGTCATGATAGTAATATGGGTGCAGTTGCAGATATATTGTATGACATACCTGATTTAGCTATATATGCTACTAAATTTACTATGGAAATATTAAAAGATGATTTAGAAGAAAATAATATTAAAGCTACAAATTTAAAAGAAATAAGACCACATTCGAAATTGACTTTTGGTAATTTGGCTGTATTTCCTATTAGTGTAACACATTCTATACCAGATTCAGTATGTTATGTTTTGTATACACCAGATGGTGCTATAGTATATACAGGAGATTTTGTATTTGATTCAACAATGGTAAAAAGTTATAAAACAGATATTGGTAAACTTGCTTATGTTGGAAAACAAGGAGTGCTTTGTTTATTAAGTGAATCAATGTATGCAGAACATCCAGGTCATACTAGTCCAAATAATAGAGTTAGTGGTTTTATTAGAGAGGTTTTTACTAAAAATGATAATCGTATCATCGCAACTATTATGACAGCGCATATTTATCGTGTTCAAGAAATATTAAATGAAGTTTCAAAGACTAAAAGAAAAGTTGTTATTATGGGTAAAAACCTACAAAAATTAATTAATAAATCTATTGATCTTGGGTATATTGAATTTGATAAAAATAGAATAGGGGATTTATCTAATTTAAATGATAAAGATTGTGTTGTTTTGATAAGTGATGAAAAAGAACGACCATTCATGAATCTTGAAAGAATTATTAGAGGATTTGATAAATATATTAAATTAAAAGAAACAGATACTATTTTCATTACTGAGCCAAGTTATGAAGGAATAGAAAGAAGACTAGCACTAATTATGGACGAAATTGCTAAAATTAATGTTAATGTTGTTAGTTTATCTGCCAAAAAACATTTATTACATCATGCATCAAGAGAAGATTTGATGTTAATGATTAACCTTATGAATCCTAAATATTATTTTCCTGTTAAAGGGGAATATCGTCATCAAGTAATGAATGCGGAAATTGCTGAAGAGGTTGGTATTCCAAAAGAAAATATAATATTAAAACAAAATGGTGATGTGGCAACATTTGTAGATGGTGTTTTAACTGATGATATTGAACATATTAATGTTGATGAAGTATTAATTGATGGAAAAAGTCAAGGTGATATTGGAGATTTAGTTTTAAAAGACCGTGAAATGCTAGGAGAAAATGGTATAGTTATTATAAGTTGTACCTTAGATAGAAAAACTAAACAAATATTGGCTGGACCCGAGGTCTTAACAAGAGGCTTTGTTTATGTTAAAGAAAGTGGAGATTTAATAAAAGAAACTCAAGATATAAGTCTCGAAATAATTAAAAACAATATTGAAATAGATTCATCAAGAGTGGATTATACTAATATTAAAAATGAAGTAAGAGAAAAATTAGGTAAATTTTTCTACAGGGAAACTGAGAGTAAACCAATGATTATTACGGTAATACAAGAAGTTTAGTTAAAGTTTTGTCGAAATTTGTAAAAAAAAGACGAAAACATATTGAGTTTGTAATTTGTTTATGTTATAATCGTTTCTAGTTAGAGACGGAAGGAGGGGAAGTTGAATGACAAGAGTAACTGTTAAAAATGGAAGCTTAGACATGGCGCTTAAGAAGTTTAAACAAAAGTTAGCAAGAGACGGTGTCCCTTCTGAAAAAAGAAAAAGAGAGTTTTATGATAAACCAGGAATAAGAAGAAGAGAAGCTAAAAAAGCTGGTATCAAAAATGCTAGAAAAAGAAATAAGACTAATAAAGATTAGTCTTTTTTTATTGAAAAAACAAATTCTATTATATATAATAGGTATTAGTTGGAGGATGATGATATGAATTTATTAGAAAAAATGAAAAAAGATTTAGTAACTGCAATGAAAGAAAAAGATAAAGAAAGATTAACTGTTCTTCGCATGGTTAAAGGTGCAATGCAACTTGAGTGTATAAATGCAAAAAAAGAAGAAAGTGAAGAACTATTGATAGATGTTGTCTCAAAACAAATTAAAATGAGGAAAGAGTCAATTGCTGACTTTGAAAAGGGTGGTAGAACAGATTTAATAGAGAACACTCAAAAAGAAATTAATATACTAAAAGATTATCTACCAAAACAATTATCTTCAGAAGAAATTGACGTAATAATTACTCAAGTTTTCGATAAGGTTAAGCCTACAAGTGCTAAAGAAATGGGTCTTGTTATGAAAGAAGCAACTCCTTTATTAAAAGGAAAAGCTGATATGAAAGAAGTAAGTAATAAGATTAAAGAAAGAATTAACTCTTTGTAATTCTTTCCCTTTGCCGATATAGTTTAGTGGTAAAACAGGTCCTTGGTAAGGATCAGAGGACAGTTCAATTCTGTCTATCGGCACCAGATTGATAGGAAACTCGAACTTTTCGAGTAGTAATAAATATTAACTAGAAGTACCGTCTAGTTTTTTTGTTA
>CAKPRZ010000009.1 GCA_934183165.1 uncultured Bacilli bacterium | reverse complement strand
AATTAAATGAAACTGCTAAAAGACAAATAACTATTTTAGCAAGCGATAATAATATAATAGGTATAACGAAATTAGATAATCAAAAATTAATTGGAGGGGCGAATGAGTAAGTATTGCATGATTGAAATTACTTTTAATAATAAAGAAGAGATTAATGAAGCAAGATTGATAGAGAAAGGAAGTGATAAATAATGGATATGTATCAAAAAAGAAAAATAAGAAAAGAAAAAAGAGAAAATTCGAATCAGAACGAAAAGTTTCATAAAGTCGTTCTTAACTGGTACCCAGGGCATATGGCTAAAACGAGAAGAGAAATAAAAGATAGGTTACCTCTTGTGGATATAGTATATGAGGTAATTGATGCAAGAATGCCAATTTCATCAAGAATCATTGATTTAGATGATTTGGTAAAGAATAAACCAAGGATTTTGATAGTTACAAAATATGATTTGTGTGATAACAAAGTAACTGATAAAATTTTAGACAACTATATTAAAAATGGCGAAACAATAGTTAAAGTTGATTTATTACACAATAATGGTATAGATAAGATATTTATGGAAACCAATAAACTGAATGATAAAATAAATGAAGTCCGTGTAAATAAAGGAATGAAACCTCGTAGTGCTCGTGTATTGGTAGTAGGATCACCAAACGTAGGCAAAAGTACATTAATTAATAAATTGGTTGGTAAAAAGGCTGTACTAACAGGCAATAAACCAGGCGTTACGAAAACATTAAGTTGGATTAGAATTGGAAAAAATATAGAGCTTTTGGATTCCCCTGGAATTTTGTGGCCTAAATTAGAAAATCAAAATCATGCCTTTAATTTAGCGTCATTATCATCTATAAAGGAAGAAATATTGAATTTAGAAGAACTAAGTATATATATATTAAATAAAATGATTAAACTTTATCCTGAAAATCTAGAAAAAAGATATGGTATCAGTACTCCAACAAGTGATGTTGTTGAATTGTTAGACATTATAGGGAAAAAAAGGGGAGCATATATCAAAGGTGGAGAGATCGATTATGATAAAGTTTACAAAATAATTATTTCAGACTTAAAGGATGGCTCCCTTGGAAAAGTTACTTTTGATAGACTAGGTGAATAAATATTATTCATCTTTTATTTTATAAATTTACATATTATTTTTAACATGATATAATTACTTTAATAATGGAGGATAAAAGGATATGGAAAAGGTGAAAGAAAAAAAGAAAGAAAAAGAAAAAAAAGAAAACGTTTTGATCAGTCTAATAGACTTTGTTACTGATAAAACAATGGATTTCTTTAAAAAGTTAGGAAGATTGGCAACTTTAAAAAACAGTCATGATACAGTATATATATTTACTAAAATTGTAATTACTTTAATTATCTTAGCTATTATAAATATACCAATATCTTTATTAGATGAGTTGGGTAGAGCAATTATATATAGTTATGGAACTACATTTAGACACATTCTTAGTACTACATGGTCACTTATATTGATGATAGCTTATTTGCTATTTAGTTTAATGGTTTTATTAAAAATTTTTGATGAGATGTTAAAAGATAAAGAGCTAAATTTTGTTGAGACAAATAGAAAAAAAGATGAACATGTTAAAAAAAGCATATTCAATCCTATTATTAAACTATTTAAAGTTTGTTTAGCAATTTTAATAATACCTTTAGTTATGTTTATTTTAGCTATATTTGTTATCATGGGAATGAACCTATATTTAACTGTATATGGCTATGGATTTATAAG
This sequence comes from uncultured Bacilli bacterium, assembly GCA_934183165.1. GTDB lineage: Bacteria > Bacillota_I > Bacilli_A > RF39 > UBA660 > CAG-710. The sequence continues at coordinate 38,052 of CAKPRZ010000009.1, read as the reverse complement.
CTTATTTTTAATATTAATTGGACTTTTAATAATGATTTTATCTGTAATATTGGTGATTTTAAAAATAATAAAAGGGGGTAATAAATAATGAATAAATATGTTAATTTATTATTCTTAGGATTTTTGATATTTATAATAGGTTTGATTGCTTTTAATTTTGAACTTACTAATTATGAATACGTTGATTATTTGCCAGATAATTTTGCTCAAACAACCGAAGAGTACACATTAAGAATTGAAGAAGGAAAAAAATATGAAATAAAAAGAGCAAAATATAATGATAATATTAAAATTAGTAAAAATATCGATTCTTCCTTAGATGATGAAATAGTAATTAAAATAAGTCATACTGACTTTTCTGAAATTGTTGATTTAATAAATGTAAATAATAAGGAAACAACAATTGTCATGTCAAACAATTTAAGAATGACATCAACAGGAGTTAAAGATATTTACAATTTAATTATTGATTGCATAAAGGATAAACGTATATATAATTATAATTTATTAAAATATAGTGAAGTATCAATTTATGGTAATGAAGATGTTCTATCCAGAATAGAGATTGATAATTATGACTATTGATTTTAACAATAAAGAATATGAACTAAAAGCTTATCAGAATGGTTACAATTTGATAGGTGGTATAGATGAAGTTGGTAGAGGTCCATTAGTTGGCCCTGTCGTCGCTTCTTGTGTTATATTACCAAAAGATTTTGAATTAGAAGGATTAACAGATTCAAAAAAATTATCGGAAAGAAAGCGAGAACAATTTTATTCGGTAATTATGGAAAAAGCCATATCTGTTGGTATTGGAGTAATTGACGAAAACAAAATTGATGAAGTTAACATTTATGAAGCAACTAAATTAGCGATGTATCAAGCTATAGAAAATTGTAAGATAAAACCAGATTATATATTAATTGATGCGATGAAACTAGATAAATTATCCGTTCCTAGTGAATCTATAATAAAAGGAGATTTAAAAAGCATATCAATATCGGCTGCTAGCGTTATAGCAAAAGTAACTCGTGATAGAATGATGTATGAATTAGGCAAAGAATACCCAATGTATAATTTTGCTAAAAATAAAGGATATCCTACTAAGGCTCATGTGGAAGCAATCAAAAAATATGGAATATTAAAACAACATAGGAAAACATTTAAACCAGTTTGTGATTATAAAGATTTTATATTCAAAAAGTAAAGATAGGTGATAATATGGATGTGAATTTTAGTAGCATTTCAGAATTGTATGATAGAGTAAAACCAGCATTAAAAAGTAAAGCCCTAGAGTTAAAAAAATTAAAAATGGATTATATAAAAGAAGTAGATATATGGAATTGTTTAGTAGAATTACGTTGGAAAAATGAAAAAGGACTTGTCCTTGCAGATATTGTTGATGATATTCTAAATATAGATAATAAAATAATAGATAATTATGTTAAAGAAAAAATAAAAAAAGTAAAAAATGAGGTTAACACTAATCTTGATATAATTTAACAGGAGGTAATAAAATGTCACAAAGCCAAGATATAAGTATAGAAAAATTGATTTCTAAAAGTAGCAAATATATAAATGATGAGGCATCACTTGATACAATAAAAAAAGCATATTATTATGCTAAAGACAAGCATCAAGGACAGTTGAGAAAAAGTGGAGAAGACTATATAGTGCATCCTTTAGCAACGGCTATAATATTAACTGATGTATATGCTGATAAAGCAACTATTTGTGCAGGACTTTTACATGACGTTATTGAGGATTGCAATACCTCTAAAGCTGAAATAAGTGAAGAATTTGGTGAAGAAATTGCTGAACTCGTATATGGTGTTACTAAAATCAGTAAGATCAATTTTTCAACTGAAAATGAATCTTTAGTTGAATATTATAAAAAAATAATTGTTGGTATGAGTGAAGATGTTAGGGTAATTATTATTAAATTAGCTGATAGACTTCATAATATGCGTACATTGTGGGCTCTTCCTGAAGTTAAACAGAAAAAAATAGCAAAAGAAACTTTGGAAATTTTGGCACCTATTGCTCATCATTTAGGAATTAATAAAATAAAAAGTGAACTTGAGGATTTATCACTACGTTATTTAAAACCAGATGTTTTTTATGATATTGCTGAAAAGCTTAATAATACTAAATTAGAAAGAGATCAAGCTGTTGCTGATATGCTTACGTCTGTTAGTAATCTATTAAATGCTCATGGTATTAAACACGAAATAAAAGGAAGAAGTAAAAGCATTTACAGTATATATAGGAAATTAGAAAAAGGACGCAAGTTCAATGATATTTATGATTTGTTGGCACTAAGAGCTTTGGTAGAAACTGAACAAGATTGCTATACTGCGTTGGGTATTATTCATTCTAAATATAGACCGATTCCTAAAAGATTTAAAGATTATATTGCAATGCCAAAACCAAATGGATATCAATCTCTTCATACGACTGTATTTGGAATAGATGGATATTTATTTGAAATACAGCTTAGAACAAAAGAAATGGATGAAGTAGCAGAAAATGGTGTTGCATCACATTGGTCATACAAAGAAAATAAAAATTTGAAAGACACAGTTAAATCATCTACTGACGAAAAATTACAATTTTTTAAATCAATTATCGAACTTAATGAAGATAAGATGAGTAGTGAAGATTTTGTTAATAGTGTTAAAAATGAAATACTAAATAACAATATTTATGTCTTTACACCAATGGGAGATGTATTTGAACTTCCAAAAGGTTCAACTCCAATAGATTTTGCATATCGCGTTCATACAAGAGTAGGTGAAACAACTGTAGGAGCTTTAGTTAACAACAATATGGTTCCCTTAAATTATCAGTTGCAAAATAATGATATTGTTAAAATAATTACTAATAAAAATTCACCAGGGCCTTCACAAGAATGGCTTAATATAGTTGCGTCAACTCAAGCTAGGAACAAAATAAGAGCTTATTTTACTAAAAATGAAAAAGAAAGATATATAGATAGAGGAAAAGAATCACTAGAAAAAGAAATGCGTAAGCAAAAACTTGTCTTTAATGAATTCCTTTCTGATGAGAATATTAAAAAGATTATTAAAGAGTTAAAGCTTAATGATTTAGAAGAATTATATTTATCAATAGGTAATGGCAAATATAGTGCTAATTATATAATTAATCTTGTAATTAAAAAAGAAAAACCGGAAGTTGAACAAAAACCTAAAATAATACCCATTTCCATGGATAACAATATTATAGTTGAGGGAATAGAAAAGGTTAGAGTTAATTTGGCTAATTGTTGTCACCCAATACCAGGTGATGATATAGTTGGATATATTACTAAAGGTAATGGTATTAGTGCTCATAGGAAAAGCTGTCATAACTTAGATTATATGGATAATAGAATGATTAACATTAGATGGAATGGGAAAACAACTGGTAAATTTTTAACGACAATAGTAATTTATTCTGAGTTCAATAATAAAACAATGATGGATATTGTTCAAAAAGCTAGTGCTAGTAATATTAATGTCGATAGCATTAAAACGGTAAATAAAGGAGACGAATTTACATATGAAGTTGATTTACATGTTACTGGTGTAGAACAATTAAATAAATTTATGTCTGAATTAAACAATATAAAATATATTAAAAATGTAGTGAGGTTTATAAAATGAAAGTAGTCATACAAAGAAGTAAGAAATCAAGTGTTTCAGTAGATAACAAAATAGTTGGTGAAATACCTTTTGGTTTAACTTTATTAGTTGGTTTTACAGAAGGTGATAATGAGGAAAAAATTGATTATATGGTAAAAAAAATATTGAATTTAAGAATATTTGATGACGAAAACGGTATAATGAATAGAAGTGTCCTTGATGTTTCTGGTTCAATATTGTCAGTTTCTCAATTTACTTTGTATGCTGATACAAAAAAAGGAAATAGACCAAGTTATATAAATGCACTAGGTGGTGAACAAGCAGAACCTCTTTATAATGCATTTAATAAAAAACTAGCAGAACATATTAATGTTGCAACTGGAATATTTGGAGCTGAAATGTTAGTTAATATTGAAAATGATGGACCAATTACAATAATTATAGAAAGGTAATGGTTTAATGCTAAAAAACAAATTAAATTATAATTTAGTTAATCTTTTAATAATTATAATTATGATGTTTTTGATGGTTAATACCTTTAACTTTTGGAAAACGGTGATTTTAAGAGCTTTTTCTCTTATATTACCGTTTTTAATTGCTTTTATAATTGCATATTCTCTCTATCCTGTAGTTAAATGGTTAAAAAAGCTAGGAATTAATAGTAAAGTAGCAACTGTAATTGTAATAATTTCCGTTTTATCAATAATTATATTGATGCTTTTTTATACGATCCCCACAGTTTATAATGAAATGTTAAAACTACCATATATTGTTGATGAAATAGTTAATAATATTTCTAAAAAATTTTTAATTAACCTTGACGAATTAGATAAAATAATTAATTTATTGATTAATAAATTATTAACTAATATTGGAGAATATGTATCTAATGGTTTTATAAGCATAGTTACAACATCGGTTGATATCGTAACAAAAATAATTATAACAGCAATTGTTTCTATTTATTTGCTTTTTGATATGGAAAAAATAAGAAAAAAAGGATATAAATTGCTTACAAAAATTAATATAAAAGTTTTAAATTATATTAAATTAATTGATAGTGAATTACAAAATTATTTACAAGGCTTTCTAATATTTATTATTATACAATTATTTGAGTATATATTAATATATAAAATAATTAATCATCCTAATTGGCTTTTATTAGCGTTATTAGCATCACTAACTAGTGTTGTACCTTATTTTGGAGGATTACTTACTAATATTGTAGCTATTATCTTAGCATCTGTATGTTCGACTAAACTTTTATATTTAACTATATTAATATGTATTATATTTCCAATTATTGATGGATATATTATTTCTCCAAAGGTCTTTAATAAAACTAATGATATAGATCCTGTTTTATCAATATTTTTTGTTTTTATTAGTGGAGTTATTTTAGGCTTCTTTGGAATATTAATTGCATTACCTCTATATATCGTATTAAACACAACCTATTTATATATTAGAAAAAATGTAATTAATTGATTTTAAATATTTAAAAAGATTTTTAATTATGTTATATTATTTATAGTTAAGTGGTGATATTATGAATATAGAATTTATTATTAATGATTATTTAATCGCATGGTATTTGCTTTTTAGACCATCATTTTGTGAGGAAGTACAAACTATCAAAGAAAAATTTTGGACAAATCATCAAAAACAATACATTTCTATGCAAAGAGAAAATGTTGAAATACTTAAATATACAAAAGATTTTATACCTGATGATGATACAATATATAATCTTGTTTTTGAAACGGAAATATTTAAAAAAATAAAAAAAGAAACCGAAAAATATAGACAAAAGCTTCTTCAAGAATGGGATAAAAATAAGAAGTTGATAAATAAAAATTTAAATGACATTTTAAGATTTAAAGATGAGTTATCTTATTCGGTAATTGTTGTTAATCCCAGTATTGATGTTGTTGAATATATAAAATCAAATCCTAAAAAAAATATAGCATGGGGTAGAAAAGAAGAAAGTAATAATATTCTTAAAATATTGATGCAGATAATTTATACAATAGTAAAATATGAAATGGGTGAATTTCAAAAAGAAAATAGTGAGATTGTTTCAGCTGTTTTAGATTTGGCTATAAACAATGAACTTTATACAAGAGTAAGTGGTATTAGTAAATATAGTGAAGGAAACAAAAAACTCAGATTATTAAGAAGACAACTATATCCATATTTTCTTATGTATTTGGGATGTGATAGGGAAGAATTAGTTACTTACATGATGCGAGATCAGATTGCTTTTGATTTAGATAAATATACAATTGAAAGAGGATTAAAAACAGTTGCTTTATATGGCTTTATAGATTTTTGCTGTAATAATCAAAGATATATTATACGATTAGATAATTTGGGAATTTAGGAGGACTTATGGATCAAAAACTAAAACAGATATTATTACAAATTAACTTTGATTTAAAGTACTTTGATGAATTTAAGAATGCCAAAATGTTAAAGGCTGTACTTGATAAAGATAATCTTAAAGTTTGTATTTATAATGAAACCAATTTATCATTAGAAGTATATTCTGCTTTAGAAAAATCTTTTAAAGATTTTTTTAATATTGATAAAGTATATGTATATATAAAAGTAAATGCAATAAATAATGAAATGCTTTTGGAATATTATAAAGATATTATTAATTACTTTTCCAAAGAAAAGTTTATGTTAACTATGTTTGAAAATAGTTTAATGATAGATGATAATAAATATTATATTAAAGTATCTCAAGAGTATGAAAAGAATCTTTTAGATAATTATTTAGAACGTATAGAAAAATATTTAACTATGAGAGGCTTTGATATTAATTTAGATATTACTATGGATAAAGATGAACATGAAAAAATATTAAATGATATTAATGAATCTTTAAAAGTAAAAATAGAGCATCCACAAAAAAAAGAATCACCAATGATAAATAATGAAGTAAAAAATACAAAACAACCTTTTAAACCTAAGTATGAAAAAAAAGAAGTTAATGAAAATACCATTAAGGGAAGAGTCATCAATGATAATGCAGTATCAATTAAAAGCATCATAGGAGAAGAAGAATCAATTACAATAGAAGGAGAAGTCTTTGGAACAGAAGAATTTGAACCAGCTAGTAAGGCCTTTAAAATCTTAACAATTAAATTAACTGATTATGTTGATAGTATTTATTGTAAAGTCTTTTCTCGTGATGATGAAGAATTTTCTAATTTAAAGAAAAATTGTAAAGTTGGTTCATGGTTAAAAATTAGAGGAAGTACTAAAATTGATAAGTATTCTGGAAATGAAACTGTTTTAAATATTAGAGATATTAATAAAATAGAAGCTAAGAGAACTAAAAAAATTGTTGATGATGCTGAAGTTAAAAGAGTAGAACTTCATGCTCATACAATGATGAGTCAAATGGATGGAGTTACAAAACTTGATCTTGGAAAGCATACTTGTGAATTGGTTAGTAACGCAATAGAAATGGGTTATAGAGGCGTAGCTATTACGGATCATAATGGTTGTCAGGCTTTTCCTATTTCTTATCAAATAATAAAAGGCTATAATAAAAAAATAGAAGATCCTTCTAAACATTTTAAAGGATTATATGGAACGGAACTAACATTAGTTGATGATACTGTAAATGTAGTTGTAAGACCAACTAATTTACCTCTTGAAGGTACAACTTATGTTGTTTTCGATACAGAAACGACGGGATTTAATGCTGCTGGTGGAGATCAAATGATTGAAATAGGAGCGGTTAAGATTAAAAATGGTGAAATAATTGATAGATTTGATGAATTAATTAATCCAGGATATCATATTCCTGATCATATTTCAGAACTTACTTGTATAACTGATGATATGGTTAAGGATTGCAGTAATGAAGAAGAAGTAACAAAAAGATTTTTATCATGGGCAGGTGATTTACCTATGGTTGCCCATAATGCAAAATTTGATATTTCTTTTATTTCAATGGCAATGAAAAAGTATGATTTAGGTGAATTTAGTAATACCGTTTTAGATACACTAGAAATGTCTAGAATTATAGATCAAGCTTATGCAAGACATAGTTTATCTGCGCTTGTTAAAAGGTATAATGTCCCATGGGAAGAGGATGCTCATCATAGAGCTGATTATGATGCTGAAGGTACAGCATATGTTTTTAGTAAAATGCTTCAAAAATTAATTGCACAAAACTATGATACAATTAATGATTTAGAAAAATTAATACCAAAAGATGAAATCCATAAATTTGGTCGCACTTTTCATTTTAATGCCATAGCTGTGAATAAGAAAGGTTTGAAAAATCTATTTAAAATTATTTCTTTAGCGAATACAGTATATCTTTATAAAACGCCAAGAATTTTAAGAAGTAAACTTGAAGAATTAAGAGAAGGTATAATAATAGGCAGTGGATGTTATGAATCGGAAGTATTTATTCAAGCAAGAAGTAAAGAAGGAGAAGAACTTACTAATATAATTAATTTCTATGACTATGTTGAAGTTCAACCTCCAGAGGTATATGGTCATTTGATTCAAACAAGTGATTTTAAAAATGAACTTGAAGTTCAAAGTCATATAAGTAAAATAATTAGAGCAACAAAAGATACAGGTAAGATTATTGTTGCAACTGGAGATGTACATCATTTTTATAGAGAAGATAAAATTTTCAGAGAAATTATTGTTAATCAAAAGGTTCCTGGCGGTGGTAGACATCCATTAGCTAAACGTGATATTACATCCATTCCATCACAACATTTTAGGACAACTAATGAAATGTTAAAAGACTTTGAATTTTTAGGAAAAGATTTAGCATATGAAATAGTAGTTACTAATACAAACAAAATTTTGGATATGGTAGAGGAAATAGAAGTAATTATCGACACTAAAGGAATTCCTTTTTCTCCAAGAGTTAAAAGTGATGATGGAACATCATATTTGGATTGCCCAAGGGTTGTGGCTGACTTAGTCTATTCTAAAGCTGCTTCTTGGTATGGTGATCCACTTCCATATAATATAGAAGAACGTATAGCTAAAGAATTGTATGGCGATATTGTATATAAATGTTTTAGTGATAAAGTTAATCATGATTTCCCTAATATAGATAAAAATGAGTTTAATAAGAAAGTGTTTAGTATGGTACATGATGCCATAATATCAGGATTCGACAATGTAAAAAACATATTGAGAGAATATTTAAAATCTACATGGAGTGATGATGACGGAGAATTAAACGATGATACTCTTAATAAAAAAGTAAAAAAAGAATTAGGTGGAATTATTGGTGGGGGATTCGATCCAATATACTTAATTGCTCAAAGGCTGGTAAAACATTCAAATGACGATGGATATTTAGTTGGTTCCCGTGGGTCGGTTGGATCTAGTTTCGTTGCTACAATGATGGGAATTACTGAAGTTAATCCATTACCAGCACATTATAGATGCTTAAAGTGTCAGACAAGTATTTTTGATGATGATAATGGTAATGCTTTAGGTAGTGAATATTCTAGTGGATTTGATTTGCCTGATAAAAAATGTCCAAATTGTGGCGAGTATTTATATAAAGACGGTCAAGATATGCCTTTTGCTACTTTCTTAGGATTTAATGCTGATAAAGTTCCTGATATTGACTTGAACTTTTCAGATTTGAATCAAGCTTCTGCTCATGAATATACAAAAGTATTGTTCGGTGTTGATAATGTTTATCGTGCAGGAACAATAGGAACAGTTGCAGATAAGACAGCATTCGGATATGTAAAAGGGTATTGTGAAGATAAAAATATTGAAATGCGTACAGCTGAAGTAGAACGTTTAGCGGCTGGTTGTACGGGTGTTAAAAGAACAACTGGTCAACATCCTGGAGGAATAGTAGTTGTTCCTGATTATATGGAAGTTTCAGATTTTACACCATTTCAGTTTCCTGCTGATGATATAAACAGTGCTTGGAGAACAACTCACTTTGATTATCACTCAATAGAGGAAGATTTGTTAAAATTGGATATTTTAGGTCACTCTGATCCAACTCAACTTCGTATGATACAAGACCTTACTAAAACAGATATATTAAAAGTTCCTATGGATGATAAAGATACCATGAGTATATTTACATCAACAAAAGCCTTAGGTGTTACAAATGAGCAAATAATGTGTCCTACAGGAACGTTGGGTATACCAGAATTTGGTACGCCATTTACTATCAGCATGGTATATGAAACAAAGCCAACAACTTTTGCTGAACTTGTCAAAATATCGGGACTTTCCCATGGAACCGATGTATGGCTTGGTAATGCCCAAGAACTTATTAAAAATAATGTAGTACCATTTAAAGAAGTAATTGGATGTCGTGATGATATCATGGTTTATTTGATGTATCATGGAGTGGCACCAATTAAAGCTTTCAAAATAATGGAATTTGTAAGAAAAGGTAGAGCAAGTAAAGATCCTGAGACATGGCAGACACATAGAAAGACTATGGAAGATGCAGGAATTGAACCTTGGTTTATTGATTCTTGTCAAAAGATTAAATACATGTTCCCAAAAGCTCATGCTGCGGCATATGTAATAAGTGCTTTTAGAATTGCTTGGTATAAAGTTCATATGCCTGTATATTTTTATGCTTCATGGTTAACATCAAAAGCAACAGATGTTGATGTAGAAACTATGATAAAAGGATATGATGCAATAAAAGCCAAAATAGAAGATATTCAACTTAAGGGATATGAAGCTACTAATAAAGAAATGGGTATACTAGAAAGTTTAAAAGTATGTTTAGAAGCAACTGCTCGAGGAATTAAATTTGTCCCAATAGAACTTGATAAAAGTAATGCAACTATTTGGAATGTTAAGGATGAAATGTCTATATATCCACCATTTTCATCGATTGATGGACTTGGTGAAACAGTAGCTAATAATATAGTTAAAGAAAGAGAAAAGAAATATTTCTTAAGCATAGAGGACTTACAAAATAGATGTAAAGTTTCAGGAACGTTAGTTGATAAGATGAAATCTATGAAAATTCTTGATGATCTACCAGAATCAAGTCAATTAAGTCTTTTTGAAGTTTAAAGAAATTATTGTAAGTAAAAAAATAATATGTTATAATAGCAATATCTGAAAAAGGTATTGCTAAATGGCCTGTTGGTGAAGTGGCTTAACACATCGCCCTCTCAAGGCGAGATTCACGGGTCCGAATCCCGTACAGGTCACCATATTGATATTAGTCAAGCAAATTATTTGCTTGATTTTTTTCTTGCCAAAATGCATCGGGGGGGGGGGGGTATGATATATGTATAAGATAGTAAAGGAGTTTATGATGAAAAGAAGAAAAGGTAAGAACCTAGCAATAGGAATACTATGTTGTATGTTAGTATTTATGGGAATAGGATATGCAGCATTATCACAAGTATTAAAAGTAACAACAACAGGAAATGTCACAGGACAATGGAAGATATACATAGATAGTGCAGACCTAAATACAGAAACAGATACAGGTAAAATAATAGATACAACAAAAGCAACATCAAGTATAAGTAGTGATAAATTAACCGCAACAACAAGTGTAAGCTTTAATGAACCGGGTGAATATGCACTATATGACATAGTAGTAAAGAATGAAGGGAATATAGATGCAGAATTAAAAAATATAAACTTAACAACAGAAGCAAACTTAGATAACTTTGATGTAGAAACAATAGGACTAGGAACAGGAACAAAGAATCTAAAAAACAATCCAACCTTTAGTGGAGTTAATTTACTAGCTAATAATGAATTAAGTTTTCAATTAAAGATAACATTTGATAAAGATAAAAACTTAACAGAATTACCAAGTCCAGATACAGAATATAAATTTACAATATCAATGAACTATGTACAAAAAACATCAAACACATCAGGTGGAGGTGGAGGAACAACAGATGATCCAAATGCACCAGACTTCACAGTAGATGATACAGGAAAGATAGTAGCATACAATTCATCCAAGATAACAGAAAATGATGGATATTTAATAGTACCAGCAACCAATAGTGAAGGAAAAACAATAACTTCAATAGATAGATCATCATTTGCGAAATCAAATATCACAATGGTTTATGATTATGATGAATGCTATATTGATGCTGCAACAGAAGAAGAATACTTAGAAATAAAAGCAAGAGTAGAAGAACTAATGAATGAAGATGGAAGTGGGTCTGGTTATGGATCAGGAAGTTATAGTAGTGGTTCAAGTTCAATGGCAGTAAAAAACTTAAAGCCAGAGATGAAGAAATTAAATAACTTAATAAATCCAGATATAGTAAAAGTATCAGGAAGTGGATCAGGCTCTGGATCGGGAAGTATGACAATATATTGGACTAAAGAGAAGGAAATACCAACGGATGCTGAAGATGTAGAAAAAAGTTATTTTAACTTAGAAACAGGAGAATTGGAAGACTCTGTATCTCAGTTTAAGAAAATAGATTTAACACAAGCAACATCTTTAGAAAAAATAGGTTATGACACCTTTTTGGATGCTCCATTAACAAGTATAAAATTAAATGAAGGATTAAAAAGAATAGGTGAAAGTGCATTTGAAAATAGTGAATTATCAGGTTCAATAGAATTTCCAAATTCACTAGAATCAATAGGAGATTATGCTTTTAGTTATTGCCGATTGACATCAGTTAAATTACCATCAAGCGTAACAACGATAGGTCATGGTGCATTCCAGAGTAATCAAATATCAAAATTAACAATTGAAAACACTGCAGAAAATCCGAGTCAATTAAAAACTTTAGATGGATTTAGTAATAATCAATTAACAGAATTAGCAATACCAAATAGTGTGACAGCAATAGGTTCAAGTGCATTTTCTAATAATCAGTTAACAAGTATACAGTTGTCTGAGAACTTGACTACAATAGGTTCATATGTATTTTATAGTAACCAGTTAACAAGCGTAACAATACCAAATAGTGTGACAGCAATAGGTTCATATGCATTTTCTTTTAATCTACTAACAGAAGTTACAATACCAGATAATGTAACAACAATAGGTTCAAGTGCATTTTATCAAAATCCAAATCTTACAATAATAACAATAAAAAGATCTGATAGTACTGGAATAACTTTAGGAGCAAATTGGAATGGAAGCGCTACAGTAGTGTATGATCCAAGTTAAAAAATTAACAAACCAAACTATTGATTGAGTTTGGTTTTTGTTTGAAAAAGCTTAAAACTTATGTTACTATAAATATATAAAATAGGAAGGTGTAAGAAAATGGTAAAAAGGAATAAAAAGAGACTTGTTATAGGAATACTTTGTTGTTTACTAGTGATTATGGGAGTTGGATATGCAATACTTTCTCAGACATTGAATATCAATACTACTGCAAAGATATCAGGTAGTTTTAATATCTATATTCAAGATATAAGTATCGCTGAACCAACTGATGGTGCTCAAATTAAAAATGGTACTTTTGGAATAAATTCTGATAGGTTAAGTGCGAATACTACGGTTAACTTTAATGCCCCAGGGGAATTTATTATTTATAATATCAAAATAAAGAATGCAGGTACAATAGATGCAATTCTTACTGATATAAAAAAGCAGATAAGTAGTGAAAATAATAATTACTTTACAATTGAAGAAATAGGAATTGAAAAAGGCTTTGAACTAGCTTCTCAAAAAGAAAAGGATTTTTCTCTTAAAATAACTTTTGATAAAGATAAAAAATTAGAATCATTAACTAATATGACTTGTGAGCTTACTCTTCAATTAATATTTAATCAAGCTGGATTTAGTACTAGTGGTGGCGGAAGTATAGATATTCCAAGTGATGAGACTCCAGACTTTACTCTTGATAACGATGGAACCATAATTGCATATAATGAGTCAAAAACAAAAAAAGATTCTGATGGTTATTTAGTTGTACCTTCTACAAATAGCGAAGGAAAACAAATAAAAGCAATAACTAAAGGCTCATTTGAAAAATATAATATTGCACAATTATTTGATAACGATGGTGGGAAAGATGGTATTATTATATTTGATACACAAAACTATGATGATATAGTATCCAAAATAAAGGCTTTGCCTAGTGATTCAATAATTTTTGATGACCTTAATCCTTCAGAGATAATATTTTATAAGCCTGGAGATACGTCAATTCCATCTGATGCAGGGTATGTTAATTTTTATCTTGATCTTGCGACTGGAAACGTTGAAGAAGCACCATTAGTATCAAACAAAATTGATTTATCTGGTGCAATTTATTTAAAAACTATTAAGGTAGATAGTTTTGCAGATAAACCTCTTGAATCAATTAAACTGAATGAAGGATTAGAAAGAATTGAAGAAGGTGCATTTTGCTTTTCTCATTTAACTAGTATTAAGTTTCCTTCTACTTTGAAATATATTGGTGTACAGGCATTTGATAACGAAAAAAATGATTATAAACTAACAGGAGAAGTCATAATCCCTGCTAGCGTTGAAGAAATTGGTGGTTGGGCATTTGGCGTAAATAATATATCGAAATTAACATTTGAAGGAGCTAGTGATAATACTGCCAATATAAAAACTATTGGTTATAATGCCTTTCTTGATAATAAAATAACAAGTTTAGTTATACCTAAAAGTGTAACAACAATTGGTAGGGGTGCTTTTAGTGGAAATTTATTGACAGATATTACCGTAAAGAAAAATAAGAGTGATTGTACAGCTTTTCATGTTGGTAGCGGGCAACATGATGCTAGCTGGTATGGATCATTTGATGCTGATAAAATCAATTACCTTGGCTAATAAAGAACTTTTAAACTAGAAATTTTAAATAATTTCTAGCTTTTTTGTATTAAATCTTATAAATTAGGACACTATATAATGTAAAATAGTGACTAGTATATTTTCTATCTATACCTTCACAATTTGACAAAAATCGATAAATATGCTAAAATACATAACTGTCACGCGAAATAAGAGGTGTATTTAAGATGTTTTATGATGAATCAAAAACGATGTTGGCATGTAGTGATGAACCATCCCTGATATTTGAGGTTGTTAAAGAAGGTCACTTTGAATTAGTGGACAAATTATTAAGCAAGAAAAAAGTTGATATTAATATATGTGATGACCATGGTGATAGTTTACTAATGAAATTATTAAAAAAAGGTCAATATGAAATTGTATTAAAATACATGAAAAGAAAAGATTTTGATGTAAACCATCAAAACTATGATGGTGATACTTTTGCTCATATATTAGTTTCAATCAATTATGTAAAAGTTTTAGAAATTATTAAAGCTTTGGCTAAAAACAAAAATTTTATGCCAAACTTAAAAAATAATCAAGGACAAACAATATTAGATAAAGCTATCAATGATAATTATATTTATACTACAATAAAAGTACTTGAAGATAAAAGATTTAATAATATTGACGTTGTATCATTTAAAAATTTATATGATACATATGTTGATACAAATAAATATGGAAAATATACTAAACTTACAAATCTAGAAATTATTATTGATAATTTGTATAATAAAACACTTTTACCAAATATGGAAAAGTTAATTAAGATTATTAAAGAAAACTTTGAATATATAAAGGAACAATTAATTAATAATAAAAAGGTAGGTCTTGATGAAATTATTAATGATGTAGTTCATGCCGTTTAAAAAGTGCTTAGGCACTTTTTTCTTTGATAAAAGATGAAAATATTGTATAATTTATAAAGAAAGAAGTGATTTAGATGCAATTACCTAATTATATAGATGCAAAGAAAAGAAATAAAGAAAAAGTTATAACTGAATTATATAAAACTAATATAAATAGTAAAAATCTTGGAGTAGGTAAATCTTATTTTGTAAAAACTTATGGATGTCAAATGAATGAACATGATTCTGAGAATTTAAAAGCTATGCTAGAAGAAATGGGATTTACTGAGGCAAATGATTATGAAAACGCAGATTTAGTTCTTTTAAATACATGTAGTATTAGAGAAAATGCTCATAATAAAGCTTTTGGTATGCTTGGTAGATTAAAGCATTTAAAAGAGTCTAATCCTAATTTAGTTATTGGATTATGTGGCTGTATGGCTCAAGAGGAAAAAGTTACAAATGAGATATTAAAAAAGTATAAATATGTAAACTTTGTATTTGGAACACATAATATGCATAGATTACCTGATATCCTTTTAGAAAACTTTAAAAATAATGATCAAGTAATTGAAGTTTATAGTGAAGAAGGAAATATTATAGAAGATATTCCGGTTAAAAGAGCAAATAATTATAAAGCATATGTCAATATTATATATGGTTGTGATAAATTCTGTACTTATTGTATTGTACCATTTACTAGAGGAAAGCAAAGAAGTAGACAACCTCAAGATATAATTAATGAAGTAAAAGAATTAGTAGCGTCTGGTTATAAAGAAGTAATGTTATTAGGTCAAAATGTAAATGCTTATGGTAAAGATTTAGATATAGAATATGGGCTAGATAATTTATTAGAAGATGTTAGTAAAACTAATATTCCTCGCATTAGATTTGTTACATCACACCCATGGGACTTTACTGATTCAATGATTGATGTTATTGCAAAACACAAAAATATAATGCCTTATATACATCTTCCAGTTCAATCCGGATCTAGTAGGATTTTAAAACTAATGGGTAGAAGATATACAAGAGAAGAATATTTGACTTTATTTAATAAAATAAGAAATAAGATGCCTAATTGTTCGATATCTACAGATATTATTGTTGGATTTCCTAATGAAACAGAAGAAGATTTTGAAGAAACCTTGTCATTAGTAGATGAATGTAAATTTGATAATGCCTTTTCATTTATATATTCAAAAAGAGAAGGAACTGCAGCTGCGAAACTTCAAGATATAGTTCCTTTGGAAGAAAAAGAACAAAGATTATATAAATTGAATGATAAATTAAATAAATATTTCTTGATTAGTAATCAAAAAATGTTAGATACGGTAGTAGATGTATTGGTTGAAGGTAAAAATGAAAAAGGAAAATTATATGGATATACTGATACTAATAAATTAATTAACTTTAATGGAGCCGAAGATCTAATAGGTC
Organism: uncultured Bacilli bacterium; assembly: GCA_934183165.1. GTDB lineage: Bacteria > Bacillota_I > Bacilli_A > RF39 > UBA660 > CAG-710. Next base: position 21,337 of record CAKPRZ010000009.1, on the reverse strand, counting down.
AAATAGTAAAAGTAAAAGTAACTGATGCTAAAACATGGAGCTTGGATGGAATGCTAAATGAATGATATAAAAAAAGATTTTGATTCGTTAATAGATACTATTAAAAACAGTAAAGAATACAATAATTATTTGTATTTAAGAGATTTGATGTTAAAAGATACTGAAATCATGACATTAATTAATGAGGTAAAATTACTACAAAAGAAAATAGTAAATTCTACTAGTTATTCAGATAAAAAGGCATTTAATGATAAGATTACTAAAAATTTGAAAAAACTTAACAATTATCCTATTTATACTGAATATAGCAATTGCCAAGATGAACTTAATAATACTTTTCAGATAATTAAAGAATCTCTAGAGAAAGAAATATCAAAAATTTTAAATTAAATATAGTATTTTGAACTAATTTTGATATCCTTGCATAAATTAGAATGAGGAGGATATTAAATGGCTAATTATAGAGAAATAGTTACAAAGGCAGTTATTGGTAAAGGAAGAAAACATTTTACAACTACTAATTCAATAACTCCTGAAATTGTACCAACTACTATTTTAGGATGTTGGGTAATCAATCATACTTTTAAAGGATATAAACAAAACAACAATATAGTAATAGAAGGAAGCTATGATGTAAATATTTGGTATTCATGCTTAAATGATACTAAAACAGAAGTAGTGAGAAGAAGTGATACGTATAAGGAAGTTGTACAATCTCCAAAAGGAAATGCCTTTGATAATTTAGATAATAATGAAGAAATAATTATAAGAAGTCTAAATCAACCAAGTTGTGTTAAAACAGATATATCTGATGGTAAAATTATATATACTATAGAAAAGGATTTAGGCATTGAAATCGTTGGAGATACTAAAGTTAGAATAGAGGCAACAGACGATGATGATGATTGGGAAGAGATTGAAGATGCTGTTGATGATAAAAAGGTAGAAGAACAAATTGATAAAGAGGTCAAAGAAGAATTTTTAGATTAAATTCTTTTTTTTGTAAATAAATGTAAATGATGAATTTTTAATATTGCTTTAATATTTATAATAATTTATACTTTAAAATAGGTGGAAGATATGAAAAAACTAAATGCAAAAAGCGTTGCAACAATAATTGTGGTTTCAGCGTTGTTAGTAGTAATAATATATTTATCTTTATTTATTTATTTTTATAAGAGTATATCTAAATATAGTGATAGGGTATATCCTAATGTATTTATTAGGGATAAAGATGTTTCAACCATGAATAAACAAGATTTGGATAAAACTATATTAGAAATCCAAAACAATATTGAAAGTCAAAAAATTACATTTACAGAATCTGATAATAAATATGAATATTCCTTTAAAGATGTTGGCATTAGTATAAACAAGGATAAATTATCTAATGAAGTTTTATCTTATAGTCATAATTCAAATTATTTTGAAAAGATTGATATAGTTTTTAATAATCATAAAAAGGTGTTTAATTACAAATTCGATTATGATAAAGATTCAGTTTATAAATTTTTAAATAATTTGAAAAACAAAATAGACCGTAAGGCTTCAAATGGCAAGTTAGTTATGGATAGTAAAAGAAACCTTACATACAAAAAGGCAATATCTTCGTTTGAACTTAATGTAGATGAAACTTATGAAGAAATTGTAAAGGCTTTAAATACTTCTTCAGATAAGTATGAAGTTAAATTAATGGGTAAACAACAAAAGGGAGTTGAAAGCGATTTACAAGTAATTAATATTAAAGTTTCTAGTTTTACAACAAAATTTAATGATAAGGTTTCACGTGCTAAAAACCTTCAAAATGCGGCTAAAAGTCTTGATGGAGTAATATTGAAACCAGGAGAAATTTTTTCGTTCTATAAATTTGCTGGACCATACAATAAAAAAGGGTATGTTTATTATGATGGAGTAATGGGCAATGGTGTGTGTCAAGTAGCATCAACTATTTATAATACTCAGCTTCTTGCTGGATTAAAAACAATAGAAAGGTATCCTCATGCTTATAAAATGGTATATGTTAAAGGAGGACTAGATGCGACTGTTGCTGCAAACAGTAGAGGAAGTACAGTTAATTTTAGATTTAAAAACACATATAAATATCCAATATATATATCAGCTTATGTTAATGGAGGCAGTTTAACAATTGAATTTTGGTCAAATGATAAAGCAAAAGAAGGAAAAACATATGAAACAGAGTCTGTTCAAATTGCTCCAAAAGGATATAAAACTTATTTAATTACTTATAAGGATGGCAAAAAAATCAGTAGAGATTATTTAACTACTACTTGGTATCCTAAGTAAAAAATAAATATATTATTAGATAGGTAATAGTACTAGATATTAAGGCATGACATATTCTAGAAAATAAGTAGTTTTTATAGCTTATATCATAATCACTTAAAATACTCATGACTTGACAATGTATTGATATACCACCGAAAGATATAAAAAAAGTAATAATAGTTGCTTTCATTAATTGAGAAATATTTAATAATGATAATTTATTGATTCCTTGGGTGATTTCCAAAAGCCCACTTATAATGGTTAATGAAAAGCAATTTATATTAAATGTTTTTTCTATTATTGATGTTATTATTAAGAATGTAGTTATAATCCCTAATAACAATATCAATGTATTTATAGCTTTTAATATTGAATTAGTTAGAATAGTAATAAAGTTGCTATTTTTTTCTTTGCGTGATATTTTTGTTTCATCCTCTTCTGAATATCTAAAAGAATGTTTTCCTCTAATGATGAAAGATATTATAAAATTGCCAATTATGTGTGATATTAAAATAACAAGTGCTAATACTTTACTTTTGAGAACAATTCCTCCAACTACACCCATAATAAATAACGGATTTGAAAAATGGGTAAAACTAAGTAAATATTCAGCTTCACTAATTGTTATTTTTTTCTTATCTAATAATTCTTTGATTAATTTAGAACTACTTGGAAACCCAGAAAACATACTCCCAATAATAACAAAAGATGCATCTCCTGGTAGGTGAAACAATTTCTTTGTTATCTTTTTTGTTAATTTACCTAATATGTCTACTAAACCATAATTAATTAATAAATCTGTAATAACAAAAAAGGGAAATAACGTTGTAAAAATGTTCTTTTTCCATATATCAATAGCTATAATTGCAGCACTTATAACTGCACTTGAATATGTCAAAATTAGTATTAAGAAACATATTAAAGATATAATAATAATAGAATTATAAAGATTTTTTTTCATAATTATCTTTCTTTCTGTTATAATTAAGTAGGATGTGATGACATGATTAGTAAAATATATGATAAATTAAAGAAATTTATAAAAGAAAACTATAAACAATTATTATTTTTGGTAGCTCTTTTTGTATTTGTTAATTATCCTCTTAATTGTACTGTAATGGTATCTGGTGGAACTATTGATATTAATGATCGTATTGAAATATCTTCTAAAGCAACTAATAAAGGTAGTTTTAATATGGCATATGTTACTGAGCTAAAGGGAACAATTCCTACTGTATTATTAAGCTATGTTATTCCAAGTTGGAGTAAGGTTGATTTAGAAGAATATCAAGTGGATAGTGGAGAAACAGAAGAGGATATTACATCTAGATCTAAAGTTTATTTAGAATATTCTAAACAATCCGCTATAAAAACAGCTTTTGATAAAGCCGGTTTAAGTAATCAATTTAAAGTAAATAACAAAAAGTTCTATGTAATTTACGTAGATGATGACGCTGATACAAATGTAAAAACTGGCGATATTATCTTGAAAGTTAATAATAAAAAATTAGAGGAAATGAATGATTACAAAGAATTAGTTAAAAATCATAAAGTAGGTGATAAACTAAGTTTAATCATTGATAGAAAGGGAAAAGAAATAGAAACATTCATCACTGTAAAAAATATTGATAATGAAAAAATAACAGGTATATCAGTTTTACAACTATATAGTTATGAAACTAATCCTACTGTTAAATTAAAATTTAAAGAAAATGAAAGTGGTTCTTCTGGAGGACTTATGCTTAGTTTAGCTATCTATGACAAACTTACCAATAGTAACCTTACAGGTGGTAAAAAAATAGTTGGTACAGGAACAATTGATTTTGATGGCAATGTAGGAGAAATTGATGGAGTAGAATACAAATTAAAAGGCGCCGTAAAAGCAAAAGCTGATGTATTTATTGCACCATATGGTGATAATTATAATGATTGTGTCAAACTAAAGAAAAAATATGGATATAAGATTAAAATAATATCTGCTAAAACATTTGATGAAGCAGTTAGCAAATTAAAAAATCTCTAAGTAGAGATTTTTTTAAATCATTTCTTTAAAAACACTTTGATCAAAAACATGCTGTGTTTTCTCTAAATTTTCTAATTCTTTAGTAGTTATTAAAAAGAAATTATATTCTAATACATCTGATCCATCAGAAGTAACAGGATCATCCCAAGTAAGATCTAAATGGTACCACTTTCCATCTATTTTAACAGCATTCCATATATGATTTTCACTTATTATCTTAAAGTTTGGAATATTAAATCTATCAAGTATTATTGCCATAGCATCAGTATATCCACCACAAATTCCATATCCTTGTAGTAATGGACCGTATGCTATACTTGATAAATAATTGTTGATATTTTTATCACTTTTATCAGAATCATATTTACTATGATTAATAATATAATTATGTGCAAGTTTCACTATTTCTTTTTTTTCATTAATATTTTTAAGTTCCTTATTTATAATATCATCAACTTTATCATTAATAGCATTTATTTGCTCTTCAGTATATGATTTATTTATTTTAATAGTAATTTTTCCTAAAGTATCATATTTTGTTTCAATATTACTAAAACTATTAAATGGATGTACAAAGCTATTGATGTTCGATAGAGTAGTTTTATTATTTGCAATTTCAACAACATCATTTAAGCAGTTTTCATATTCTTTAGAACAATAGAATGTAAAATGATCTATTCCACTATTTATAATAGTATAATAAATATTTAATAAATGTTGTTTATCTTTTGCTAAAAAATCGTTAGTAGTTTGTACATAATTATAAGATTCATCTTTATAATATTGATTTTTATCATTTAATGTGACATTTTTCTTTTGGGGTTGAAAATGTTCTAAATAAAAAGTATTTATTTCTTGTCTATAATAGTAAGTTGTACCTAATATAACAATTAATATTAAAAATTTAATAAATTTTTTCATATGTTCACCTTAATTAATTTTAACAAATGAAAAATTATAAGTAAAGAAAAAGGCAAAAAAAAAGTAATTATAAAATTACTCCATATTGTTTTTTAATTTTGTTAATCTTGATTTTTCTCTAGCTGCTTTATTTTTGTGAATTAAACCAGTTGAACAAGCTTTATCTATATTTTTAATAGCAACATTTAATTTTTCAGTCATAGTTTCTTTGTTACCATGTTTAACTTCTTTTTCTACGTTTTTAATTGCAGTTTTCATACCTGAAATTTGAGCTTTATTCAATTTTCCTTTTTTTTCATTTGTTAAAACACGTTTCTTAGCGCTTTTAATATTTGGCATACTTTCACCTCTCTTTTTTCAAACTATATATATTCTAGCAAAAAAAAATAAAAAAAGCAAATAAATTTGTTTATTTTCTATTAATATAGCAAATAATAATACTGGTGAATGACATGTCTCATGAAATTGATTTAAGTAAATATCAAATTAGAACAGATTTATTGATCGAAAATATTAGTCAAAATAGTATTAAAAGCATTGATAGTAAGGTAAGAAAAATTGATGATTTGACTATAGAAGAAGTAAACTTAGATAAAGATAATGAAAAGTTATTTAATAAAAGAAAAGGTAAATATATAACCATTAATTTTAATGATGTGACAGATATAAGTAATAGAAAAAAAGTTGAAAAAGTATTGATTAATGAATTAAAGACTTTTTTAAAATATATGAATATTTTGGATAGTGATAAATGCTTGGTAGTTGGTCTTGGTAATGCTAATTCAACACCAGATGCATTGGGACCTAAAGTTATTGATTCGATTATAATTACTAAACATCTATTTGATTTAGATGGGGTTGATGTCCTTGATGGATATCGAAATGTATCGGCTATTAAACCTAATGTTTTGGCATTAACAGGAATAGAAACTAAAGATATAATTAGTGGTGTTATAGAAAAAACAAATCCTGATTTTATCATAGTAGTTGATGCCCTTGCTTCTTCTTCTATATCAAGGGTTAATAAAACTATTCAGCTAACTGATGCAGGTATTTTTCCAGGAAGTGGAATAGGAAATAATAGGGGAGAGTTATCTTATTCTACTTTAGGAGTACCCGTGTTAGCAATTGGTGTTCCAACAGTAGTTGATGCTGTAACAATTGTTAGTGACACTATAAATTATATGATGAAAAAATTTAGTTACAGCAAAAAAAATATTAATAACGTTAAAAATAAATTAAAGCCAGTAACATCAATTAATTATTTAGAAGAAGAAACAGATTTTTTAACTAAAACGGATCGAAAAAAATTACTTGGTGAAATAGGAAATTTAACTGATAATGAATTTAAACAATTAATTTTTGAAGTATTAACACCAATTGGATATAATATGATGGTAACACCAAAAGAAGTTGATTTTGTCATGGAAAAACTTAGTTTAACAATCGCAAATGGTATTAACAGGGTTTTACATGATAAAGTAAAAGTAATTGATTAAATATTACTATTGTGTTAGGATAATTATGGTGATTGTATGAAAAAAGTAGTTATGTTAATTATCACATTAATTTTGATTAATCCAATTACAGTTTTTGGTTATGAGGATAAAGCGTATAAAATAAGTATTCCAGATACTTATCAAAAAGATGAAAAATCAAATACATGGACTAAGAAAGATGATAAGAAATCAACAACAATTATAATTGAAGTTGAAAACAATTCTTCTAATATAGACTTTAGTGAATATACAAATGATAAAATAACTAAAAATAAATATCTTGATCAACTAAAATCAAGTTTTGTTAAACTTAAAGATAATGTAAATATTAGTGCATCTAATATTGAAGTGGTAGATATTAATGGATTCAACGCTATTAAAGTAAATGTTAACTCATCATTTAAAGTTGAAGATAAGTATGATAGTAGTATCTACCAAACTCAATATATCTTAGCTTCACAAAACTATATTTACTATATTATAATATCATCATCAGATGCTGATAATTTAAATAGTACTGAAATAGATAGTATGGTAAAAAGCTTACAAATCAAGGATGAATTACCAAAAAAAGATGATTCTCTAACTAAATATTATTTAACACTCGCAATTATTGTATCACTTGGTGTTTTAGTCTTAGTATGTTCTAGAAGAAAGAAATGATTCTTTCTTTTTTTTGACAAAAAAATTAAAATTCAATGATTATAATTAAATAGAGTGATGGTATGAAAAGAATAATAAAAATATCTTTATATTTATTAATTATAATATTATTGATGTTTAAACTGTTTCAATATTTAGAAAAAAGCACTGGCATTTTTTCTAATAAAAAAATAGTAAAAGTTTTAAACAGCCAAATCGATTATTTCAATGTTGGTAGTTATAAAACTGAACATTCTCTTAAATATATATTAGATAATCAATATAATAATATTACTTATATAGAAGGTAATAAACCAAACATTAAAAATAATAATTCTAACGCAACCAAAGTAATGAAGGAGGATAAGAAAGATCCAATTATTTACATTTACAATACCCATCATAAAGAGGAATATGCCTACAATAAAAATCAGCCATATAATATTGTTCCAACTGTTACTACAACTAGCTATATGTTAAGTGAAACTTTAAAAAAATATGAAATAAATTCTATTGTGGAGGAAGCAAGTGTTACTAACGTATTAAATAAAAATAAATGGAAATATGCAGCTAGTTATAAGGTAACTAAAATGTTCCTCAATAACGCCAAAAAAGAACATCCTAGTTTGAATTACTTTATAGATGTACATCGGGATTCTGTAAAAAAAAGTGTAACCACTACTACAATCAATGGTAAGAATTATGCTAAAATTTTATTTTTATTAGGCTTAGAAAATAAAGATTATGAAAAAAATGCTAAAATGATTGAATATCTTGATAACAAAATAAAGAAACAATATCCTAGCTTATCTCGTGGAATATATAAAAAGAAGGGAAAAGGAGTAAATGGAGTTTATAATCAAGATTTTTCTCCTAATTGTATTTTAATAGAATTTGGAGGAAATAAAAATACAATAGAAGAAGTATATAATTCTGTTTTAGTAGTTGCTGATGCGATAGCAAGTTATGTAAAGGAGAATAATGAAAGCAAATAATATATTTAAATTTATTTTTATAATATTGGTTTTAATATTTTTTTTCATGATAATTGCTGGGCGAAGTGGTTATTATGAATATGAATTGTCAGAAAAAAGAAAGCTTACTGATGAAGCAATTGAAAGATTTGAAAAAGATGTTAGTGAGGGTAAAAACATAGATATTAAAAATTATTTAGATAGTAAAAATAAAAACTATAATAATAAAGTTTCTAACATGGGAAATGATATTTCTAATACTATAGAAAAAATAATATCAAAGGGTTTTCGTTCTTTGTTTAAATATTTGAATAAACAAATTGATAAATAAATTAAGAAGTAAAAATATAAAAAGACAATTGATGATAAATAAATTATTAAATTTTAAATAATTAGCCAAAAACAAAATGACAATTATTGATATATAAAACATAACTTTAGAATAAGTGGGTTTCTTTATGGTTGTATTTAGTCCTTTTTCTATATAAAAAAAGGCTAGTGCAAGAGTGAAAAACGAATCAAATATTAATTTAAATGATAGAATTCCTTCCATCCTATCAAAAAATTTTAAAAATGATATCTTTGATAAAATGAATAATTCTGGATATTCTATAATATTTGCTAGCTTAACATCAACTACAGATAAGAGTAAAATTATATTAAATATGTTATATATACTAGCTATAAAATAACATACTTTAATATATTTTTTATTTTTATCACTAGCTTTAATACTAATACATGATAGTAAAAAAACAGGAGTTATTGATAATAGTAGATATAATGCTGAATTTTTAATAATATTTGATCCTGAATTTGAAAATAAAGGTAATAAATTTAAGGAATTAACATTAGGTAATAAAAAAACAATAGTTATTAGTTCTAATAATATAAAAATACCAATACATATTAGACTTGTTTTGCAAATTGATGATATGCCTTTCTTGACTAAATATACTATACTTAGACAGAGTAAAATACTAATAGGCAAGACATCAACATTATTTAAAAGAGAAGCTTTAACAAACATTGAAATCGTGTATAAAAGATAACTAGAAAATAGTGTTACAGTTATTATAAGTATTAATTTAAGTATGATTGCTAGTGGTTTAACAAAAGAATTAGATAAAACTGAGAAAATATCATTTTTACCTTTTATGCCAAATAATAAAATAAATAAATATCCTACAATCATACCGATAATTGAACATATTACTAAATCGTTCATACTATTCTTTATCAAGACATTTATTCCATTGATTAAGATGAATGATTTTAATAAATAAGTCATTAAAATTCCTATTTCAAAATATGATACTTGTTCATTTTTCATCCTTTATAGCTCCTTTATTTAATTTACTTTTGATATTTATCTTGAAATCTATATTATTTATTTTGTTGTTTTTATAATAGTTAAAATCATATTTTTTAATCATATTTTTAAAATAATTTAAATTATTAGAACTTAAAAAATTGATTAAGTTCTTTTTTAAAATACCATTATAAATAGTTTCTATATTTTTATCTTTTCCATAATTAGTTAAGGTACTATTTATATTGATTGTTATTTTATTTTTATTAATTTCCATAATAGTACGCGATTTGTCGATTTTAATATTCAAGTCTTTATCTACTAAGTTACATTTAATAATTTTATTATATAAATAGTTATAACTTATACTTTCCCAATAATCTAATTTTTTTGATTCACTATATATACTTTGATAACCCAATATTTTAATTTCTTTATCTATATCAATTAGTGGAATATAGCTTATTTGTATATCTAAAATATCTTCTACTATTTCATCAAATGTTTTAGTAATAACCATGCCATCTTCTTTAGAATTTGTTTCTATTAAATAGTTTATATCATTGGATTTGAATTTAAAAAGTTTTTCCTCATTATAATTATCTACTACCAATACTTTAAAAGTATTTCTAGAATCATCTCTGTTTAAAAAGAATTTAGTTATATTATCAAAGTCTTCTTTATTTAAATTTTTATTTAAAAGTAATAATTCTAAATGTGATAAATTCATATCTTTTGATGTTAATAAATAAAGCTTATCAAATGCTTCTTCAAGTGTTTCAGCAGTAACTTGATATTTTTTACTTTCTTCTAAGTTTTTGACAGTAGGGGTAAGCATATTAATACTTATTGTATAGTTTTCGTCATTTTTATTAATGCCAATCGCATCAATAATTCCTATATCATTTAATTCTGTATAATTAAGACACCCACAAGTTGTAAAAAGTAATATCAAAAGTAATATTAAAAGTTTAATTTTCTTCATAATTTTCTCCTCTTATTAAGTTTTTATGCGCTAGAAGGGGATTCCTTAATCTTAGTTTTTTACTTCTTAATTTTATTATAGAATCGCGTAATTCACTTTTAATCAAAGGTGCGAATGGGGCGGTATAAGGTATTCCAAAAGCATTAATACTACATAACTTAGAAATTAATAACATCATACTAATAAACATCCCAAAAAGTCCAAAAAAGGCAGATAACAAGAGAGTTAAAAATCTAAAATATCTGATAGAATAAATAAGAGAATTTGAGGTAAACAAAAGTCCACTAATCATGCTGATTGCAATGACTATAATCATAATAGGGGATACAAGTCCAGCAGATACTGCAGCTTCTCCTAATACTAATCCTCCTAAAATAGAAATTGATGTTCCAACTTTAGATGGCGTTCTAGCATCACTTTCTCTTAATATTTCGAAACATATAATCATGATAAAAGCTTCAATAAAACCAGGAAATGGTACGCCAAGTCTTTGTGATGCAAAGTTGGTTAGTAGATTTATAGGAATAGATTCTGGATTATGGGTTGTAACACTTATATAATATCCTGGTAAAAAAATAGCTATTAAAAAAGCAATAAATCTGATAATTCTAATAAAAGATATATTAAATGACTTTTGATAATAATCATCTGGAGTATGAAAAAAATCTATAAAAAATGTTGGAATGATCATTACATAGGGTGTGTTGTCAACTACAATAGCAATTTTCCCTTCAAGAAGAGCTTGTGATACTGTATCAGGTCTTTCAGTAATATTAACGGTAGGGAAAATACTTTCCTTATCTAATAAAATTTCTCTTATATATCCAGTATCTATTATTCCATCTATGTTTATTTTTTTGAGCTTCTCATCAATACTATTAACTAATCTTTCATCAGCAATTGACTTCATATAACAAATACCTATTGTTGTATTGCTTTCTAAACCTATATTATTAGTTTTCACTACTAAATTATTAGAACGTAATCTTTTCCTAATTAATCCTAAATTTTTATTGTAATTTTCAGTAAAAGAATCATTGGGACCTATTATAGAAAATTCGTTTTCACTACTATTTATGCCACGATCTAATTTAGCCTTTGCTTCTACTAACAAGTATTTATCATCTATTAATATTAAACAAAAGCCCTGGAAAATACTATTGATAATTTCTTTATAAGTTTTAACTTCTTTGATATTATTAACAGGTACATTATTGTAAATTTTATAAAATAAATTGTCTGAATTGTTTATTAGTGTTATCTTTTTTAAAATAAATTCATTAATATAATTTCCACTTGTTAAAACATCACTGAATACCAAATATATTTCTTTCTTATCAATAGTTAGTTTTCTAAATACAATATCTGGACTTTTATAAGTATCTTTTTTTATTTTTTCTATTATTTTATTCATATTATCACCATTATTATTAGTATTGTTTGATTGAAGTTAATTATGTAATATAAGTAAAAATATGTTAAAATAAATCTGGGAGAATTTTATGATAATAGAAAATATAAAAATTGAAAAATTAGATAATCTTGGTAGAGGAATAGCCAAAATAAATAATAAAATTGTTTTTGTAGAAAATGCATTGCCTAATGAGATTGTTGATATTGAAGTAATAAAGGACAAAAAGAATTATTCAATTGCTAAGAGAATAAATATATTAAAAGAGTCTATATTTAGAAGAAATGCTTGTCCTTATAGTGATTTTTGTGGTGGATGTGATTTAGTTGATTTAGAATATAATGAGCAGCTAAAATATAAAACTGCAAAAATTAAAGAACTTATAAATAGAAATTTTAATAATGACATAAAGATAAATGATATTATTTATGATAAAGAGTTTTCATATAGAAATAAAATTTTATTGCATGTTTCAAAAGATAAATTAGGATTTTTTGGGAAGAAAAGTAATAATATAATTGAAATAGAAAAATGTCTGCTTGTGAACGACAAGGTAAATAGTTTAATTAAATCTATAAAAGAATTCATTAAGAATAATCAAAAAATAAAAAACATTGTTATAAGAACTAACTCTAATAATGATATAATGCTCATAATTAATGGTGATTCATCAGAAGATAAGATTTTAGAATACTTTTCTATGATAGATGTTATAGTATTAAACAACAAAACAATAAAAGGTCAATTTATAAAAGAGAAATTGGGTGATAGAGAGTTTCTAATATATCCAAATTCGTTTTTTCAAGTTAACATGTTTAATACAGTAAATCTTTATAATGAGGTTAAAAGAATGACATATGGTAAAAAATATGATAACATTCTTGATTTATATTGTGGAACAGGTACAATTGGTATATTTTTATCTGATATTGCAACTTCAGTTGTAGGAATAGAAGTAATAGAGGATGCGGTTATTGCCGCAAATAGTAATGCAGATATTAATAATGTAGAAAATATTAAATTTATTTGTGGTAAGGTAGAAGATTATATAGATGGATTTAATAATATTGATTTAATAATTGTAGATCCTCCTAGGAGTGGTTTAGATAAAAAGACTATCAACAATATTAAAAGAATAAATCCAAAAGAGATAATCTATGTATCATGTGATCCAATGACTCTAGTAAGAGATTTAAAAGAGTTAGAAGAAGATTATTTAATTAAGGAGATAACACCAGTAGATATGTTTCCTAATACTTATCACGTTGAAACAGTTTGCATGTTGGAAGGAAAGTAAATTATGAAAGAAATGAATTTTAGAGGTATACTAGTTAATTATATTGATGTGCCAGAAAATGTTGAATTAGGGTTTAATTTTCCGTTTAAAATTTTAATGCCTAAAGAATTAAATGAAAATCCAAATATAATATATGCTTGTAATTTGACATCAGATTTTTCTAACGAATGTAATTCAATAGAAGAATTAATAGATAAAACTAAAAAAGATTTAGGCAGTATTGATCCGATGCTAACTCATCTATGTTTGGAAAATGGTAATCCAATGGTAATTCCTTATGTTCCAAGATTTACTAAATTTAGACCTAATTTTTTAGGAAGAGATTGTTTATATAATAATTTTAATTTAGAAGAAGAAGACAAAAAATTTCAAAATTACATGTATTTGTATAATGACTTAGCCGATCAACATAAAGCAATTATTGAGTATGCAATAGAGGTGTTAAAAAATGAAAATATAAATGTTGATTCAAAAGTAATTATTTCAGGTTATTCGGAAGGCGCAAAATTTGCATCCCATTTAGCCCTTTTACATCCTGAAATATTTAAAGCGGTTATTGCAGGAGGAACAGGCGGAGTAATCTCAATGCCAATTTCTGAAATAAATGGAAAAGAATTAAAATATCCATTAGGTATATCTGATATTAAAGAAAAATTTAATGAGAAAGAATTTAAAAAAATAAAATTTTTCTATTATATTGGAAAAAAAGATTTATCTGATTCAGCAATGCCAAAATTTAATCACATTCATTACATTGATGAAAATGGTAATGAAAGTATAGTTAGAGATGAATGTGGAAATCTAACACCATTTATTAATGATTATGATGATAATAGTAAAATTATTTATATTCTATATTATTCTGAAGATGGAAAACGTGAAATAAAGAGTATTATTATTAATAATAAAGATTTAAATAAATGCATTTTCTATAAAAACAACAAAGGTGAAAATACATTATTGTTTGATGAACAGGGTAATCAATTAAATCAAACATTTCTATTTAAAGATAATGGCGATTATTTAGCAGCATTTGATTTATTCAACGATGAGGAAGTTAATATAGTTAATAAGGAATTGGGAATTAGAACGCAAGATAGATTTAAAGAGCAAGAAAAAATATATAATAAATGTGAATTGGATTGTCAATTTAAAGATTATAATGGAAATCATAGAACAATATTTGATGAAAGAGAAAGAATATTTAGTGATGTCGATATTTTTATAAATGATTTAAATAAGAAAATACTAAAATAAGATAAGTATTTTATAAACTTTAGTTTTTCTTATATAAAAGATGATGAATATCTTTATGTGAAAAATAATAGATGACTTTGATTCACTAGTAGATTATAATTGTAATTAGAAGGGAAAAAGGATGTAAAATGGCATTAATATCATTTATAAATAAGGAAACTTTTGAAATAAAGGATGAATTGGAAAACTATATATACTGTGATTATGATATTAGAAATATAATTGCAAAGTTAAATAAAAAGGGATTTGAAACGAAGTTTTCGTGTGCAGGGCATAATGAAGTTGGCTTGTTGTGGCCGGTACACAAATTACCAATTGACAACTTAGAAGAATACCTTAAAGATGCCAAAGTAGATAAATCCTTGCATTTTATAGGAAAAAATAAAGATTATTTTTATCATAAAGATGAGAAAGTGTTTACTTGCATTTACATATCTTTTGCAAAAGATTATCAATTTTCTACTTTACCAGAAGAATATAATTATGAATTAGTCAATGGTAAATCTTATATATCAAAAATAATTGATTTTTATCTTGATAAGGAACATACCAAAGTGAAAAGTGATATACAAATAAATGAAGAATTGACTACAGCACGAAATCAACTAGAGACCTGGGTTGATAGTTTATAATACATATTTAAAGAAGGAAAATAGAGTATGAGTAGTTATGAAATTGTACAAATGAATAAAGATAACGCTATTGAATATGCAAAAGTTAATACTTTAGCGTGGTGTCAAAGTTATATTGGTATTATAGATCAAGAATTTTTAGCTGATATAAATACTAAGATTGATAAGACAAAAGATAATTTGATAAAAGGATTAAATGATAATAATAAAAAGTTTCTATTAAAAGTTAATGATAAGTATGTTGGAATATTTAAAGTTGGAAAATCTAAATATCCCGATTATGAAGACTATGGAGAAGTTGGAGCTCTATATTTATTAAATGAAACAAAAAAACAAGGATATGGAAAAATCTTATTTGAAAGAGCAAAAGAAGAACTTGTCAAAATGGGCTATCACAAATTGATAGTAGGGTGCTTAGAAAAAAATCCCTCAAATGAATTTTACAAACATATGGGGTGTCAATTTAAGGAAAAAAGAAAAGTGACAATTGGAAAGCAACAATTAAATGAAAATATTTATGTAATAGAACATATTTAGGTGATGATTATAATTATGAAATATATAGTTTTATTAAGAGAAGTTAATATAAGTGGGAAAAACAAAATTTCAATGAAAGAATTAAAATTGGAGTTAGAACAGCATGAATGTCAAAATGTTTCAACATATCTTAATAGTGGTAATATAATTTTTGATAGTGACAATTATAATGAGAAACTTATAGTTAAAGATATTTCTAAAATTATAAAAGATAAATTTAATTTAAATATTCCTATATTTATTATGAAATATAATTATCTTAAAGATTTACTTAATAATAGCCCTACGTGGTGGGGAACAGATGACAAAAATGTATATGATAATATAATTTTTATCATTCCACCAACTAAAAGTATTGAAGTATATCAAAGCCTAGGAAAAGAAAAAGAAAATATTGAAAAAAGTAAAGAATATAAAAATTCAATATTTTGGTCTTATTCATTAAAAGATTACAGAAAATCAAATTGGTGGAGTAAAACAGCTAGTACAAGTATAAAAGATGAAATTACAATAAGGACCGCCAACACCATGAAAAAAACACTTGAGTTATGCCAAAAATGAAATTCTGTTAAAAATTGACAAATTATCAATTAAATTTATTTTAATATCTTGGTATTTATTGTATTGAGATGTTTTTTTTATTATAATGTTAACATAGAGTGTGGTGACTAATATGAGGTATAATCCAAACTACAAAGAAGGATTAAATGAAGAACAAGTAAGTAAAAGAATAGAAGAGGGTTTAATCAATTACAACGATCAACCACCAACTAAAAGTATTGGTAAAATATTTAGAGATAATTTCTTTACTTATTTTAACTTTTTAAATTGTGTTTTAGGTGGTGCTATAATAGTAGCAGGAATTATTGGTGGAGAAATATTTGAATCAATTAAAAATTGTACTTTTATGGGAGTTATTATTTTTAATAGTATTATTAGTACAGTACAAGAAATAATTTCTAAGAAAACAATTGATAAATTATCAGTTCTAGCTTCATCAAAGTTAACTGCTATTAGAAGCAAAAAAGAAGTAGAGCTTGATTTAGATCAAATAGTATTGGATGATGTAGTAAAATTTGCCTTAGGAGATCAGGTTGTATGTGACTGTGAAATATTAAATGGAACGGTTGAAGTTAATGAATCATTCATTACTGGTGAAGTTGATCCTATTACTAAAAAAGTAGGAGATACTATCTTATCTGGAAGTTTTATAGTAAGTGGAGTAGCATACGCTAGAATTGACCATATTGGTAAGGACAATTATATTTCTAAAATAAGTAGTGAAGCTAAATATAATAAAAAAGTTAATTCTGTCATTATGAGTTCTTTTGAAAAAATATTAAAAGTATTATCTATTGTTATCGTGCCAGTAGGAATTCTTCTTTTTATTAATCAGTTATCAGTTACAAATGATTGGGTAGCATCAACATTTAATACAGTTGGAGCTTTAATTGGCATGATTCCAGAAGGGCTTCTTTTACTTACTAGTTCAGTTATGGCTGTAAGTGTAGTAAGACTTGCTAAATACAATGTCTTAGTCCAACAACTTTATTGTATTGAAACTTTAGCAAGAGTAGATGTAATATGTCTTGATAAAACGGGAACAATTACAGAAGGTGCAATGGAAGTAATAGATATAATTCCAGAAAGTGTGAAGTATAAAGAAGTACTAGATGAAACATTAAAAAATGTTTGTTTTGCTTTTGAAAATAATAATGCTACTATGGATGCAATATGTAATTATTATCATGATAAGGGATCATGGGAAATAAACGAAATAGTAGAATTTTCTTCTTCTAGAAAGTACTCCGCAGTATCATTTAATGAACAGGGAAGTTATTATATTGGGGCGCCAGAATTTGTATTAAAGAGTGATTTTAATAAATATAAGGAAAAAGTGAAATCTTATAGTGATTATCGTGTTTTGGTACTTGCTAAGGGCAGAAGTGAATTAGAAACTAAACCAACTAACCTTAAGGTTTTAGGCTTTATATTAATTCAAGATAAAATAAGAAAAGAAGCTCCGGATACGTTAAGATATTTCAAAGAACAAGGCGTTGCTGTTAAAATTATAAGTGGTGATGGATTTAATACTGTTTGTAATATTGCAACTCGTGCTGGGCTTGACAATATTAAAGGAATTGATGTTTCTTCCTTAGAAGAAGATGATATTGAAGATATTGTAGAAGATTATGATGTCTTTGGTAGAGTAAAACCAGAGCAAAAGAAAAAGATTATTGAAAGTTTACAACGTCATGGACATGTTGTTGCTATGACGGGTGATGGTGTGAATGATGTTTTAGCTCTTAAAAAAGCGGATTGTAGTATAGCTATGGCAAGTGGTAGTGATGCAGCAAAAAATGTTAGTCAACTAGTCTTATTAGATTCTAATTTTTCTTCAATGCCTAAAGTTGTTGCAGAAGGTAGAAGAACCATCAATAATGTTGAACGTTCTGCATCCTTACTATTAATTAAAACTATTTTTACGGCAATATTAGTAGTGATTTGTATATTTATGAAGAGTGAATATTTCTATTTACCAATTCATTTAAGTTTGATTACAGCATGTACAATTAGTATTCCTTCGTTTATTCTGGCATTAGAATCAAATCATGATAGGGTTAAGGGAAATTTTATGCTTAAAGTAATAAGTAAAAGTATTCCTCCAGCACTAACAGTTGTATTTAATGTTGTAATGATTGTACTCTTTAAAAAACAATTTAATATTGATCCTAATTTGGCTTCAACTTTAATTGTTATAATGACTGGAACTACTGGATTTATTTTCTTGTTTAGATTATGCCGTCCATTTAATTTATTAAGAACTATATTAGTATTTTTCTTAATTGCTTTATTTGTATACATACTAATATTTTGGTATGACTTCTTTGATTTAACTCAAATAACTTTTAATACTATACTTTTATATACAGTATTTGGTATATGTAGTATTTATATATTTGATAAATTAAATAGTTTTGTTACATTTATAGTAAAAAAGATAAGTAAAGAAAATTAACATACTTATACATTTATAGTTTAACTTTATTAAAAAATAGAACTTCACAAAAATAATTTAATTTATTATAATTAATTTGCTTTTTAGATTGAGGTGAGTATATGAAAAAAAGTAAAATATTAAAAATAGTAATTATCATTTTTGTTTTGCTATTAGTAATAATTGGAATAGGTATTGGTAGTACATACATTAAGGATAGAAAGGAAGAGAAAAAATTAATTAATGAATTTGATGAAATATATGGTTTGATTAATAATGAAAAAATAGAATTTTCTTCAATAAATAAAAAGCTAGATGAAACTGTTAGTAGCGGTGATTATAAAGTAATTGAACAGGCTGCAAAAAAATACTTAAAGGATTCATTAGCTAATATGGAAAAAATTATTAATATATTGGATGATGAAAAATTAACTGATATTATTACGGCTAGTAATTATAAAAAAGATGGACCTTTATTTATAAATACTAAAAAATATATAGAAACAACAGAAAATTCATTAAAAGAAACATTATCTAAATATAATCTTTATTTGTCTGATGAAAAAATAATGAGCTATCTTAATGAAAAAGATATAGATCAATATTACATTGATTTTTATAAAGATCAATTGATTGGTGAAATGGATAAAGATGATAACAGTTTGACAGAATCAATAAATCAAATATTAAATATTCTTGATAATTATAATAAGATAATAAATTTCTTAGTTGAAAACAAAAATTCTTGGTATATAGAGAATGATCATATAGTTTTTAATAAAGATAACTTATCGAATCAATACAATAAATATTTAGAACAAATTAGTTAACATTAAAAGTGTAAAGTATTACTAAATTAATTGAATATTCAATTGAAATATGCTACAATATAATTGTCTAGAAGAATAGAACACTTATAGTATAAAACCGACTAAAGTTACGATTAGGGAGTTTTGATCTTTAACTGGTGTTGAATACTTGATCTAATTTATCAAGGATCCTAAAGGTTAAATAAAGACACCCACCTGCCGGAGAGCGGGTTTTTATCGTAAGGTATTCTTTCTTTTGGACTTTTTTTATTGTCAAATTATGAGATGGCAGGTGATAAAATGTTTGATAGAATAGAAAGATTAATAGGTGGAGAAAATCTAAGCAAGATAAATGATAAAACTGTTTTGGTTGTTGGTCTTGGTGGAGTAGGTGGAAGTTGTGTATTGTCGCTTGTTCGAAGCGGAATAAAAAAAGTTATTATAGTTGATTTTGATATTGTTGATTTGTCAAATTTAAATAGGCAAATAATTACTTTTCAAGACAATATAGGGCACAAAAAAGTAGATGCTTGCTATGAAACGATAAAAAAAATAAACCCAGACTGCGAAGTTATAAAATATGATATGTTTTTGGATAGTGAAAACATAAAAAATGTTTTTGATACAATAAAAATTGATTATGTTGTTGATGCTTGTGATAGTGTACAAACTAAAAAGGCTATTATTTTAGAATGCTTAAAAAGAAAAATCAAGTTTATATCTTGTATGGGAACCGGTAATAAACTAAATCCATTGAATTTGGAAATTGTAGATATTAGAAAAACATTTAATGATCCACTAGCCAAAGTTATGCGTAAATGGGTAAAGGATAATAAAATAAATGATAAAATAATGGTTTTATCATCTAGAGAGGTTCCACTAAAAAAAGATAAAATAATAGCTAGCATGTGTTTTGTTCCTAATATGGCTGGGACATTAATTGCTAATTATATAATTAAAGACATAATAAAAATCTAAGATCAATTCTTAGATTTTTCTGTATAAGCCAACTGCTTTTCCAAGTATTGTTACGTTATTTAAAATAATTGGTGCCATCGTATCGTTTTCTGGTTGAAGTCTTATATGATCTTTTTCTTTATAAAAAGTCTTTAATGTCACTTCGAATTGATCAGTCATAGCAGCAACTATATCACCGTTATTAGCATCCCTACATCTTTCTATAATAACAATATCATTATTAAGTATTCCTTTGTTAATCATTGATTCACCATGAACATTCAGTGCAAACAATTCTTTTTTTGATGATAGTAGATTGGCTGGGACTTGAAAATATTCATCAGGAGTTTCAATTGCTTCAATTGGATTTCCTGCAGTAATATTACCAAGCAATGCAATATCAACAACATCATCTTTTTTATCTAAGAACTCATTATCAACTAAAAGTTCAATAGTTCTATTTTTTGAATTATCTTTTCTTATGTATCCTTTTTCAGCTATCTTCTTTAGGTGAAAATGAATAGTAGCTGGTGAACTAAGATTTAATTCTTTTCCTATTTCACGGACAGTAGGGGGATATCCATGAACAGCCATAAATTTTTTTACAGTTTGCAGTATATCATATTGTCTTTTAGTTAATTTTTCCATAAATGCACCTCTTCATGAAAATAATAACATAATTATATATTTTAGTCAAACAAATGTTTTAAGCAAAAATATTGTATAATTGTAAATGATGTGATACCAAAAAATCAGAAAAAATATTAATTCGAAAGTGGTGCGTTAGCATCACTTTT
>CAKPRZ010000008.1 GCA_934183165.1 uncultured Bacilli bacterium | reverse complement strand
AAATTCACAATATCAATGAACTATGTACAAAAGACATCAAACACATCAGGTGGAGGTGGAGGAACAACAGATGATCCAAATGCCCCAGACTTCACAGTAGATGATACGGGTAAGATAGTAGCATACAATTCATCAAAGATAACAGAAAATGATGGATATGTAGTAATACCAGCAACTAATAGTGAAGGAAAAGCAATAACTTCAATAGATAAATCATCATTTGCAAAATCAAATATCACAATATTCTATACAGATGATGAAGAAGGAGCAATCATTGATGCCGCAACAGAAGAAGAGTACTTAGAATTAAAAGCAAAAGTGGAAGAGTTAATGAATGAAGATGGAAGTGGATCAGGCTCTGGATCTGGTTCAAGTTCAATGGCAGTAAAAAATTTAAAGCCAGAGATGAAGAAATTAAATAACTTAATAAATCCAGATATAGTAAAAGTATCAGGAAGTGGATCAGGCTCTGGATCAGGAAGTATGACAATATACTGGTCAAAAGAGAAAGCAGTACCAGAAGAAGCAGAAATAGAGAAATATTACTTTAATCAAGAAACAGGAGAAATAGAAGAATCTGTATCTCAGTTTAAGAAAATAGATTTAACACAAGCAACATCTTTAGAAGAAATAGGTTATGACACCTTTTATGGTGCTCCATTAACAAGTATAAAATTTAATGAAGGATTAAAAAGAATAGGTGAAAGTGCATTTGATGATAGTGAATTATCAGGTTCAATAGAATTACCAAATTCACTAGAATCAATAGGAGATTATGCTTTTAGTTATTGTCAATTGACATCAGTTAAATTACCATCAAATTTAAATGAAATAGGAAATAGTGCATTTGCTAATAATCAAATAGCAACTTTAGAACTTCCAAATAGTTTAACGACAATTGGAGATAATGCATTTTCAAGCAATCGAATAACAATGTTAGAATTACCATTGGGTGTAACAACAATAGGTGGAAGAGCATTTTCGGGCAATCAAATAACAACTTTAGTGATTCCATCTAGTGTCACGACGATAGGAAACTCTGCATTTAGTGGAAATCAACTAACAGAAATAACAATACCAAGTACAGTAAAGTCACTTGGATCAGGTGCATTTTCGGGAGTAAGTAAATTAACAATAGGAATGGAAACAATTCCAGACGATGCTTTTTATAATTTATCATTAAATGAACTAATATTACTTGATACTGTAAGAAGCATAGGAAACTCTGCATTTAGTGGAAATCAACTAACAAATGTGCAATTTTCAAAAGGGTTAATAACAATAGGAGAATACGCTTTTCAACGAAATCAAATCTCATCTTTAGCATTTCCATCAACATTAACAACTATAGGACAGTCTGCTTTTTATGACAACCAACCTTTAACATCAGTTGAAATTCCTGCCAGTGTAACAACAATTGGAGATAATGCTTTTACTGGAACATACTCGTTAACTACAGTTAATATCTTAGGAGATGATAGTAGATTTGATGATAGGTGGACAAATATTGGCTTTTCAAGATCATTGAAACCATCAATGTGTTTATTGAAGAATGAAATTGATAATGGATGGGAAATAACAGGCTATAATCATAGTTGCGGTGTACCATACGGCTTAACAATACCATTAAAAATAGGTAATAAATATGTTACAAAAATAGCTGCGGATGCATTTAGGTATAACGGTATTAGAAGTGTTAAATTTGAAAATACTGAAGATAGTTTGAAACATTTGATAACGATTGGTAGTAATGCATTTGTAGGAAACGAACTCACAGAGGTGATAATTCCAGCTAATGTTCAAGCAATAGAAAGTTCTGCATTTTCTAGAAATAAACTAACTGAGATCATAATTCCGGCGAATGTTCAAGTAATAGAAGAAGATGCATTTAGTAATAATCAAATATCAAAATTGACATTTGAAGATACATCAGACAAACCAAGTCAGTTAAAAGCTATAAATGGATTTAAAGAAAATCAACTAACTGAAATAACAATTCCGGCGAATGTTCAAGTAATAGGAAATGATGCATTTAGTAATAATCAAATATCAAAATTGACAATCGAAAACACTGCAGAAAATCCGAGTCAATTAAAAACTTTAGATGGATTTAATAATAATCAATTGACAGAAGTAACAATACCAAATAGCGTAACAACAATAGGTGATGGCGCTTTTTGGTACAATCAGATAGCAACATTAGAACTTCTATCAAATGTAACGATAGTAGGAAATTTAGCTTTTTCAGACAATCAAATTTCAGATTTAACTGTTATAGATGCTAATATTAGCTCAAATTCATTTGAAAATAATCCAATAAAAAAAATTATTATAGGCACAAAGAATATTCCTGATAGGGCATTTGGTGAACTTAATACAGTTATGGATTTAACATTATTAAATACAGTTCAAACAATAGGTGAATATGCATTTTCTACCAACCAAATAATAACTTTAAAACTTCCAAATAGTGTAACAACAATAGGAGATTATGCATTTTCGGGCAATCAAATAACTACTTTAGAATTTTCATCAGGTGTAACAACAATAGGTGGAGGAGCATTTTCGGGCAATCAATTAACAGCTTTAGAACTTCCAAATAGTTTAACAACAATAGGTGATTTTGCTTTTTCAGGCAATCAAATAACTACTTTAGAATTTTCATCAGGTGTAACAACAATAGGTGGACACGCATTTTCGGACAATCAATTAACAGCTTTAGAGCTTCCAAATAGTATAACAACAATAGGTGGACACGCATTTTCGAACAATCAAATATCAGCCTTAAAAATTCCATCGAGTGTAACAATGATGGGGGGTGGTACATTTTCGAACAATCAATTAACAGCTTTAGAGCTCCCAAATAGTTTAACTACAATCGGTAACTTTGCATTTGCAAACAATCAAATATTAGAATTAACAATACCAGATAATGTAACGAAAATAGAATGCAATGCGTTTGAAAATAATAAACTAACTGAGATAATTATTCCAGCAAATGTTCAAGAAATAGATACATGGGCCTTTGCAAACAATCAAATATCAATATTAACAATAGAAGACACTGAAGATAAACCAAGCCAATTGAAATATTTAGATGGATTTGAAAGTAATCAATTAACTGAAATAAAAATTCCTGCAAGTGTTCAAACAGTAAGTGGTTTTAGTAGCAATCAAATATCAAACTTGATATTTGAAGATACATCAGACAAACCAAGTCAGTTAAAGACTATATATGGATTTGGGCGCAATCGATTAACAGAAGTAGCAATCCCATCAAGTGTAACAAAAATAGGAAATAGTGCATTTGAGTCCAATCATCTAACAACTATGAAAATTCCATCAAGTGTGACCTCAATAGGAGAAACTGCATTTTATGATAATGGAATAACATCATTGATATTTGAAAATACAAACGAAAACACAAGCAAGTTAAATATTATAGGTGATTTGGCATTTTTCAAAAATCAATTAACTGATGTTGAAATACCAAATAGCATAACTACGATAGGAGAAAATGCATTCAATCAAAATCCAAATCTTACAACAATAACAATCAAGAAAGCAGATAGTAGTGGAATAACTTTAGGAATAAATTGGAATGGAAGTGCTACAGTAGTGTATGATCCAAGTTAAGGAGGAAAGAATGAAAAGGAAAGATAATAAAAAGATAAATTTAATAGTAATTCTAGTATTAATCATAGGATTAATACTAGGATATGTTCTAATAAAAGGAAAAGATTCAAAGTTAAAAGATAATGCAACAAAAACAGAAATAGGAGAGACAAAAAGTTATCGAATGGATTTAAGAATCTATGGAGAAATAAATAAAACCAGAGTAAATAAAATAATAATGGTAAATAATTACCAAAATAATGAAAAGAATATCCAAGTAACAGATACAACGAAAGAACAAGGAAAAGAACTAGAAGAATATATAATAAAAGATAAGAAATCATATCAAATAGTAAATAAAGAATTAAAAGAAGTAGATAAAGTAATATATGAGAATACCGATATATATTTAAGTGGAGTAAAGAAAGTAGGGAATTTAAAAGAAGAAAAAGAAGAGACAATAGGAGAAAAGAAATACAAAGTTTATAAAGGAAAAGTAGATAAAAGTATAATAAACGATATATTAAAAGAGACAGATATAAATTATCAAACAGAAAATGATGCAGAATGTAAGATACTAGTAAGTGAAGAAGGATATGTATATCAAGTACATTATACATTTGATAAATTAACCGTATATGCATCATACTTTGGATATAATAAAATAAGTGGAGTTAACTTAGATATGTATAAAGAAAATAAATAGGATTTTTCCTATTTTTTTCATTTGGTTAAATAAGGTAATAATGTTATTAATGAATCAACTGCAAATAAAGTAGTTAAAATATATGTTACTACATTAGGAATATATTTAACTACTTTTTCTAATATTGGTTTTATAAAGTATATGGTTATAACACTTGATAATCCCCATATTAAAGCCATTTTAAGTGATGTATATTTTCCTATGTTGAATTTTTCACCACTATAATCCCAAAAAGTAACTTTTAACAATTTTTCAATTAAAATACCACCAATATACTCTAATATTGTTAATAGAATGAATCCAATTAAGAATGATACTAATAGTTTTGTGAATTTATTTAGTTTTATTTTTTTACTTATTCTATCGTAAACATACAATATTATAATTACACCATATCCATAAATTGGAGTCCAATAACCATATAATATCCCACTATCTCTATAGGTATAAAAAAATCCTTCCAAGAAGTGACCTAATATAGAAAAAATAAAAAATACATTTAGATAGAACATAAAATCACCATTAATAGTATTATTTACTATAAACATTGCAATATACTAACAAAATATAAAATACTTGAAATTTTCAAAAAAATTTACTATAATATGTAATCATTCAATTGGAAAGGGGTTAGATATATTATGAATAACCTAGAAGTATTAGAAATGGCTGTTGAGTCAAGTAATGATAAATATTTAAAAGGACTTAGATTAAATAATGTTAATTTTGAAAAAGCTATAAATTATTCAGCTCAAACATTATTTAATGTAGTTAATGGTAATTACGATGCTTTTGATGCATATTCAGATGAATATGGAATAAGAGATGAAATGGAGAATATGTCTACTACTGATATAAAAATAGAATTACTTAAAAATATAGTTAACTATGCAGAATATTGTATGAGTAAAAACATCAAATTATCAAAATATCAAAGAATAAGTGCAAACAACTTAATGTCAGATTTTGAAATAGCATTAGTTTTAAAAAATAATCTATATAGCAATACAAAAGATGTAGAAAATAGCATCCACAATTTATTAAATATGATAGAGGGTAATTCAGATATTTTATTAAGCATTTGTCGTACTTTTGTTAAAGTTAAGTCAACACCATTAAAAAATAGAATAGATAATGCTTCATATTTTAATAAAAGAGCAATATTTTTTAATAATGAACTTGATAGTTATCATGATAGCTATTTACATAGTAAATATACAAAAAATAAATTATTGAATTAAAATATATTATGTGTTATATTAATAAAGACTGAAAACAAGTGCGAAAGACGTAATTAAATGATTGTTTTAAAGAGAGTCTATGGTTGGTGAAAATAGATAAACTAGTTTAATTAAGATCACTTTCAAATGTTTTTTATGGATAAGATAAAAACGGTAATGCGTTATAGTTTTAAGTGCATAGTTTTACTATGAATTAAGGTGGTAACACGGTAACTCGTCCTTTTGTTTAGGATGAGTTTTTTTATTAGGGAGGTTTAATAATGATTAAAAACTTAAAGATATATGGCTTTTATTTATTGAGACGATTTGAAATTAGATCTTATTATGGTGATGCCATATTTATGGCTAAGGAATTGGATGAAAGAGATCAAATTAAAGGGTTGAAAAAAGAAAGAAAAGAAGCTTTAGCTAGCTTTGATAAACAGTTTAAAAAAATAATGAAGGAGTGGTAAAATGAAAGAATTGTTTAAAGAATTGTCAAAAGAAAAAGTTAGTGTTGTAGAAGATTTAATTAATGAAAATTGGAAAAAAATGAATATCCTTGAAAAATGTATTGAAGGAAGATATAAAGATTTTGTTTTCTATGATGGACCAGCAACAGCTAATGGAATGCCTGGACTTCATCATATGGTTGCTAAATTTCTTAAGGATGCTTTTTGTAAATATCACACTATGAAAGGTGAAAGAGTATTAAGAAAAGTAGGTTGGGATACTCATGGTTTACCAGTAGAAGTTCAAGTAGAAAAAAAATTAGGATTTAAAGATAAAACAGATATTGAAAAATATGGTATTAAAGAGTTTAATGAAGAATGTCGTAATATCGTATGGGAAAATGAAAAAGCTTTTTCAGATTTAACAACAAAAATGGGTCAATTTATTGATCTAGAAAATAGATATATTACTTATGACAATAATTATATTGAAACAGAATGGTGGATACTAAAAAAATTCTTTGATGAAGGGTTATTCTACGAAGGAGCTAAAATTTTACCATATTGTACTAGATGTGGAACTGGACTTGCTTCTCATGAAGTAGCTCAAGGTTATAAAGAAGTGTCAGTTGATACTGTAATAGTACCAATGAAAAAGAAGGATGAGGATAATACTTATTTCTTAGTATGGACAACAACTCCTTGGACACTTATTGCTAATGTTGGATTATGTGTCAATCCAGATGAAGATTATGTTAAAGCATCATCATTAGGATATAATTTTATATTAGCTAAAAAACTTGCTCATAAAGTTTTAGGAGAAGATATTGAAATAGTTGAAGAATTTAAAGGTAAAGACTTAGAATATGCAGAATATGAACAATTATTACCATTCTTGACAGTTGATAAAAAAGCATTTTACGTAACTTGTGATAATTATGTTACCATGGAAGATGGTACAGGTGTAGTTCATTTGGCACCAGCTTTTGGAGCAGACGATGCAAATGTTGGTAAAAGATATGGATTACCATATTTAAATCCAGTAGGCGAGGATGGTTGCTATACAGATGGACCTTGGAAGGGTATGAGAGTGTTTGATGCTGATTTAGAAGTAATTAAATATTTAAAAGAAAATGAAAAATTATTTAAAAAGCAAAAAATGGTTCATAATTATCCACATTGTTGGAGATGTGATACACCACTTTTATATTATTCAAAACCAAGCTTTTATTTAGAAGTTACTAAAATTAAAGATAAAATTATAGAAGCTAATAAAACTGTTAAATGGTATCCTGAATTTGTAGGAGAAAAACGTTTTGGTAACTGGCTAGAAAATATGAATGATTGGGCAATATCTAGAAGTAGATATTGGGGAACACCACTACCTTTATGGAGATGTAGTTGTGGTCATGATGAAATGATTGGTTCAAGAAAAGAATTAGTTGAAAAAGCAGTAGAAGATATAGATGAATCTATTGAATTACATAGACCATATGTTGATGATGTTCATTTGAAATGTCCAAAATGTGGTGGAGTAATGAATCGTGTTAAAGATGTAATAGATTGTTGGTTTGATTCTGGATCTATGCCATTTGCTCAATATCATTACCCATTTGAAAATGAAAAATTATGGAAAAGTCAATTTCCAGCTGATTTTATCGCAGAGGGAATTGATCAAACAAGAGGATGGTTTTATTCTTTATTAGTCATTTCAGTTTTTGTAACAGGTAAATCACCATATAAGAATGTTCTTGTTAACGAATTACTTCTAGATAAATATGGTAAAAAGATGCATAAATCAAAAGGAAATTCTATAGAACCATTCAGCTTGATTAAAGAATATGGTGCTGATACTATTAGATGGTATTTACCTTATGTTTCACCTGTATGGACACCAATTAAATTCGATGAAGATGGCTTAAAAGAAGTTTATTCAAAATTCTTTAATACATTGAAAAACACATATAATTTCTTTGCATTATATGCTAATACTGATGAAGTTAATGCTAGAAAATTAAACGTTAAATATGAAAATTTAGAAGAAATAGATAAATGGTTATTATCAAAGTATAATAAACTTGTAAAATATGTTACTGATGCATATGAAGAATATGATTTAAACAAGGTAGTTCGAAGTGTAACTGATTTCGTTTCTGAAGATTTATCAAATTGGTATATTAGAAGAAATAGAAGAAGGTTCTGGGCACATGATTTAGATACCTCTAAAAAAGCTGTATATCAAACAACATATGAAGTTTTAGTAGGTATATCTAAAATAATTGCTCCAATAGTACCATTCATTTCAGAAGAAATATATACGTCATTAACAGAAAAAGAAAGTGTTCATTTAGCTAAATTTCCTAAGTATGATAAAAAAATGGTTAATGATAAAATTGAAGAAAGAATGGATTTAGTAAGAGATTTAATTTCTCTAGGAAGAAATGTAAGAGAAGAAGCAAAAATTAAAGTTAGACAACCATTAAGTGAAGCAATAATAGACGCTAGAAATAAAGATATAATTGATGATTTAACTGATTTGATTAAAGAGGAATTAAATGTTAAAGAGATAAAATATGTTGATGATTTGTCAACTTATATGAATTTCGAAATTAAACCAAACTTTAAGGTATGCGGACCAATTCTAGGACCAGATATTAAAGCTTTCGCAGAATTCATAAAACAATTTAGTTATGTTGATGTTAAAAGTATGGAAAGTGGAAATACAATCAAATTTAAAATTAATGATAAAGATATTGAGCTTACTTATGACATGATAGATGTTAGAACTAGTTCAAAAGAAGGCTTTAATGCATCTCATAATGAGAAGAATTTCATTGTTTTAAATACTAAATTAAATAAATCATTGATTAACGAAGGAATAGCAAGAGAATTAATTAGTAAAATTCAACAGTTAAGAAAAAATAAAGACTTTAATATCACTGATAGAATTAATATTTACTACAGTCATAATGATGAATTTGAAAAAGCTATAATGGAATTTAGAGATATGATAATGCAAGATACTTTATGTGAACAATTACTTGAAAAGAATGATTTACAAGAGAAATTTAATATCAATGGTATAGAAGTTATGCTTGATGTAGAAAGAAGATAATTATTGACTTTTTCTTAAAAATATAGTAAAATTAAGCCCATTAAAGGGGGATACTATGAAAAATAAGTTATTAATTTCTTTTATGATAATTGTTGTTACTATATGTACTGGAATTATTGATGTTAATGCTAAGGAAACAGATATGAATGGACCTAGCTGTACGGTTAATATAAATAAAAAAGTAAAGCTTGGAAGAAGTATTGATGGATTTATTTCTTGTTATGATGATAATGATTTATATGATACTGTTATTTCACCTAATGATTTTAATATTAGATCTAGATTTCTAGGTAAAATTAAAGTTATTAATGTTTCTAAAGGATATAGAAGTAATAATAATCCAAAATATTACATTTGGGATTTTACAGTTAAGGGTATGTTTTTAGGAAATGTTAATTTTCAATTAAAACCGGGCGTTATAAGTGATAAATTTGGAAATAAAAATGTATCATCAACAACAGCAATAATTAAAGTTACCTTTTAAGGAAGTATGAATTTATACTTCTTTTTTTGTAATTTACAAGTATTAGAAATTATGTTATTATCAAGTTGATAGTAGTAGGGTAGAGAGGGATTTATTATGTTAAAAAAATTAAACACATTTGCATTCACTTTAGTTGAATTACTAGCTGTAATTGTAGTACTTGGTATTATTATGTTAATTGCGGTACCGTCATTTAATAATTATACAAATAATGCTAGAAAAAAAGCTTTCTTCACTAGCGTTTCTAATATTGTTAATAAAATAAAACCAGAAAATTTATTAGAAGAAAATGATTTTTGTATGTATAACTATTCTAAGGATACTGAGAATAAAAATTCTGAGATTAATTCAATGTATGTTTTAGTACATAAAGAAAATAATAATTTAATTTATAGTGTGTTTGCAAAAAATAAAGAAGATACTATTGATATCGATATATATGATTTTAATACTTTAAATATGAATAACCGAGATGAATGGGTTTATAGTGGTACTGATTCAAATAAAATTGGCTCTTATTCACAATATGCTTTAAAATTATTACAAGTAGATAGTTCGGGTAATAATAATTTAAATGAATTAAAAAATTTTAAAGTATGTGGTGTGAAAGGATAATATATATGAAAAATCAAACTAAAGTAGTAAGAATTATAATAATACTTTTATTAATAGTTACATTTGTTTTACATGATAATGTAGTTTATGCATCAGCTAATGATAATCAAGTTAGTACTAGAGAACTTGCCATGTTAGCATCATTAGTATATGAGGATGTTCCAGATGATAATAGATATGATGGTGATACAGCTGAACTTGGCTGTTATAATAAATCTGGTAATAAAAAGAGTGGTAGATGCTTTTATACTGCGTTAGAAGGAAAAACAAGTAGTAATTTAAAACTAAAGGGGTCTAAGTATAATATTTGGCAGTATATTGAAGGCTTGTCAGAACGTAAAATGAATAGTGCAGTTAGTTTTATGACAGCGGCATTTCAAGAAGATGGTCAAAAATATTATTTTTTAAATTTTGCCGATACAAGTGAAATGAGTGGTTGGGATATAGTTAATTCTAAATCCAATAGAACCTCATCTTTAAAAAACAAACCAGTAGACTTAGATTGGGATGGCGTCTTTGATGCTATAACATTTAAAAAAGGAAATAATTATGTAATAGCTTTTAGAGGAACTGATTATCCAGATTTATATGAGTGGCTTCAAGATGTTGCATATGCCTTAAATGGTGAACATAAACAAGCAAAGTTAGCTTATCAATATGCTCAAAGTGAATATGATAGAATTATAAAAGAAAATAAAAATGCTAATATATATGTAACAGGACATTCATTAGGAGGATATTTAGCTCAAGTTGGAGGTGCTGCTATAATTGATAAAGAAGCTGGTATAACAAATTCTGATAGGACTGCTACAGATTATACTGATTTTGACGATTATAGCAAAACATACTCTAAAAGTTCTAATCTGATTCAAGTTGCTTATTTTAATGGAATGGGTGTTGGAGGAATCTTTTCTACTAATAATTTTACTAAAAATATAGATAATGCCTTAATTTATTTGTCTACTCACAATAAAGATGGTAGTAGGGCAAGTACAAAGAGATTAGTTAATTATTCATCTGATAAAACTAAAATAGGAAGTAGTGGAAGATTGGTTTTATATTCATTGGATGCTGATCCTATTAGTGATATAGGAATACACTATGGTGAAATTTATAAACTTGAAGTAGCGGCCGATGCTATTAATAATCATCATAAAACACATAGTTCTGGTCTTGGCGATGGTCTTTCATTATTTTTTAGAGGAATAGGAAAAATTATCAAACAAAACGACATAAAGGCTTTAGAAAAAGAAAACGATAATAAATTTATTAGTTCAATATCTGAAAACTTATATAATATGATTGATGGTAATGAAGCTTTAAGTGAAAAGTATAATTTTATACCTAATTCCGTTTCTAATACTATTTCAAAAGAAAACAATGATATTCCAATTGTTAACTATGAAATTACTTCAGTATTAGCTAATTTATCAAAGGATGTTGAAAGATTCTCAACAAAATATAAAAATATTGAAATAACTAACTTATTTGATCATTTTAATATGAATCATGAAACAGATAGTTTTACTTGTTTAATTGATAAAGATTATGGAAAAATAACTAAAGATAAAATAAATTTGACTGTAAGTAAATCTGATTCAAATAATATGAAATGTGATAATAAAAATTCTACTTGCTATACAAATAGACAATATTCTGTATCAGGTAAGTATACTTTTGGTAGTAATATAATTACAAATAAATATAATAATATTGTTATAACAGCTTCTGTAAATGGAGGATGTGCTAATAGTTATACTTGGTATTATTCTCTTGATGGTACTAATTTTAAAGAATTGGGAACTACAGTAATAAAACAGATAATTGTACCTAGGAATATAATAAAAGTAGAAAAAAATTCAAATCAAAAATTGTACTTTAAAGTAAAAATAAATTATGGAAATGAGTATACTGAAACAAAATTAAAAGCATCATCTAATAGTGTTAATTTTAGATATGAAAAAGAAGCAAAGAGTAGTGTTAATCCAACTATTATAAATGATGAGATAAACAGTTCTAATGGTTCTGTTATGTCTAACATTTTAGAAGTTAATTATGTTTATGATACTAATCCACCAACGTGTTCATTTACTCCTTCTAAATTATCGATAATTAGAGGAGATAGCAAGAATTTAGTATTAGAATGTGATGATGCATCACCAATTACATTTGATTCAAGTAATATTAATTTATCTTTTGCACTTAAAGATGGATTTACTTATACAACTTCTTGTGATAATTATAATAAATTATGTAATATAAATGTAAAAGCTAATCCATATAAACCATTCTCATTCCCTGCTAATAGTCAGACATTAAGCTATGATAAAATGATATCTGATTATGCTGGAAATTATGCTAAAGTAAAAAATAAAGTAAGTTTAAAAAGAGTGAAACAATAGGAAATTTATTTTCCTTTTTGTTTGCCTTATTTTTAATTCTAAAGTATACTAGAACATAAGAGGTGAGGCAATATGACTAATACAGTTTTACCAGCTGATACATATATAGTAATGAATAAAGCTATAATAAATGAAGCTGATAGAAAGCTTGTAACAATGTTATATCAGCCTATCATAGGACATACAGCTGTCAGTATGTATTTTACTTTAATAGATGATTTGTTGAAAGAAGAATTTGTTAGTGATGAATTTACTCATCATCATTTAATGGGTACCATGCAACTTAAGTTATCGGATATTATTATTGCTAGAGAAAAACTAGAAGCAGTAGGACTTCTTAAGTCTTATTTGAAAAAAGATCATATTAATAATTATGTTTATATTTTATATGCACCACTTACTGCCTCAGATTTTTTTAATCATCCTATTTTAAATGTAGTTTTGTATAATAATTTAGGAAAAAAAGAATATGAAAAACTTGTAAATTGTTTTAAAATACCAAGAGTCAGTTTAAAGGACTATGAAGATATTACAAAAACCTTTAATCAAGTATTTTCAAGTACTAGTGGTAATGTGTTTATTGAAAATGATAATATTGTTTCTAAAAATCAAGGAAGTATTAAATTTACTAATAGTGTTGATTTTGATCTAATTATTTCTTCTATACCTAAAAGTATGATTAATGATAAATGCTTTAATGATGATAATAGAAATTTAATTGAATCTCTTTCTTTTATTTATAATATTGATGATTTAAATATGCAAAGCTTAGTTAGAAATTCACTTAATGAAAGAGGAATGATCGATAAAAATGAACTAAGAAAAAGTTGTCGTAATTTCTATCAATTTGAAGAAAATGGTAAGTTACCGACACTTATTTACTCAAAACAACCAGAATATTTAAAAACTCCTAAAGGTGATTCTTCAAATTGGGCTAAACAGGTTTATACTTTTGAAAATGTTACTCCATATGACTATTTAAGAAGTAAATATAAAAATGGTGAACCTACTATGAGAGAACTGAAAATAATTGAAGATTTGATGATTAACTTTAAAATGAAACCAGGAGTTGTAAATGTACTTATCGATTATGTATTAAGAGTAAATAATCAAAGATTTACAAAAAGTTATATTGAAACAGTTGCCTCTCAATGGAGTAGATTAAATATTGAAACAGTAGAAGAAGCTATGAGAGTTGCTGAAAAGGAACATAAAAAGATAAAAAAATTAACAGAGAAAAAAGCAAGTAAAGAAATTAAGACTAAAAAAGAAGAGGTTTTACCATCTTGGTTTGATAAAGAAATAGCAACAAAAGAAATAAGTAAAGAAGAACAAGAAGAACTAGATAATATGTTAAAAGAATTTACATAATTTTATAATTGTGTTATTCTTTTTTTATAATAGAGAGGTGTTTTATGAATAAGAAAGGTTTTACGTTAGTTGAATTATTAGCGACAATTGTGATACTTGGAGTTATTTTATTAATTGCAATTCCCTCTTACAACAATATAGTATCGAAAATGACTAAGAAGAGTCAAATAGAAGGAATTGGTAATATTGTTAACGCTGTTGCAACAACCAATTTTGAAGATACAGAAAGTTGTTTTTACTCATATAATTTAGATAACTATGAATTTCCAGAGAATATAGGTAAATTATATATTATGTTATTTAAAACTGATGGATCTTCTAATTATGGTGTTTATGCTGTCGATAATAATAATAAGATAATAGTTGATACTACCGAGTTTAAAAATGTTGACTATAAGAATTCTGCTACTTGGATTAGTGAAGAAGATTCCATGGCCAATTATATAAATGAAAATGCTGAACAAATTGTATTTGGTAGTGATGACTTGAAGGTATGTAAGGTAATAGAGGGGGATAATTAAAATGAAAAAGAGGATATTATTTATTTTAACTATTTGTTTAACTCTAACAATAACTAATATTAATAATGTTTATGCATATGAAGAAGTTACTGATAGAGATTTGGCGCTTGCTAGTGCATTAACTTATGTTCCATCATTTTGTACAGATTACAGAATAAAAAAAGGAAAGTGTACCTTACCTAATTCTGAAAGTTCTCCATCAAGAAAAGTCATAAATTTTTTTAATTCATATGTAAATGTTCATAATTATGGTAAATCAGATGAATTAAAAGATTGGATTGTCGTAGATTATACAAGTGAGTCTACTAGTAAATTAAATGCAAAGCTTACCATGAAATTTAATGCTTTTACATTAAAAAATGATAAAAATAAAAGTGTTATGATTGTTTATCGTGGTACAGATTTTGTTGATGCACTAGAGTGGGTACAGCATTTGACATATGGTCTTCATAATGTTCATGAACAGGAGACTCATGCTGAAAAATATATATTAGAACAGGCCGCAAAATATAAAAATTATAAAATATATATAACAGGTCATTCATTAGGTGGATATCTTGCAGATGTTGCATCTGCGACATTACTTAATGCTATTGAAAATGGTAAAAATGGCACTTCTAATTGGAAGGGCTTTAATCTATATACCAAACTTAATGGTAGTAAAGTTTATAATATTAATAATTTTAATATGAATGATTATAAAAACATTAATTTTGTAAGATCAACGTCTTTTAATGGTATGGGATTCTTATTTGATGTTAGTACTAAAAATATTGATAACAATGTTCAAAAAGAAAAAATCAATATTATTAAGAAATATAAAGATAAAGTAATTGACTATGCAATTAATGGTGATGTAGTTAGTTCACTAGGACTTAGAGTAGGAAGTATCAAAATATTAGATGCTCCACTTGACTCAGTATCTTTTCATAGAAGTAATTATGAATTATTATTTGGAAAGTTTTATAAACTTAGAGATATAGGACTAGATAAAATTGATAATAATCCTTTGATATCATATATAAAGGAAGAAGCAAAAGATTATACAAGTGCAAGGGCAAAAGCTATGACAGGGCTTTTGGGAGCGTTTGAACTTAGTTCTATTAACCCACTTGATAGATATTTAAGAAATGATATTTTTAAAACATATAAATATTATGATATGAATGATATTGTTCCTTATGTGCACCTAACTCATGAAACGGATGGTTTTGTTTGCTTATTGAACGATAAGGCATTAGATAACACTAAATTAAGAGTTTATAATTATAAAAATATACTTTTAAATCACCTTGATTATGTAAAAAAAGAAGATAATGGTGTTTTGGCTTTTGATAATAATAAAGAAAAAACATTAATGGCAATAACTTCTAATGCTTGTGCTAGAAACTATGAATGGTATAGTTGCAGTGACTCTAGTGGAAAAAACTGTACTTTGATTCAAACTAATGGTTTAAAGTCTGATAATAAAGATAATAAATTAAAGATTACACCAAGTAATGATATTAAGTATTATAAAGTAAAATCATTAATAAATGATAATTATAGAGAAGCAACAATTGTAACAAATGGTACTAATTTAAAATATCAAGAATCTGAGACTGAGATTAATCAGAAGAGCAAACAATTAGAGAGAGTCTTTGGTGTTGTAATTGATAAAAAAGCTCCTCAATGTCGAGTGAATGTTAGTAAATTTAGTAAGAAAAAAGATTGTGATCAAAAACTAATAATCACTTGTACAGATAATGTAGGATTACAAAATGATAAAATAACACTAGATAATATTAGTGGTAATTTGAAAGATAAATTAAATATTGTAATATCTGATAATGAAAGAATATCAAATGAAAAAAGCACAACTATAGAATTGGATTTAACTCCTAAAAAAATTACTATAGGATATCAAAAATTAAATATTACAATATCTGATATTGCTGGTAATAAAACAACTGTTACTGTAAAAGGAAATATTAATAGTAATCTATTTAACAAAAAATGTAGTTAGGTTGTATAAATAAAAAAAATATGTTAAAATTAATTTAATAAATCGTTGATTGAGAATAGTATATAGTTAAATTGTATAATAGAGACTTAGTGTTTGGTGGAAGCTAAGATACAAAACTATAGAATCTACTCATGAGTTAAATAGTAAAACTATTTACGGGAGACCGTTATCGTAATTAAGACTTTTATAGGATGGCACCGTGATATTTTCACTCCTATATTAGTCTTTTTATTGTTTTAGGGAGGAATTTATGTTAGATAAAGAGAATTTTGAATTTATTAAAAATATTGATGATTTAGTAAAAAAAGCAACAATGATTGCCAATATATTTTTTAAAGATAAGAGGGATAAAGGAGGATATCCTTATTTAGGACATTTACAATACGTCTCGAATGGTTTTGATGATACCAATCACAAAGTAGTAGGATTACTTCATGATGTAATAGAAGATACGGTCGTTTCTAAGACTATATTGAAAGAGTTAGGGTTTCCAGACAATATCATTAATGCAATTGACATATTAACTAGAAAAACAGAAGATTATTCTAGTTATATTGATTCTATTGTAAATAGTAATAACTTACTTGCTATTGATGTAAAAATGAAGGATTTGGAACATAATATGGATATTACTAGGATTTCTAATCCAACAGAAGAAGATAGAAAACGAATTGAAAAATATAAAAAATCATTTGAAAAATTAGAAAAAAAGAGGAATGAATTATGTTAGATATTAAATTTATAAGAGAAAATAAAGAAATAGTTAAAGAAAATATTAAAAAGAAATTTCAAGATAAAAAGTTACCATTAGTTGATGAAGTTATAGAACTTGACAAGAAAATAAGAAAACTAAAAATCGATGGAGATTTACTAAGACAACAAAGAAATTCAGTTAGTGATGAAATAGGTATTTTGTTTAGAGAAAAAAAAGTTGATGAAGCAAATGAAAAGAAAAATCAAGTAGTAGAGATCAATTCTAAGTTAGTTGATATTGAAAAAGAAGAAGAAGAGTTAAGTAAAATATTAAGAGAAAAAATGATGGTTATTCCACAAATTATTGATGAATCTGTTCCTATTGGAAAGGATGATTCACAAAATATTGAAATAGAAAAGTTTGGAGAACCATTTGTTCCGGATTTCGAAATACCATATCATGCCGATATATGTGAAGCTTTTAATGGGCTTGACAAGGAAGCAGCGGGTAGAACTAGTGGTAACGGTTTTTACTATTTAATGGGAGACATTGCAAGACTTCACTCAGCTATGCTTTCTTATGCTAGAGATTTTATGATAAGTAAAGGATTTACTTATTGTGTTCCACCATTTATGATTAGAAGTGATGTTGTAAATGGTGTTATGAGTTTTGAAGAAATGGATGCTATGATGTATAAAATAGAAGGTGAGGACTTATTCCTTATTGGTACTTCAGAACATTCAATGATAGGAAAGTTTAAAGGACAAATTATTAAGGAAGAAAAACTACCAATTGCGCTTACTTCATATTCACCTTGCTTTAGAAAAGAAGTTGGAGCCCATGGATTAGAAGAGCGAGGACTTTACAGAGTACATCAATTTGAAAAACAAGAAATGGTAGTTATTTGTAAAAGTGAAGATGCTATGGACTGGTACAATAAAATGTGGAGTTACACAGTAGAATTCTTTAGAAGTTTAGATGTGCCTGTTAGAACACTTGAATGTTGCTCAGGTGATTTAGCAGATTTAAAAGTTAAATCTTGTGATGTTGAAGCTTGGAGTCCAAGACAACAAAAATATTTTGAAGTTGGTTCTTGTTCAACTTTAGGAGATGCTCAAGCTAGAAGATTGGGAATTCGTGCTAAGGGTCCAAATGGAAATTATTTACTTTCAACGCTTAATAATACAGTAATTGCTTCACCTCGTGGGATGATTGCGGTAATTGAGAATAATGTTAATAAAGATGGTAGTA
This sequence comes from uncultured Bacilli bacterium, assembly GCA_934183165.1. Taxonomy (GTDB): domain Bacteria; phylum Bacillota_I; class Bacilli_A; order RF39; family UBA660; genus CAG-710. The sequence goes on along the minus strand of CAKPRZ010000008.1, from coordinate 37,896 downwards.
TAAATATTCCTAAAGCATTACAACCATACATGGGTGGAGTAGAGGTTATAAGGCCATAATAGATTAATATGTTAAAAAATATAAAAAGAAGTAAAAAATAGACTCATCGTTTAAGAAATTTATTGAAAATAAAGAAGGAGATTCATCACTTAATAGTTGATGTTAATTATCCTATAAAGATATGATAAGCCATATCTTTTTTGTTTACAAAGAAAGCAATTAATTATATAATTGTATTAGAATAAAGTAGCGTTAACTTGCTAAAATAAGAAAAGAGGTAGTAATATGATATGTCCAAAATGTGGAACACAAAACGAAGAAAATGTAAAATTTTGTATGAGATGTGGAAATAGCTTTAATAACGTTCAAAACGTAAATGATGTAAATAATTATAAGCCACCTATTGAAACAATAGGTGATGATGTAGTTGAGGTTATTAATAATAATGAAAATAATAATTACGTAAATGAAAAAATTCCTATTAGCAAATATTTCTTTATAATATTAGGAGTTATTTTGAAACCATTTACAACATTTAAAGAGGAAATCAAAAAGTTTGATGAATTAAAAAATTCTTTATTTATGTCCTTAATAATCTCAGTTGTAGCAACAATTATATCATTGATAAAATCTATGTATAATGTTGTGCGTGTAACATCACTATTTGATGGAAAAACAAAATGGGTTTGGAAAAACTTAGGAAATCTTAAATACTTTAAGCTAATAATGACAGACTTCTTAATATATGCAGGGATTATTTTTGGCATAGCTTGTATTTTTTATATAGTAAGTTTGATATTAAAAAAACAACCAAGTTTCTCAAGAATTCTTGGAATATCAGCTGTATCTATAGTACCATTATTTGCCTCACTAGTTGTTTTATCGCCAATTCTCTCTAGTATATATACACCACTGGGAATGATTATTAGTATAGCAGGTTTAGCATATACAATGATATTATTATATGAAATCATGAATAATGAAATTGGACTTGAAGGTAATTTTAAAATTTATTTCAATTTAATATGCTTTTCAATTATTTTAGTAGCTTTATATTATTTATATATGAAAATGTTTTCTGTAACTATTTCAAATAAATTAACTGAAGCTTTGAAATCCCTTGATTATTAATTTGAAATTCAAACCGAAAGGAGTAAATTTATGTTTTGTACAAATTGTGGAAAAAAGGTAGATAGTAATATGGAATTTTGTACAAATTGTGGAACTCGCATCAAAAGAGAAAATAATGTTAATACTAATGAAAACAGCTTTTCTGAGGTTTTAGCTAAAAAAAATCCCATTCCTTTATTGTTAAACAAAATAAAGGAATTTTTTACTAAATATAAGAAGCAGGTCTCTATTGCTGTTATTACTATATTAATTATTGCTGGAATTTTGATATCTTTTAATTTTACTATTGGCTTTGAAAGACTGAAATGGAATAAAGATTATAAAGATTATAAACTAGATTATGTAACTCAAAGTAAAATTAAATTAGGTGTTAAGTTTTCTGATAATAAAAAGCTCAATAAATTAAAGGTAACAACAACCTGTGGAAAGAGTAAATCTAGTGGTTCTGAGTTAGAATGGGACTTAACAGAAGCATTAGGAAAATGTAAAATAGAAGTAAAATATAAGTTAAAAAAAATAAGTAAAACAGTTGATGTAATAAATAATTTTGTTGACAAGAGTAATTTGAATTTAGATTTTAAAGTAGATTATGACTCTGAAGAAGATTTAGATTTGGATGGATTAACTAATAAGCAAGAAAAAGAATATGGTACTAATCCTGAGTTATATGATACAGATATGGATGGACTTGATGATAAGTATGAATTATTTACAAGCAAAACTGATCCATTAAAAAAAGATACTGATGGGGATGGATTAAATGATTTTGATGAGATAAAATTAGGCCTTGACCCATTAAAGCCAGACTCTAAAGGTGATGGTATTAAAGATGGAAAACGTACTTTAACATATGATTACACTACTAAAAATTTAAAATTATCAATAACTGGTACTGGAAATATTGCTAGTACAGTAGCTGATGTTAATTCCAATACTAAAATAAGTAATAAAACGGGATTGATTGATAAATTATATACATTCTACACTGATGGAACAATGGAAAAAGCTATTGTTACAATTCCATATACTGATGAAGAATTAACCAAATATAAATTAAATGAAGATAATTTAACAATCTATTATTATAATGAGAAGAAATCTGAATATGAAAAAATAAATACAACTATTGATAAAAAGAACAATACTTTAACTGCTACTTTGGAGCATTTTTCAAGCTATGTAGTTGGCGATTCTTCTTTTATGGAAAAGCTTATGTCAAAACAATTATTATTTATATTAGATAATTCATGGAGTATGTATACTAATGAACAATATAAGAACCTAACTGGTAATGAAACACATGATCTTGAGGGCTTTGATGCTGATGGATTAAGGTTTACATTAACTAGCAATTTAATTAATAGACTATCTAATAAAAGTTTTAGAATCGGTTTGTCTGAATTTAGAAGTGATTATAGTAACATCTTAAAAATTGGTAGTAGTGCTGATGAATTAACTTCTAAATTAAAAACAATGAATGGAAATTTTTCTACATTTTTTGCTGGAACTAATATTGGTAATGCTTTATCTGATGGTATAGATGAATTTTCGGAAGATGTTTTAGATAGAAGTGATTATAAATACATTGTTATATTAACTGATGGACAAGATTCTAATTTAAGAACAAAAACAGGAGCAATAATAGAAAAAGCAATAGAAAAAAAAGTTAAAATTTGTTCAATAGGATTTGGAGGAGGTTCATATAATACTGAATTATCTAATATATCTAATGGTACAGGTTGTAAATTTTATTCTTCTGGCAATGCTGATGGACTTAGGGAACTATTTGAAGATATAGGAACAGAATTTGATTATTCAGTTGATACAGATGCTGATGGAAAGACTGATAGTTTACTTATTGCTGATAGTGGGTTTATTGTAAATAAAGATGGTTTCTCATTTTCTAACTATGGATCAAATCTGTCGGAAGGAGGACATTGTTATGGAATGGCTACTTTCGCACAACTTTATTACTTAAGAAAATTACCAATAACTTTTAATAGTAAAACAGCAAAAAATGATATAACAGAATTAACCTCTTATGAATATGATTTAACTAATACATATTTTAAAGATTATAGTAATCTATATGGTTACAAGCTACAAACTAATGCTTTAAAATACAAATTTGGATATGGTATTTTTGGAGAAGAACAGCCATCGGATTTGAGAACTTTGGAAAACAAAAAAATATCATTTACTGAAAAATATAAAAAAGAAATTAATGCTTCAGGTATTTATGATATAAAAGAAAAAGAAACCACTTTATCTAAGAAAGAACAGCTAAAGAGGTCCGGAGTATATTATGATGCTTATGATGATTTGTATTTAAATGAGGATAAAATGCAGACGAGTAAAATCATAAAAAATGATGATCTTCAAATGTTTAATGCTATCTATGCTAGTTTCATTAAACAATTTAATACTGTCAATTATTCATCTGGTACAAGCTTTATGTTATGGTTAAGAAAAACAATAGGAACTGAAAAAACTTATGAAGGTAATCAACAGGGATTTCTTAATATTCTTAAAACAAGACTTAATAATAATGATGCTCCAGTTATTATTGTTAATGGAGGATTACATGCTATTAATGCAATTAGTTTAGCACAAGATATTGATAATCCTAATTATTATCATATTGGAGTTTATGATAATAATTATCCTGGTGAGAAAAGATACGTGGATATAAAATGTAATGATAAAACATGTGTAACAGTTGCAAATAAATATTATGGTAAATCTAATGAACCTATAAGAATTAGTTTGTCTTTAGAAGCTGACTTAGAATATTTTAAATAAAGAGAGGAAAAGTAGATATGGATAATAAATTTATTAAATTTTTAGCAAGTACTCCGGTAATACTAATTACCCTGTATTTCCTTCCATTTCTGGGAATTTGTTTAATATTGCTTAGGTATTTTATATATGCAAATAATCCTAAGAAGAAAACAAATCTTTCAGTATATTTAATAGTAATAGGATTTATATTACTTGTTCCAAAACTTATAAATAAAGTATTTGATTTAATAAAAATAAATATTAACAAAATTCCTTATTTTACTGATATTATAAATTCTACTATTTATAAAAATGATTTAATCAAATATAGTAAAAGATTAATAACAGTGGGAATTATATTTTTGATATTATCATTTGTTTTAAATAAGGTTATAAATAGAATAAGTTCTTCTTTAAAATCAAAAATAAATTCTAAAATTATTGAAGAGGAAAAAAGAAATGCTGAAATTTATCAAAAAAATGATTTGATTATGAAAGAAAAACGAGAAAGAGCACAAAATACTACTGTAGTGTATTGTCCATATTGTGGAGCTGATAATATGTTGACTTCTAATACCGGAACATGTAAATTTTGTAGAAGGCAAATAAATGGAAAAAAATAAAAGAAGGAGTGGTTTTATGAAAAATAATGTGAAAAGTATAATTTTTTTAGCAGTAATGCTATTTACCTTTTTTAGTGGTGACTTGGTTTATGCAAGACAGGTACAAGGAATTCGTTATGGAGGAAATGATATCGATGTATTTAATGACATGATTATCGATGGAGATTACATTGTCACAGTTGGTGTTACTAGTTCAACTAATATCGGAGGTCTAACAAGAACATCTAAGGCAAATAATGGTTTCATTACTAAGATGGATAAAAATGGAAAGATTATTTGGCAAAAAGTATTAGATGAAGATAGATATATTTCGTATCCATCATTAGTTAAAGCGGATAATGGATATATTGTTTTGAAATCATATGGGAATCAACCTACTAAAGCATCTCTAATTAAATATGATTTAAATGGAAATATTGTTTGGGAAAAAGAAAGTAATGATAAACGTCAATATAATTATATATATAAAACAAGTGATAATTTTTACCTAGTAATAGGAAGTTTCGTTGATGATAGTGATAAATCAGTTCAAGATAGATATCCGTTTATTTCTAAATATGATGGTGATGGTAATCTAATAAAAGAAGTTAAATTAAAACTTGATGATTTAGTAAACAATAATGTTGTTAAGGTAATAGAAGATAATAGTGGTAATTATGCTTTACTTATTAGTAATAATAGTGGAGGGTTAGGATCTATTATATGTTTTGATAAAAATCTAAATGAAAAGTGGAAAAACTTAGATATAGATATAATACAACATAATATTTTTAAAGATATTATTGTTAATAAGGATGGCAATTATGTTGTGATTGGATATGAAGATGAGGCGGCAACTACTAATGGACTTGCTGATAAAGAAGACAACTTTGGATTTATATTAGAACTAAGTAGTAAAGACGGCTCTATATTATCAACAATAAAAGCGCAGAATAGTGATGGAACTATGATATATCCTATATCCAGATTTCAAGCAATAACAACATATAAAGACTATTATGTTGTAATAGGTGAAGCAGGTGATATAGAAGCATATGATTCTCTAAGTGCATATAAATTACCTAAAAAAATGTTTTTGTTTAGTGCAGTTGATCAAGAAAATGTAAAAAAAGGACAACTACTAGAAACAATTGATTTAGACGAAGCTATTGATGATATAAATATCTCAATCAGAAATCGTTTGGTCTCAGTAAATGCTAATGAGTTTTATGCTACATTTGATATAAAAGGTGATAGAGATTACTTAGGTACTAAGGCAATAGGTGGATATTCTGATGCATTCATCTTACATGTATTTGATGCTTTTGATGTTATCAAAAATGGTATTAATAAAGATAATAATAAAGAACAGATTGTTGATGTTCCAGATACATTATCTAAAGTTTCTCTAATTGCTGTAATAGCAGGTGGAACATTAGTAATACTTGGTGTATCAGTAACATTAATAGTTTTAAATAAAAAAGGAAAAGTCAATTAATTGACTTTTTTAAATGTTAATAAATTTTAAAAAACTGTTAAAACTAATAGTAATAATATTTCAAATATGTTAAAATTGTTATTGATAGATAATAGGGTTTATTGCTATTGAAAGGAGTAGAAGAAATGAAAAAAATGCTAAAAAGTTTAAGTTTATTTGTAGTACTAACTTTACTTTTCCTAGGTTTAAATAAAAATGTTTATGCAAAGAAAATTGATGCAATTAGATATGGCGGTAGTAATTTTGATAGTTTTAACGACATAATTGTTGATGGAAATGAAATTGTAGCAGTAGGATCAACTTTTTCCAAAGATATAGAAGGACTTAATAATACAAGTGATAAATCTGTTGGTTTGATAGTAAAATACAGAAATAAAAAGGTAATATGGCAAACTATAAAAACTAATGATGAAAGTTCTTATTTACACTTCAATTCTATTATAAAGGCAAACAATGGATATTTAGTTATTGCTGAACAACCATCTTCATATTTATATAAATATGATAATAATGGGAAACTACTATGGGAAAAGGAAGCAGACGGAACTTATGTTAAAATTATAGATTCAGGTGATGGTAATTACATTATAGTAGGTAATAAAAAAGTATCATCAGAAAATGTTCCATTTATTTTAAAAATTGATAATGATGGTAACATATTAAAAAGAACTGAATTCACATCAAGTGAAGATGAGGGAATATATGATGATTATACAACTTCTAATGTTGTTAGAAATAGTAATGGTGATTATGCTATAACTTTAAGCTCACGAGCTGGTTTAGCTGGAATAGTTTGTGTTGATAATAATTTAAGTAAAAAATGGGAAAACTTAGAACTTGCGGCAACTATACAACCACAAATCTCAGATATTTCAGTTAATAAATTAGGTAATTATGTTTTAGTAGGTTATAATCATGAACTATCTACACCTAGTAGTTTTTCATCCAAAAAAGATGACTTTGGATATATATTAGAAATAGATAGTAGTAATGGTGAATTGTTATCAACTATAAAAGCACAAAATAGAGATGGATCTATGAAATATCCTATTTCTAGATTTAGATCAATAATTTCTTATAAAGATTACTATTTGGTTTTTGGAGAAGCTGGTGATATTGAAATCCTTGATAATACAAGTTTTTGGCAATTACCAAAAAAGTTATTTTTGTTCAGTGCTGTTGATAAAGAAAACGTAAAAAAAGGTCAATTAATTGAGGTACAAGATGTGTCTGACTATATTGCTGATTTCTTGGTTGTTACAAATTTTAAACTTATAAATATTGGTGATAATGAAATTTATATGTCTTATATTCTTGATGGTAAAAAAGACATGTTTGGAACTAAAGCTTTAGGTGGTAGTAGTGATGCTGCAATTCTACACATATCTGATGTGTTTGATAGTATAAAAAAAGATGATAGTAAAACAGATGACAATAAAGGAGAAATAGTGGACGTTCCTGATACTTTGTCTAACACATCTGTTGCTGTCATTATAGGCGGAAGTGCATTAGTACTTTTAGGAGTGGCAACATATTTCTTTACGACCAAAAAAAAATAGTATTTAAAAAGGGGAAACCCTTTTTTTGTTTTTATTATCATGATAAAATATTATTGATAATAAGGAGTGATTTATCATGAATGATTACTATAAAATGAATGTTGAAAAAACACTTGATAAATTAGATACAAATTTAAATGGTTTGACAGATGCTGAAGTAATAAATAGACAAAAGCATGGTAAAAACATAATTGAAAAAAAGAAAAAAACTAATATATTTAATCTTTTTCTCTTGGAATTTAAAGATCCTATCATAATAGTATTATTAATATCAGCCCTTTTTTCATTTGTTATTGGAGAATCTATTGATGCTTTGGTAATTTTATTTATTATTTTAGTTGATGCAATTATAGGAACATTTGAAGAATATAAGGCTGATAAAAATGTAGAAGCCTTACAAAGTCTAATAAAGATAACTGCTAAAGTTATGAGAGATTCTAGAAAAATGGAAATTGATTCAAGTCAATTAGTAGCTGGAGATATTTTATATTTAGAAGCTGGCAATAAGGTACCGGCTGATGCTAGGATAATAAAAAGTAAAAATCTAACATTAGATGAATCAATATTAACAGGAGAAAGTATCAATTGTCATAAAGAAGTAAAAACATTTTTAAAAGATACATCAGTTTTTGAAAGGACTAATATGGTTTATTTAGGAACTTCTGTTATAACTGGTAGGGCACTATGTGTCATAACTGATATTGGAAAAAATACAGAACTAGGTAAAATAGCAAATGAAGTTAATAATATTAAAGAAGAAAAGTCTCCGTTAACAATACGAATTGAAAAATTTTCTAAACAAATTAGCTTTATAATTTTATTAATTTCGATAATATTAGCAATAACTTTAAAACTAAAAGGATATAATGAAAGTGACATATTTTTATCAGTGGTTGCATTAGCAGTATCAGCAATGCCAGAAGGATTACCTTTAGCACTTACTATGGCACTTACTATAGCATCTAACAAAATGTTAAAGAAAAATGTTATTGTAAAGAAATTAAATGCTGTTGAAAGTTTGGGAAGTTGCACAGTTATTGCATCCGATAAGACAGGTACATTAACGGTCAATGAACAAACTGCAAAAAAGATAGTATTACCGGATGAATCAACCTTTGATATTAGTGGCAGTGGTTATAATAAAACAGGGAGTGTAATTCCTGCGGATGATGCAAAATTAAATTATTTATCTAGATTAATAAAAAACACCAATATAAATAATGAAGTAATAGTAGAAAAGAATAATACAATTGGAGATTCAATAGATATTGCTTTTAAATTTTTAGGTTTAAAATATGGCGTAGATATAGAAAATATAGAGAAATTAGATTCTATTCCTTATGAATGTGAAAATAAGTATTCATTAACTTATTATAAAGATAATGGTAAAATATATTGTACAGTAAAAGGTTCAATAGAAGTTGTACTAGATTTTTGTGACTTTATGGTAGTTAAAGGAAGAAAAAAGAAAATTGACAAAGATAGGTTGCTAAAACAAAATGAAGATTTAGCGAAGGATGGATATAGAGTAATAGCAGTAGCTTCTATTGTAACTGATAACGAACCTGATTTAAAATCTATACCTAGATTAGCTTTTGATGGAATGGTAGCTTTTATTGATCCCGTTAGAAGAAATGTTATAACGTCTATAAACAAATGTAAAAAAGCAGGAATAAAGGTCGTAATGATTACAGGCGATCATCCACTTACTGCCTATAAGATTGCTAAAACATTAAAAATTGCTGATTATTATAATGATGTAGCAAATTCTAAAGATATTGAAAAAGAATATTTAAAATCAGAAGAAGAGTTTGATAATTTTATTAGAAATAAAACAGTTTTTTCACGAGTAACACCTATCCAGAAATTGCAAATAATAGAGTCTTTTAAACGTCAAGGCGAATATGTTGCTGTAACGGGAGATGGTGTTAATGATGCCCCAGCATTAAAAAGTGCCAATATAGGAATAGCAATGGGTAGTGGAAGTGATGTTGCTAAAGAAAGTGCCTCTATGATTATTGCTGATAATAATTTTAATTCAATTGTAAATGGCATAGAAGAAGGAAGAGTTGCTTATGGTAATATAAGAAAGATTTGTTACTTTTTATTATCTTCTGGACTTGCCGAAGTACTGTTTTTTATATTATCAATTATTTTAAATATTCCTATTCCTTTATTAGCCATTCAATTATTATGGTTAAATGTGGTTACAGATGGACTACAGGATATAGCTCTTTCTTTTGAGAAAGAAGAAAATGATGTTATGATGCAAAAGCCCAGAAATCCACAGGAATCATTATTTGATAAGAATATGATAGTTCAAATATTAATATCTGGTCTATTTATAGGAATTTCAGTTTTTGCCTTTTGGTATTATTTAATTAATTATGTTAATATGCCTATTAAAGTGGCACGAGGATATGTACTTACATTAATGGTATTTATTCAAAATATTCACTTATTTAATTGTCGAAGTGAAATGAATTCTGCATTTGATATTCCTATTTTAAAAAATCCTTTTATAATAATAAGCATATTGTTAGCCATAATATCACAAATATTAATAATAAAAGTTCCATATTTTAGTAATTTATTTAAAATAACTAATATCCCATTAAAACACATTATATTACTATTTACATTTGCTATTCCAGTAATACTTATTATGGAAGTATATAAAGCAATTAAAAATTATCTTAAAAATTAAATTTACTAACTTTGATAAAAATGATATTATTATATATGTTTTATTAAGAGGTATTTATGGATAGAAGCAAAGATATTGAAAGAAATATTATTAAAAAATTTAGAAAAACCATTTGGCGTCGTTTTGTACGTGGTGTTGATGAGTATAATCTTATATCTGAAGGCGATAAAATAGCTATTTGTATTTCTGGTGGTAAGGATTCATTTTTACTTGCAAAGTGTATGCAGGAACTAAAAAGACATGGTAAAGTTAATTTCGATCTAGAATTTATTGTTATGAATCCAGGATATAAAAAGATTAACTTGGATAAAATAATTGAGAATGCCAAAATATTAAATATTCCAATCAAAATATTTGAATCTGATATATTTGAAGTTGTAGACAAAATAGCTAATCAACATCCTTGCTATATGTGTGCTAGAATGAGAAGAGGATATTTATATAATAAAGCCAAAGAACTTGGTTGTAACAAAATTGCTTTAGGACATCATTTTGATGACGTTGTTGAAACAATTCTACTTAGTATGATTTATGGTGCTGAAATTAAGACAATGATGCCTAAATTACATAGTACTAATTTTGAAGGAATTGATTTGATCAGACCATTATATTTGGTAAAAGAAGAAGATATCATATTGTGGTCTAAAGCTAATAATCTAGAATTTATTAATTGTGCTTGTAAATTCACTGAAAAAAGTGCTAAAGATGAATCGAACTCTAAAAGACTAGAAATGAAAAATTTAATAAAAAAGTTCAGATTAATAAATAAAAATATTGATCAGAATATATTTAAAAGTGTAGAAAATGTTAATATAAATGCTATTATTGGTTATAAAGATAATGATGGCAAACATAACTTTTTAGATAATTATGATAAAAAAGATTAGATACCATTAAATGAATTTTTTGATATCTAATCTTTTTATTTTGGCTTCATCGACATCTAACATATCTTGATTTAATCCAAAACGATAATTATATTCACCACTGTATATTTGTCTAGATGTATTATCTTTTTTTAATAAAATGCCATAATCAAATAGTGGCTGTAATAATTCAGTATTAATAAAATTAAATTTAACTTTAGGGTTATATCTATTATAAATGTTTTGAATATCAATTATAGTATTCTGTGAATTATTTGTTAAAACATATTGAAGCATCTGTTTGTCTAATGCATTAAGATTTACACCACTATTTTTTTCTAAATTTCTAATTATATATTCTTTTTCTAATTCTCGTTTAGTACCATTTGCAACGAAATTTATAAATGGAGTTATATTTTTAAATCTTTTAACTTCACGAATAATACGGTAATAATCTTTTTTATCATATGTTATGGCTCTATTAAATATTGTATATGGAAAAGCTTTATGATTGTTTAAAAACCAAAGACTTGTTGTCCTAGATGTTCTACCATTTATATCAAAATAAGGGTGTATAAAAACCATATAGAAGTGAATTATTTGCGACTTGAAAAACAAATCAACTTCATCTAAATTATCATTATTCATATTTATATAACTAAATAATTCCTTCATATGAAAATCAATATTTTTTTCATTAAATCCTTTATCTGGTTCGATTAGAATATTATCAGAAAAAAATATAAAAACATCATCGTCACGATATAAACGATTAGGTTTTATTAATTCTTGTTTTTCTAAAAGATTATTAGATAAAATTTGATATAAAGAATATAAATTGGTTTCATTTATTTCGTTTCCTTGTAATATAAATTCGTAACCATCATATAAATTTAAAATTCTTCGATATTCTTTATCAGGAGCAAAATGTTTTAAACAAGGATTATTAATTATTTTTATAATTGCTGATATATCTTCATAATATCCCTCAATAGCATTATTATTTTTTAACTCATGAGGAAATAGAACTTCTTTAGGGAAATCCTTACTATGTAAAAATTCTACGTCTTCGCAAAAACTAATTAATTCATCTTTAATTTCTAATAGTTTATCTTTATTAAAAAACAAATGGTGATAATTTTCTGTTGTAAGTGGTAGATTCCTATACATAATAATGCCTCCTTTAAGCTTGATATTATAATATATAAAATAAAATTTGTAAAACTAATATTGTATAATTATTAGGCTATTTAACCATAATTTACTTGAAAGGAGATATTATGGCACGTCATAAAGTTGAAATAAGTGGCGTGGATACAGCAAATATTCAAGTTTTATCTTCTAGTGAAATGGAAGAATTATTTAAAAAAATGAAAGATGGTGATGGAAAAGCAAGGGATACTCTTGTACAAGGAAACTTAAAATTAGTATTAAGTATATTAAGAAAATTTAATAAACATGTTGATAATATGGATGATTTATTTCAGATAGGATGTATAGGTCTATTAAAAGCAATCGATAATTTTGATTTATCGTATGGTGTTAAATTTTCTACTTATTGTGTTCCAATGATTCAAGGAGAAGTAAAAAGATATTTAAGGGATAATAGTAGTATACGTGTAAGTAGATCATTAAAAGATTTGGCATATAAAATATTAAAATTAAAAGAAGAATTAACCATGAAAAATAATGAAGAACCAACAACAGAGGAACTAGCAAAAAAATTAGGTGTATCAACTTATGATATTATTAATTCTCTTGAATCTATGAAAGATCCAGTTAGTATTTTTGAACCAATTTATAATGATGGTGGGGATACAATTTATTTATTTGATCAAATAGAAGATCGAAAAGCTAGAAATACTGATTTAGATATAAAAATGACTGTTGAAGATGCAATTAATAGTTTAAGTAAAAGAGAACAGTATGTACTTGATCAGCGTTTTATTATTGGTAAAACTCAGATGGAAATATCTGAAGAATTAGGGATAAGTCAAGCTCAAGTTTCAAGAATAGAAAAAGGAATTATTGATAATTTGAAGAATATAGTTAAGTGAATTACAAATAATAGAAAGGAAAATTAAAATGAATAAATATAAAAAAATATCACTAATTGCGGTCTTTCTAGGAATACTAATACTGATAGGAAATAGCTATGGTATATATGATGAATCAAGTTCTAAAACGTTTTTTTCACTTAATAAAAACGCCGACATCAATAAGTTTAATCTTGAAACTATAAATTTAGATTGTATTAAATTAACTTCTCCTAAATCAATAAAAAACTGGATGATACAAGTTTATTGGGCAAATGTTGGTGAATCTTATGATAATAATAAAATTTTAGAGTATGATCATTATAATGATGGAATCAATAGTCAAAAAATTTGTTATAGTGATATAACTAAACAAATTGATTATAATAAAATTAAAAATACTAATGACAATATCGTTAAACAAATTTCAGTTAGAGTAGTACTTAAGGCTACAAATGATGATAAAAAGACTTTATATAAAGGTATTAGTTATAAAATATGGAGACCAAGTTCAATTTGGGATTATGATGCCATAAACGAATGGGTTTATAAAGATACAATATTTGATTCGGTTTATGATTTTAAAAGTATCAAAGCTGAAGAAGTTAATCAAACTGGTGATGATAAAAAATGCTACAAATATCCAGGATTCAAAGATTATTGCTTAAACTATAATAAAGAAAGTCTATTACAATTAAATATAGATGAACCATCAAAAAAAGAATATCACAATAATACAACCCTTGATTTTTCTATGACAAAAAATTATAAATGGGTTTCTTTATGGGGAAGAGAATATCCATTATATTATAAAATTATAACCTATGAAAAAAACAATAACGAAGATGTTGAAATAAATAAATCGAGTTGCAAATCAATAAAATACTTAGCAACAAGAAAATTTTCCATTAATCTTAACAAGCCTAATCAAACATTATATGCAAAAGTAATAAAATATAATGATGAGGTGTGTAGTGGTGATGGAGTAGAAATTGCTCGTACAGGTGGATATCGGCTTATAAAAAAGAACTAAACAGTTCTTCTTTTTTTATGTGTTTTATTATCACTATATATATACATACTAAAACCAATTAAAATCATATATGCTAATAATGAAGAACCACCATAACTTATGAAGGGGAGTGTTATTCCTGTAATTGGTAATAATCCTATTGTCATAGATATATTTTGAATTTGTTGATAAAAAAGTATTGCAACTATTCCAGCTGTTAAATATTTAAAATAATTATTATTAGATAATTTTCCATTATTTAATATGTGTATATCTAACAGTAAAATAATTATGATTAAAAAAGTACTACCAGCTAATCCAAAATTAGATGAAAAAACGGTAAATATAAAGTCAGTACCTGCTTCTGGAAAATATAGAGGAGTTTTATTAAAACCATGTCCCAAAATACCACCTGAACCGATCGCAGCTAAAGAATTCTCTAGTTGCATCCCACTACCATTTTTCCAATTTATAACTCTATCAATTCTATAGAAAAAGTCACTTCCTAAAACTTTTATAAATAGATTTTTATTAAAGAAATAAACTCCAAAAAACAATCCTAGAAAAATTGCAATTATTAGTGTTAAAAATATGAACCATCTAGTTCTAATTCCACTTATAAAAAGGATACTTATAGTTATAAAGAAATATATAATAACTGCTCCTGTATCTGGTTCTAAAAATGTTAATATACTAGGAATTAAAAATACAATTCCTATTAATAAAATTAATTTAAATTCTTCAATTAAAGTAGGATTTTGATGTTTACTTTTAAATTTATCTATTATGTATGCTTCCATTAAAATTAAACTAATTTTCATAAATTCACTTGGTTGAAAACTCCCAATTCCTTCTATGACATACCAACACTTACTACCATTAATTGTTGGAGCAACAAACAAAAGGCCTAAAAGTAAAATGATATTAAATAAATATAAATATGGAGTGATTTTGATAAAAAAATTTATTTTTAATTTGAATATAATATATATTAAAATGATACCAATTAAATACCAAAGAGTTTGTTTAAGTACTAAATTTCCAAGAGTTTTTGATAAATACATAGAAGCTGAGTATATACTAAATAAACTTGAAATTGCTAAAAGAAATAGTAGAATAATCATTTCCTTATCAAATACAATTTTCTTTTGTTTCATTGTAATCACCTACAATTATTATGCTTTAAATAGTCATTTTTATTTATTATAGACATAAAATATTTTAGAAAAGGAATGATATTATGAAGAAAAAGTTACCAGAGCTTTATAAAAATAGTGATTTTACGCATATTAATAACAATAAACGCGTTTTTTATTCTAATATAGATAAGAATAATAATGTTACTGATAATTTAAAAGTTGATTTGGATAATGAATATATTTTAAATACACCTGTTATGATAGAAACTAGAGATGGTACTAAAATAAGTTGTAAAATAGTTAGTAAAATAGGAGATCATATTCTTACTTCAAATAACAAGATAATAAAATTGGATGATATTAAGTTTATAAAGGGATTATTTAATTAAAATGAGGCTTAAAAGTCTTTTTTTTATTGAAAAATAAAACTTAAGTATGGTTGATAAAAGCATATACTTTTGTTATAATTATTTTAAGAAATAAGGTGATTATATGGTATATGCTGAAATATTAGCTGGAGGAAAAGGAACTAAAATGGGCAATACGGATATGCCTAAGCAATTTTTGATGTTAGGAAGTAAACCAATTGTTATTCATACTATTGAACAATTTATTATTAATAAATTTATATCCAAAGTAATAGTTTGTTGTCCGAAAGATTGGATGACTTATATGAATGACTTATTAGAAAAGTACATTCCGAGTAGTAATGTTGATGTTGTATGTGGTGGAGTAACAAGGAATGATACCATTATTAATGGTTGTAAATTTATTGAGGAAAATTATGGATTAAGTGATGATGATATTATTATTACTCATGATGCTGTGAGGCCATTTGTAACACAAAAAATAATAAATGATAACATTGAAAGTGCCAAAAAGTATGATGCTGTAGATACAGTTATTCCTGCAACTGATACTATAGTAGAGAGTATAGATGGAAAAGAAATTAAATCAGTTCCAGATAGAAATAACATGTATCAAGGACAAACACCACAAAGTTTTAATATAAAAAAATTAGTGAACATTTATAATTCATTAACTGATGATGAAAAAAAGATTTTAACTGATGCATGCAAAGTGTTTGCATTAAAAAAAGAAAAAATTGGACTAGTAAATGGTGAAATTTATAATATAAAACTTAATGATACTTATGATTTGAAAATCGCCAATGCTATACTTATGGAAAGAGGTAACAAGTAATGATAAGCCAGACATATAGATTGTTTTCACCAAGGCAAATTAGAATTGATTTTATAGATGAAAAATTAGAAATTGAAGATATTGTTGTAAAACCAATTTATTTATCAATTTGCGCAGCTGATCAAAGATATTATACTGGCAAAAGGGATGCAGATGTCCTAAAGAAAAAATTACCAATGGCTTTAATACATGAGGCTGTAGGTGAAGTTCTCTACGATCCAAAAGGTGAAATATCAACTGGAACCAAAGTAGTTATGATTCCAAATACTCCAATTGAACAGGATAAAGTTATTAAAGAAAATTATTTAAGAAGTAGTCACTTTAAATCAAGTGGCTATGATGGCTTTATGAGAAGTATTGTTGTTATGAATAGAAATAGAGTGATTCCCTATTATAATATTGAAGATAGGACTGCAGTATTGTTGGAACTCATGAGTGTTGCTATGAATGCATTAGAACACTTTACTAGTTACAGTCATATAAGAAAGCAAACTATTGGTGTTTGGGGTGATGGTAATGTTGGCTTTGTAACTGCACTAGTGTTAAAATATACTTTCCCAAATGCAAAAATTGTCGTTGTAGGTGCGGTTAGGGAAAAGTTAAATTATTTTCAATTTGCTGATGAAGTTTATTTAATAAATGAATTACCAGATAATTTTATGATTGATCACGCATTTGAATGTGTTGGTGGAAGTCATTCTGAAGATGCAATTAATCAAATAATAGATTATATAAACCCCGAAGGTTCAATCGCCTTGATGGGTGTTAGTGAAAGCAATGTTCCAATTAATACTAGAATGATATTAGAAAAAGGGTTGACATTGCTAGGAAATAGTAGAAGTGGGTATGAAGATTTTGCAGCTTCTATTGAATTTTTAGAAAAATTTCCTGATGCTAGAGATTATTTAAATACAATTATTTCTGATGAAATAGAAGTAAAAAGTATAAAAGATATTAGCGAAGCGTTTGATAAGGATTTAAACAACGAATTTAAAACAATAATGAAATGGCAATAGTATAGGAGGAAATGTAAAAATGAAAGACAATCAAATTGCAAGTAAAGGATATAAATATAAATTTTCTGTTATTGTACCAATATATAACGTTGAAGATTATTTAGAAGAAACACTAGAAAGTGTTATTAACCAGACTATTGGGTTTGAAAAAAATATTCAACTTATTTTGGTGAATGATGGTTCTCCTGATAATTCGGAAGAAATTTGTCTGAAATACAAAAATAAATATCCAAACAATGTCGTATACATTAAACAAAAAAATTCTGGTGTATCAGCAGCTAGAAATAATGGATTAAAATATGCTGAAGGTGAGTTGGTTAACTTTTTTGATAGTGATGATATTTGGGACAAGCATACATTTAAAGATGTTTATAAAAATTATAAAAAAAATAGAAATATCAAAATTTTTAGTTGCAAATTAATATTTTTTGATGCAAGGAAAGGAAATCATCCATTAAATTATAAATATTCTAAAAATAAAGTTGTTAATGTTGCTGAAGAGTATGATTATCCTCAGTTGAGTGCATCTTCTGTATTTTTTAGTTTAGATTTAATAAAAAAATATCAATTTCCACAGGAAATTAAATATTCTGAAGATAGTAGATTAATAAATGAAATATTATTAGATGAAAAAAATATAATGATGTTAAAAAAGCCAAAATACTATTATAGAAGAAGAAATGATGGATCTTCTGCAATACAAAATCAAGTAAAAAATCTAGATTGGTATTTGTCTACACCAATAAATGTATATAAATATCTATATAATTTATCAGAAAAAAAATATAATAAAGTTTTAAAATATATTCAATACGTTATTATGTATGATATTAAATGGAGATTAGAGTATAATAGTACATTTAGCCCCTTAAATGCTTTACAGCGAAAAACTTATTCGGATAGTCTGATTTATTTGATTAAAAAGACAGATGATGATGTGATTTTGTCTCATAAACATTTGAATCTTAATGAGAAATTATTCTTATTAAAATTAAAATATGATAAAAAAGAAAAAGATATGATTTCTATTACATCCGAAAATGTACTTATTAATGAAGCCAGTATTGATATTAATAAACTAAATTTTCTTCAAATTGATAGAGTATATTTAAATGATGCGACATTAAAATTTTACGGAAAAATTAATTTAAAATATATAAGCAAAAAAGAATTTAATATTATATTAGATGATAAAAATATAGAGGTTAAATATTATAAACTTGCTTCGAAATCAAATAATGAGTCATTCAATGGTGAAGATATTTATGAGTATTCCGGAATTGAATTTAATGTTCCCCTTGATAAAGAAAATTGGAAACTAAGTTTCAAAATAGGAAAAATAAATATAAGTCCAAATTTTGGAATAGGTGCAATTTTTTCTAAATTACTTCCTAGAAGTTATCATCATTTTAAAGACAGGACTTTGGTTTTAAAAAATGGAAGTATTTATAATAATAAAAAGAATATTTTTAAATCTATATTTTATGAAGTGGCCAATGATGTAAATTTGTTATTGAAAAGAAAAATCAAAAGCTTAATTATTAGATTATATACTAAAATCTCCAGATTATTTAAAAGAAAAGAAATTTGGCTTATTTCTGATAGAGTAAATAGGGCAGATGATAATGGAGAGCATTTTTTCAGATATATGATTGACAATCATCCTGAAAAAAACATCTATTTTATTTTATCCTCATCTAGTATAGACTACGAAAGAATTAAAAAAATTGGTAAAGTATTAGACCCAAATTCTATTAAATATAAGTTAATTTTTAATAATGCTGACGTTGTTGCTTCGGCACATGCAGAAAACTACATATTTAACCCATTAGGTAGAAGTGGTGCTTATGTTAGAGATCAATATTACTTTAAATTCATATTTTTACAGCATGGTATAACTAAAGATGATTTAAGTCCTTGGTTGAATATTAATACTAAAAGAATAGATATGTTTGTTACAGCGTGTACAAAAGAATATAATTCGATATTAGAAGGAAACTATAATTATGGTAAAGATATTGTAAAATTGACTGGATTTTCAAGATTTGACAATTTATTAAAAATGAAGAAAAAAACTAAATTGAAAAATAAAATTATGTTTTCGTTAACATGGCGTAGTTCTTTATCTGTAGGCATAAATAAAGAAAACGGTGAAAGAATATACAATCCTGAATTTAAAAATTCTGACTACTATAAATTCATAAATAGGGTATTTAATGATAAAAAATTATTAAAAGTTTTAGATGAAAAAGGATATAAAATAAGATTTATACCACATCCAAATGTTATGCCTCAAATTAAAGATTTTGATTTAAATGATTTTATTGAAATCGAAACTAAAAATATAAACTATCAAAAAGAATTTTGTGAAAACAAATTATTAGTTACAGATTATTCAAGTGTGTTTTTTGACTTTGCTTATTTAAAAAAGCCTGTTATATATTATCAGGCTGATCGTGATTCTTTTTATGAAGGTCAAGTATATCAGCAAGGATATTTTGACTATAATAAAATGGCATTTGGCCCATGCTTAACAGATCATGATGAATTTATTGATAATTTGATTAAGATAATTAATAATGATTGCAAAATAGAAAAAAAATATTTAAATAGAATTGAAAAAACATTTAAATTTAATGATGATAAAAATTGTGAAAGAATATATAATGAGATAGTTAAAAAAATGACTGAATTATAATGATATGGGTACGATAAATACAAAGTAAAATAACTAAAAGTACATTTTCATTTTGAAATGTACTTTTAATAATATCGTGAACTATTTAAAAAAAGCCTATTGTTAATAAATATTTAATATATTATAATACTAAAAAAGGAAGTGAATGTAATGAAAATACTACTAATTAATATAGCTATATTTATATTAAATATAATTTATTTGCCATTTAAACTTTTACCAATTCAAAATAAAATTACATTTATTTCAAGACAGAGCAATAAAAAAAGTGAAGATATAAAACTTTTAGAAAAAGAAATCAAAAGAGCAGATAAAAATATTAAAGTAGTGATATTATGTAAAAAAATAGAAAAAGGCTTTTTAAATAAGATCAAATATATTTTTCATATGTTTATTCAAATGTATCACTTATCAACATCTAAATTAATTATTTTAGACAGTTACTGTATTACTGCTAGTGTTTTAAAGAAAAAAAAGAATACTATTATAATACAGATGTGGCATGCACTTGGATCTTTTAAAAAATTTGGTTATAGTATTTTAGATAAAAAAGAGGGAAGTAGTAGAAAGCTTGCTGAGGCCATGAAAATGCACTTTAATTATGATTATATATTTACTAGTAGTGAGGAATCAAAAAAGTATTTTGCTGAAGCGTTTAATTACCAACCTAAAAATATAATTGTTATGCCACTACCTAGAGTAGATTTACTACTTGATAAAAAAATTATCTCAAAGAAAAAAAGAAAAATTATAAAAACTTATCATGAATTATCAAAAAAAGAAAACATACTATATGCTCCAACGTTTAGAAAAAATGGCGAAGATAGCAAACCTATATATAATTTAATTAATAAAATAGATTATTCAAAATATAATTTAATCATTAAACTTCATCCTCTATCAAAATTAAAAATAGATGATGATAGAGTAATTATAGATAGAAAATTTTCGACGATTGATATGATGTATGTTTCTGATGTTGTTATTACTGATTATTCTGCTATTGTTTTTGAAGCATCTCTTCTTAATAAACCACTTATGTTTTATTGCTATGATTATAGTTCTTATTATAACTCTAGAAACTTTTATTTAGATTATAAAAAAATGCCAGGTGTTATAGATGAAAATGCTGAAAAAATTGTTAGTTCTATTGAAAAGAAAGATTACAATTTAGATAGTGTTAAAGATTTTTCTATTAAATATATTAACTTAAATAAAGAAAAAGCAACTAAAAAGATTGTTGAATTTATGTTTGCAAAAATGAAATAATATGTCTTTTATTGACTATGTAGAATAATATGTTATACTTTGAGTTAGTGAGTGGGTGGTATATATGAAATTATCAATAGTAGTACCTTGTTATAATGAAGAAGGTAATATAGAAATATTTTATGACGAGATATTTAAAATATTTAAAGGTAAAAAAATTAAATATGAAATTATTTTTGTTAATGATGGTAGTCGTGATAAAACTATGGAAAAATTAGATCAATTATTGGAGTTATCAAAACAAAATATAAAAGTAATTAATTTTTCAAGAAATTTTGGAAAAGAAGCAGCAATGTATGCTGGGCTTAAAGCTTCAACTGGGGATCTTGTTACAATAATAGATGCTGACTTGCAACAAAGACCAGAAATAATATTAAATATGATTGATATATTAGAAACAAACAGTAAATATGATGTTGTCGCTGCATATCAAAAAGAAAGAAAAGAAGGAAAAGTCCTTACGTTTTTTAAAAACACTTTTTATAAATTAATTAATGGAATTTCGTCTGTTAGATTTGTGAAAGGAGCAAGTGACTTTAGAACTTTTAGAAGAAATGTTGTTGATGCTATATTGGAGCTTGGTGAATATAATAGATTTTCCAAAGGAATTTTTAGTTTTGTAGGATTTAATACATATTATTTGCCTTATGAAGTTGAAGAAAGAAGAAGTGGAACAAGCAAATGGAGTTTTATAAAATTATTTAATTATGCTATAGAAGGAATTGTAGGATTTACAGTTTCACCACTTAGATTACCATTTGGTATAGCATTAATTTGCTTTTTAACGTCTTTCATATATTTTATAGTAGCACTTTTTACAGAGTTAAATTCATTTGGAGTATTATTAATAATCATGTTGCTATTGTTTAGTCTAGTGTTTGTATCCATTGGAATACTTGGGGAGTATTTAGCAAAATCTTATTTAGAAGTAAAGAATAGACCAGTATATATTGTAAGAGATATTAAGGAGTCTAAGAAAAAGTAGGGGGAGTTTATGATAGGTATTATTTTATTAACTAGTAGTATTTGTAGTGAATTATCAAATCCAACAATACCTTTAGTAAAAAAAGTTGTTTCTTTATACAAAAAATATAAAGAAGTAATCAATTATTTAATTGTTGGAGGATTGACAACCTTAGTAAGTGTTGGAAGCTATGCCATATTTAGAATATTTAGTGGTTATATGGTATCAACTGTTTTATCTTGGATTACAGCAGTTATTTTTGCTTATATAACTAATAGAAAATATGTGTTTGAAAGTAAAAATAGTAATATACTCGTTGAATGCATTAAATTTGTGTCTTGTCGTTTAGCAACACTTGGTAGTGAGCTATTAACCATGTATATTTTGGTTGATTTAATTAAATTAAATGATATGATTTCTAAAGTTTTAGTTCAATTTATTATTGTTATTTTAAACTATGTTTTAAGTAAATTAATCGTTTTTACAACCAAAAAAAATAAATAAAATACTAAATTTCTAATCACTCATTTTAAGAGTGATTTTTTGTTGGTTCATTAGTAGATGTACGATTTTTCTTGCAAAAATGCGATTTTTGTGGTATAATGTGTCTAATTTAAGGGGGAAGCATAAGTGAATAGATTTGAAATGGAGTCATTGATAAATGATATTAGTGATAGAATTAATTATTATAAATATGAAAAATTACAATATAATGAAATTAAACTTGTTTTAGCAAATGGAGAGACAATTACTTTAACAACACCAATGTCGTCGATTGCCCATTTGTTAGGTGTAGATACAAAATATTTAGCAGCAACAGGAATATTTAAGGCAACAAATTCATGGGATTTATTAAATGAAATGTGTAATAATGAGTATAGAATTTATAATTGTATCAAAGATGGTATAATTTCAGAAAACAATTTGTTTTCTGATCACATAACTGAAAAAATTAATGGATTTAGTGAAAATGTAAAAAATAATGCTTATGATATCATGTGCTTGTGTAAATATGATAAATCAAGATATTATGCTGATGGTAATGATGGAGTTAATTTTGGTGAATATATAATGGTTAAACAAAATGATAAAGGAGAAGTGTTTATCTTAGGTTTAACAAAGAAAGATAATGCATATGTTCCCGTAACTAATCAATTTTATGGATCACTTGAAGAAGCAAAACCTAGACTAAAAAAGCTTTTTAACAAACAATCTGTAACTATTGTAACAGGAGCTATGACAAATACTTCAAGATTCTTATCACCTGCCATTAAATATAGAAAAGTAATGAATTTAATTAATTTTATTCATGAATCTAATATTGATGTTGATATCGATGTATCAAAAGACTATGTTTGGGCCTTAGGCAAGACTGTTAATACATATAAAAATGGTGGTGATATTAATCCAAATTTCGCAGAAGTTTTATCTATGTGCATTAATAGTGATGAATTAATTACACCAAGTGTATTTGGATTAACATCATTTAACTCATTACCATCAGGATTTAAGACAGTAGTTGAAGCTATTAATAGTAAAATGACAAGAAATTTAAATGGTGCTCAGTTAAATAATGGAGAAATTAGTACTCATAATGGTAATGTAGTAAGTGAATTAGAAGAGCTTAAAAATTTACGTGATGAGTTAACAAGAACTATTGATGCTCTTAAATCAAAAAACGAGGAATTGGAATCTACAAACAGAACATTACAAGCACAAAATGCAAGTTTAAGCAAAGAAGTTTCTGAAAGTACTGAAATTATGAGACAAATAAGAAACTTAATACCAGAAAAAGTAACAGAAGAAGAATTATCTAGTTATTATAAATATACAGTATAATTGAAAAGAAAGGAAAATTAAATGAAGAAGTACATTTTAATATTATTGACATTAATATTATTGACTGGTTGTAGTAATGATACTAACACCTTAAATTGTGAATTAGGAAATGAAAAAATGACCTTTAAGTTTGAAAAAGGTCAACTTGTTAAATATATAGAAAATGATAAAGAAAAAGGCAAAGAATATGTTGATGAAATGAATGGATATTTGACAAATGTTAAGAATAATAAAGAAGCTATAACAAAAATTAAAAATGTAATAATTTCATTTAATGGAACATGTGATTAATTATTTAGAAAGTTGTTAATTATAATTTTAATATATAAAGGCTGCTCAAGATAACAAAAGTGAGTAGCTTTTTTTAATATAACAAGACCTGAGTCGTTAATCAGACTATGCATTTTATAAGCATCTTTTAGTGGAGTATCAAGATCTTTCTCACCCCAAATTAATAATGTTTCATTTTTAATTTTAGGCAAAAGAAAAGTCAAATCTTCGTTAACTATGTTTATAAAAGTTTTATGAAGACTGTTTGGTAAATTTTTATAATCACTTGAACCAAAAATAGAAATTAATTTATTTAAATAATTTGTTTTAAATTTATTAGGAATAAATACTTTGATTTTTTTGAGGAATTTATAAGTTAGTTGTTTAATTTTTTTCCATAACCCTTTTTTAGGCTTTATTCCAGCTGAATCTATTAATATAATTTTTTTAAAATTAATATTATATTTGCCTGCCATAGTAATAATAAGTCTTCCACCGAACGAATGACCAATACCAATAGGACTTTCAATATTAAATTCATTCATAAAATTTATGAAAATTTCAGCATAATCATATATAGTTAAATCTTTGTTAGTAATGTTGCTATTTCCAAATCCAGGGTAATCAAAGATATAAATAGTATACTTATCTTTCAAAGAATCAATAATATTCTTAAAAGTACTTCTATTATCTCCCCATCCTGGAAATATAAGTATTGTATTATTTGAATTTCCAATTTTTTCATAATATATTTTTTGTTCATTATATTTAAAATACATTATAATCACCTATAGTAAGATATGTAAAAGTAAAAAATTGGTTATATTATTGACAAATTTCTAGAAATTGCTAGAATAGTTGATATTTAGGAGATGTACTAATGAATAATTTGGAAACAAAATCACAACTTTTTGAGTATTACATTGAGAAAAAATTATTATCTTATATATATTCTGATGACCTTGCTAGAGAAATAGAATTAAAAGATATTACTAAAGAATCATGGTTTATAAGAGTTATGGAATTATTAGTTCTTGAAAACTATGAATTTGAATTTTTTTGCTCTGAAGCAAAAGAAAATTGCCATATAATGATTAATATGGCTCGCTTTGAAGCATTTGACTCTCATGATTATGATACTTTTGAACTATGTAATTCATTAATTAGAACATTAAATAAATCAAAAGAGGAAAATGAAGATATATTTTTTAGAGATTGCTTTATAAAAACCTCCTTAAATATGAAAAAGGAGGCAAAAGCAGTAAATAATGAAAAAGTATATTTTAAAAAATATTTTTATTGGGCTAGTCAAGTTAGTTATTATTTGCTTTCTGATTTAACTGAATGCCCAGAGGAATTGATAAAAAATGAGTTTTCTATTCATACGATTATTGATTTGTGTAGAAACTTTCCACAAGTTGTTAAAGATGATGAAATTTCATCCAAGATGTATAATATTATTTTAGCTAACAAAAAATATAAAAATGTAACAGGCGTTGATTTTAGCTTATTAAATAGAAGAACAGGTAAGTATTTAGTTAAAACTATTAATAATTAGTTCATATATCTTATCAACTTTATTATCTATTACAAGTAAATCATTATAATATTTTGGAGTAGTAATTAGTGGTATATTAATATCTTTTTTAATTTTATTTAAATGAGTTCTTCCACTATCATTAAATCCTAATATTCTTATATATTTAATATTATTGTCTTTTACATCATCTTTTAATGTAGAACACAGAATATGAATAAACATTCTAGCAATCTTATTATATGTATATCTTTTTGTTTTAATTTTAGTAATAAGTTCATCTAGAGTAGATGATTCATTAATATATTTTAAAATTCGGTTCTCTATTCCTTCATCAACCATTAAATATTTATTAATATTTTTTCCCTCAACTAAAATTTTATATTTTAAATAAGGAAAATAATTAGGAATATGTCTTTTTTCTAATAACATTTCAACATCTTTGGGAACGAATCCTTTTATTAATTGATTATTACTGATAGCAGTTCTAATAGCTGTTGCGCTTGCTATATTGCTATCTAATTTATTTGAATGAAAATCATTAGTTCTTTGAATAGTTAATGGAGTTATATTATAGTTGTTTTTTATGATTGATTTAATATATGTTAATCCTAGTATATCATTTGGAGAAGTTATTTCTATATTAGATAAATCTTTAAGTGCTGAAGATAGGGCAGTAGGATAATTGATTCCATTTTTTAAAAGTGATTTAACTTTTTCTTCATAGTTTGTATCATATAAACTGATTTTGGCAAGTTCAATTAAGTTTTCTACATTATTAGATTCACTACCAAAAACTAAGTAATCCACTTTTAAATAATTTAGTATTGTAGTAGCCGCGTTAGCAAATATATCAGCGCTTTGTGTTGCGAAAATAAAAGGAAGTTCAATTACTAAATCGATATTATGTTCCAAGGCAATCTTAGCTTTTTCTTCTTTTGATAGGATACTAGGAATTCCTCTTTGAGTAAAATTGCCACTCATGACAGCTATTATTATAGAGTCGGGAAACATTTCTTTTATTTTATTTATATGGTATAAGTGTCCATTATGAAATGGATTATATTCACAGACAATGCCAATTGTTTTCATATTATCACCCCAGTTACAAGTATTATACTAAATTTATTATAAAAGAAAAAGAAAAATATAAATTTGCAAAAAATAACAATTTAATATATAATTTATTTGGTGATTTTATGAATGTTAATCTAGAAAAACTAAATTCTAATTTTAGTAATGAAATAGAAATATCGAGTAGTAATCTTATATTTAATGAAGATGATTTAAAGAAATCAGACATTTTAGATTTAAAGAATGTGAAGTTTAATGGTAAAATTTATAAAGATTCTAGTGATGAATTCAATTTAAGTGGTATTCTAACTGGAGACATGTATGTTGAAGATGCTATTGATTTATCAAAGGTTAAATACCCATTTTCCATTAATATAGATGAAAATATTGAACAAAATTTAGAAAATAATCAAAATACTATTGATATTATTCCGATTTTGTGGCAAAATATTGTCTTAGAGGTCCCACTTAGATATACAAAAGTTAATGATATAAGTAACTATAGTGGTGATGGTTGGAAATTAATTAGTGAAGAAGAGGGCTTAAAGAATAATCCTTTTCTAGAACTTAAGGAAAAATTTAAAGAGGAGTGATAGAATGGCTGTACCATTTAGGAAAGTTTCTAAAACTAGAAAAAGAATGAGAAGAAGTCACAACGCTATAGAAGCAGTTGGAACAACAAAATGTCCAAATTGTGGTGAAGTAATTAAACCTCACCGTGTATGCAAAGCTTGTGGAAACTATAAAGGTAAAAAAGTAGTTGAAAATAAAGAAAGTGCTGAATAGTACTTTTTTTCTTGTAATAAAATTATGATTTTGTTATAATAACTAGCATATTAATGGTGGTGTTGTAGTATGGATAAATATTGGGTTTGTATCGTTTTTGAAGTTGAAAAAGCAGATGAAGAATATGAATATGTACCATTGCGCTATTTAATAGGAGATTACTCTGAAGAAACTAATATCTTTATTGATAAACAAGGGCATGAGTTAGAATGCGCTACCAATTTTTGTGGATATAATCAAAATCAATTTTATTTTGGATTTCCAATTAGGCTAAGAGATCTAATTAAGGAAAATGATCAGAATTCTTTCAATCATATTTTAACCAAAACTGAGGAATACTTAACTAATGTTAAAAAATATAGATATTATTGTAGTATAGAAAATGATGATGGGGATTTATATAACATTTCATATGCAGTAGGAAAGAATGATGAATTTATGAATCAAATTTTTCATGATTGGAAAAAGCCTTTTGGAAGTGACAACTTACTACTTCCTGAAAATAAAGAAAAAAAATTAAGTAGACATTCTATTGCAGAAAAAATAAAAGAAAAAATTCTATCACAAGATGATCAAATTGACACTTTAGTAACAACTGTTTTATCAAATCAAAAATATGGTAAGTATAATGTTAAGTCTAATATTTTATTAATTGGTTCGACTGGAACTGGAAAAACCGAAATGTGTAAGACTTTAGCGAATCTTTTAGATGTTCCTATAATAAAAAGAGATGCAACAAAATATACATCTAGTGGATATGTTGGATTATCGGTTACTCAGATGTTGGGTGATTTGTATGAAAAATCTGGATTCAATTTAGAAAAAGCACAAAAGGGAATTATTATCATAGATGAATTTGATAAATTAGGATATAGTGGCAATGAAAATAGTAAAGTAAGAACAAAAGATGTTCAAGATGAACTTCTGGGTTTGCTTGGAAATGAAGAATACGTAGTAACTGTGAAAAATCAAAAGGTAACTATAGATACTTCTAGTATTACATTTATACTATGTGGTGCTTGTCAAAATGTATTTGATAAACATAAAATTGAAAGCAAAAGACTTGGCTTTGGAGAATCTAATGACTCTAATAGTGATACTATAAAAGTAACACATGAAATGATAGGAAAAGAATGTGGCATAGAGCCGGAACTATTAGGAAGATTACCTGTTTTAATTCAAACTAATCAGTTAGGTGTGAAAGAATTAAAGCAAATACTTTTGCATTCTAAAATCAGTAATCTAAGAATATGGAAAGAAATATTTGAAAGAGAGGATAATATCACTCTTAAATTTAGTGATAGTGTATTAACATTGATGGCCCAAGAAGCAGAAAAAAAATCAACTGGTGCTAGAGGACTTCAAGTTATAGTTATGAATACCTTAAGCAAGGTGTTAGAAAAAACACTAGATAATGACTTAAATGATTGTGAAGTAAGAATAACAGGTGAAACAATTAAAAAGCCAGAAAAATATTTAGTTAAGAAAAAAAGTTTAAAAAGGAATGTAGAAAAGTATGAATTATCAGAAAATAATGGATAGTATTTTAGAAAAAGAACAAAATAATAGACCAACATTATTATTACATGCATGTTGTGCACCATGTTCTAGTTATGTATTAGAGTATTTAAATAAAATATTTGATATTACGATTCTTTATTATAATCCTAATATATATCCTGAAGAAGAATTTAACAAAAGATTAGACGAATTAAACAAATTGATTTTGGAAATGCATATTAATGTGAAAGTCATTAATGTTGGATACAATAATTTTGAATTTGAACAAATTGCTGAAGGAAGAAGAGATGAAAAAGAAGGAGGTAGTCGTTGTTACAAATGCTATGAATTAAGACTTAATAAAACGGCAGAGATAGCTAAAAAAAATAATTTTGACTATTTCACAACGACATTGTCAATTAGCCCTTATAAAAATGCAAAATGGTTAAATGAAATTGGTGAAGAATTAAGCAAAAAGTATGATATTAAATACTTGTATGCTGATTTTAAAAAGAAAAACGGTTATAAAAGAAGTATAGAATTATCAAAAATATATGGTCTATATCGTCAAGATTACTGTGGTTGTATATATTCAAAGAAAAAAAGTAAGGCATAGTTTGTCTTTCTTTTTTTGTAAACGAAAAAAATATTGAAAAACAAAAAGAAATGTAGTAAGATAAATATGAGTATGATATGAGTATAATAGAATGGTGGGAATATTATGGAATTGTTTGAAAATGGTATAGGAAGACCATCAAATGAAATTTTGAAAAAAAGAAGAAATTTCAAAATAATAATAACAGTAATAATAGCGGTAATATTAGTCGGAGGAAGTTTTACAGCATATAAACTATTAACATCAAGTATAAACGGAAAAGAAAAAGAAGCAGTAAGTAAGTGTGTATTTCCGTTTAAGCAAAGTACTTGTAGTGGAACAAAGAATGATACAGTTAAAGAAATTCAACGAATTCTTTGTACAAAGGGATATTTTGCAAATGTAAATGCAAAAAACTGTTCCAAAGAAACAGATGGATATTTTGGGACAAAAACAACTAATGCAATAAAGAAATTTCAAGGCAAAAAGGGATTAAGCAAAGATGGTATTGTAGGAGTAAGTACTTTAAAAGCGATAGCAAAAGAAGGAAAAGTTGACTACTATACAATAGCATATTATATAGCAAATTATAAAGGGAATTTAAACGGCGCTCAAAAAATGGATAATAATGGTAATTATCAGCAAGTAGTTTTGAGAGGAAAAGTTCAATATCTTACAACAAGTAAAGTTAATACAAGTGGATATTATCATGTAGGATGGAAATCACAAAGAGCAGTATCTGGTGATACTCAAACATTAGGATGTTATCAAAGTAGTTGCGCATGGAATAAGCAATCAAAATATAGTTGGATTTCTAATAGAAATAGAGGAATTTATACATTGTTATGGCAAGCAGGACAAGCAACAGGAGGAACAGGAAGCAATGGTCAAGTAATAAGATTCACCCCAGTATATTGTCCAACTAGTAAACCAGAATGGAATTATAGTACTAGTTCATGTACTTCATGTCCATCAAGCAGACCAGAATATAATGCTAGTACTAATAAATGTCAGGCATGTCCAACTAGTAGACCAATACTAGATCCTACTAACAATAAGTGTAAGGCTTGTCCAGTTGGATCTACATGGAATAGTAGCAAAAAGACTTGTGTTTGTGGAACTGGCGCAACATATAGACCAAGCAGTAATAAATGTGTATGTTCAGAAGGTCGAAAATATGATACAAAATCTAAAAAGTGCGTAAGTCTTTGTGGAACCGGTCAAAGATATGATACAAAATCTAAAAAATGTGTAAGCATTTGTCCTGAATACCAAAAATATGATACAAAATCTAAAAAGTGTGTAAACAAATGTAAAAGTGGTCAAATTTATAATAATGGTAAATGTTTAACTCCAATGAATAATAATGGCAGTATTAGTATTAGGAGAACAAGTGCAATTAAAGCAATATATTATGGAAAAGATAATACCTGGAGAGTGTCATTTAATGGTTATAAACCTAACACTAATATAAATGCAAAAACTAAAGTAAATGGTAAAGCAATAACTGAAGGAGCAGTAACTTTATATCACCTTGAAGGGATCCTTGGAAGAAAACCAAAATGGGATTATCTTCTATCAGGAAAAGATCCTAAAAAAACATACTATGTATCTAGTGGCGGAACAAATTTCAGTGTAATTGGATATAGATATGTAGCAACTAAGTATGCTGATGGATTAAAGTTAACTTACAATACTATATTGGATGGTTATCCAGTGGCAGTAAAAGTAAAAAATAGTGCAAATAATGATATATATGTAATAGCATATGGATTAAAAGGTGGTAACGTATCAACTAGAGATACAAAAAAATTGTCACCAAGTGATGTATTAGTATATGATCCATCTGATGGAGTATATAGAACTTTAGTAAGTTATTATGGAACAATATCTGCATTAGGTTTACCACTTAGCTGTAAAGATTTTCAAACATATAATAAAGCAAGAGGAACGTGCGATAATAAATGTTCTGGTAGCAAACCGCTTTACAAGGATGGAAAATGTCAGGCATGTCCAAAAGGGAAGCTTTATGATGCTTCTAAAAATATATGTAAGAATAAAGTAGCAAGTACTGATATTGTTGCAGCAGCTACAAAAATTTATAAAGAAAGTAATAATGGAAGAAAATATAGTTATTCTCAAGAAAATGCAAACTCACTAGATAATTATGATGGCAATTACATGAATTGTGCAAGTTTTATTGCACTAACTATTTCTAGAACGGAAAAGTTTGACAATTTTGAAACAATTGCTAAAAATTATGATTTGTCAGATTCAACTGAGGTAGGGGATATGCTAGTAAAATTAGGATTCGAAAAATTAAATTTTGCTGACAAATATTTTGAAACAAGGCATAACAATAATGATAAAGGCTTTTCAGAAAAATTAAAAGTAGGAGATATAGTATTGTGGAAAGGCAGGCATATTCAATTATACATTGGTAATTTAGATTGGTATAATGGTGGTTCAGAAAGAGGATATGCATTACAACTAACACAATGGTATGATGCTTATTATCCTAAAAGCGAATATGATTTATATCATTGGAGAGAAAATTGGAAATCGTCGCAAAACAAGTTTAGAGGTGTATATGTTTATAGATTACCATAATGTTAAAAAAACTTTATCTGATTAGTCAAATGGTGTATGTTGAAACAAATAAATAATGATTAATTTTACGAAGCTAATGCAAATGCATTGGCTTTTTTCTATTTCACAATTTTGATTTTAAATCATTTTATAATAGTTTTCTTTTGAATATGTAAATTGATGTCAATTTACATATAAAATTATATAATTAAAAAAATTATTAATTGAACTATATAAAATCGTATGTTATTTTTATTTTATAATAGGAAAGGTGTGAGTGATGTGAAACTATTTGAAAATGGTATAGGAAGACCGTCAAATGAAATTTTGAAAAAAAGAAGAAATTTCAAAATAATAATAACAGTAATAATAGCGGTAATATTAGTCGGAGGAAGTTTTACAGCATATAAACTATTAACATCAAGTATAAACGGAAAAGAAAAAGAAGCAGTAAGTAAGTGTGTATTTCCGTTTAAGCAAAGTACTTGTAGTGGAACAAAGAATGATACAGTTAAAGAAATTCAACGAATTCTTTGTACAAAGGGATATTTTGCAAATGTAAATGCAAAAAACTGTTCCAAAGAAACAGATGGATATTTTGGGACAAAAACAACTAATGCAATAAAGAAATTTCAAGGCAAAAAGGGATTAAGCAAAGATGGTATTGTAGGAGTAAGTACTTTAAAAGCGATAGCAAAAGAAGGAAAAGTTGACTACTATACAATAGCATATTATATAGCAAATTATAAAGGGAATTTAAACGGCGCTCAAAAAATGGATAATAATGGTAATTATCAGCAAGTAGTTTTGAGAGGAAAAGTTCAATATCTTACAACAAGTAAAGTTAATACAAGTGGATATTATCATGTAGGATGGAAATCACAAAGAGCAGTATCTGGTGATACTCAAACATTAGGATGTTATCAAAGTAATTGCTCATGGAACACTAAATCAAGAGCTTGGATTTCTAATAGAAATAGGGGAGTTTATACATTGTTATGGCAAGCAGGACAAGCAACAGGAGGAACAGGAAGCAATGGTCAAGTAATAAGATTCACACCAGTATATTGTCCAACTAATAAACCAGTATGGAATTATAGTACTAGTTCATGTACCGCATGTCCAAAAAGTAAGCCAACATATAATGCTAGTACTAATAAATGTCAGGCATGTCCAAAAGGAACTGCGTGGAATGGAAAAGCTTGTGTCTGTGGAGTAGGACAAAAATATGATACAAAAGCCAAAAAATGTGTAAACATATGCAAAAACGGTCAAGTTTATAAGAATGGTAAATGTTTAACTCCAATGAATAATAATGGCAGTATTAGTATTAGGAGAACAAGTGCAATTAAAGCAATATATTATGGAAAAGATAATACCTGGAGAGTGTCATTTAATGGTTATAAACCTAACACTAATATAAATGCAAAAACTAAAGTAAATGGCAAAGCAATAACTGAAGGAGCAGTAACTTTATATCACCTTGAAGGAATTCTTGGAAGATCACCAAAATGGGCTTATCTTCTATCAGGAAAAGATCCTAAAAAAACATACTACGTATCAAATGGTGGAACAAATTTCAGTGTGATTGGATATAGATATGTGACAACTAAGTATGCTGATGGGTTGAAGTTAACTTACAATACTATATTGGATGGTTATCCAGTGGCAGTAAAAGCAAAAAATAGTGCAAATAACGATATATATGTAATAGCATATGGATTAAAAGGCGGTAATGTATCAACTAGAGATACAAAGAAATTAACACCAAGTGATGTATTAGTATATGATCCATCTGACGGAGGATATAGAACTTTAGCAAATTATTATGGAACAATATCTGCATTAGGTTTACCACTTAGCTGTAAAAGTTTTCAAACATATAATAAAGCGAGAGGAACATGTGATAATAAGTGTACTGGCAATAGACCTTATTACAGAGATGGAAAATGCGTAGCATGTCCATCAAATCAGGTTTATAATGCTTCTAATAATACATGCAGATGTCCTGCTAATAAACCTCTTTACAAGAATGGAACATGTCAAGCATGTCCAAAAGGTACAGTTTATGATACTTCTAATAATACATGTAAGAGTAAAGCAGCTACTGTTACATCAACTTCAAAAACATGGAATCTTCATGGAAAAACATGGGTAATACCAAAGAAATATAATTATCAAAATGTAAAAAATGCTATAGGTGTGCAAACTCGTAACAATTGTCTTGATTTTGCTGAGGCATATGGTGTTTATATTTTAGGGGCTACAGGTGAGTATGGAGAAAAAGGAAGTACAAAAGTTAGTGATAGAAGGTGGATTGGTAACGAAACTAGATGCTATTGGCCAACACATTATGGTGCAACTAATCATGAAATAGATCGAACTCCGGGATATATGTACAAAGCAATTGTAAGTGAAATAAATGCTGGAAAACCAGTTGTCTTGTATACACCACGTAAAATTAGTAATACCCGTTGGAGAGATCATTGGGTTTTGATTGTTGGATATACGAGAGGAGTTACTTCTATTAGAGATAAAGATCAAGATGCATTTAAGAAAAATATTTTAATACTAGATCCAGCTGATTGTACTAATAAAATTTTAGTTAATTCATATTTAATATGGGAAGGTTATAAAGGATATCTTAATCCATTCGGAGATTCAGCAGGACATGGTGGATGGGAAGATAAAAAAAATAATCTTGGAATTTTTTGGACATGGCCATCAGCAGACAAAGCAAAAGCTTGTAATTAAAAACAATAAATAAGAATAACTAATTTTTTTGAAATAATATTATGATTATAAAAAAATAGGTAAAAATATATAGTGTATTAATCTACAATAGAGAGGATAGAATGATTATGGGATATTTTAAAAATAATATTGGTAGACCTTCCAATGAAACATTGAAAAAAAGAAAAAGAATTAAAATAGTTATTATTATACTAGTTTTATGTGCTTTGTTACTTGGAGGTATTTCAATTTATAAAATGGATTTAAAGTCAAAAAGTAAACAAGTAAAGAAATGTAATTATACTTTTTATATGAACAAATGTAATGGCGTAAAAAATGAAACTGTAAAGAAAATTCAAGAAATGTTATGGAATACAGGTTATTTATCTAAATACTATAAGTCAAATCAAAAAAGTCAAGCAATAGATGGCATTTTTGGAAAAAATACACATAACGCTGTTGTTGCTTTTCAAAAGGCTCACAAGAGCAAAGTTGGAAACGCAAATGGTGTTGTAAGTGGAATTACATTTAAATGGTTAGTAGATAGAAACTTATATGCGGTAAGAAACACAAAATTGCCTAAATATCATTATTATGTAATTCAATATAAGGTAAGTAAAAATATTGATTCAGCTGATAATAGTAAACAGCAGATAATTATCAATGGAACTCCTCAAAACATTAGCTCAACTAATTTATCGAATAATAAAAGTAAACATGTTGGATGGGTAGCAACATCTACTGTTAATGGATATAATTATGTAATTGGATGTACAAAAAGGGATTGTAGAAGTGGTGCTAAAGGATATGTATATACATCATATGATAATAGTAAAAAGACTTATTATAATGCTAGTACTAAGGCAACAATATATCCATATGTTTACAATATAGGAGCTTCTTCATCACAAACTGGTTGGATTAATGGACAAGTTGTTAATTTTACGCCTATTTATTGTGGGGTTAATCAAACTTATAATAAACAGTCTAGTCAGTGTGGAAATGTTAGTAATAATAGTAATACTAAACCTTTTTCTACTTTAGGAATTAATTGGACTGTTCCAAAAAAATATAATTATAAAAATGTAAGAAATGCTATTGGTTCTCAAACTGATGATGAGTGTCTTTCATACGCCGCTGCTTATGGTGTTTACATTCTTGGAGCTAAAGATGCATGGGGTGCAACAGGAAGTAATAAAGTTAGTAAATATCCAGGTGGATGTACTGGAAATGGAGGTGTAAAAGCATTTGGAGCAACTACCGATGGAGGAGTAACAACATTTAGAGCTAATGCATCTAATCTTTATAAAATTATTGTTTCTAATATCAATGCTAACAAGCCTATTATACTTTATGCACCGATAAGTGACACATGGCCTCATTGGGTTTTAGTTGTTGGATATAAAACTGGTGTTAAATCTGTTAAAAACAATAGTGAATTTCTAAAAAGTATATTAGTTTTAGATCCATATGGTGCTAATCATAAGTTGTTAAATAAAACAGATTATCATCCATTCTTAGCAGGTGAAGGAAGATATTATTATTGGAAAAATGCAAGTGACGCTAAAGCTTGTCACTAGTGTAAATCAATATGTAAAGTTGACAAATTGTCAACTTTTTTTGTTGCAAACTGTTTTAAAATAGAGATATAATTCTTATTGTAAGAATAGTGAGGTGCTTTTGTTATGGAATTATTTGAAAATGGTATAGGAAGGCCAACAAATGAAGTATTAAAGAAAAGAAGAAACTTTAAAATAATTGTAGTATTATTTGTTTTAGCTATTGTAGTAACAGGAATATTCGCAGTTAAACACTTCTTCTTTACAGGAATAGAAGAGGTAGAAAAAAATGCTACAGCTATAACTTGTACATTTCCATTTTCTAAGAGTAAATGCTCTGGAGTAAGGGATAACACAGTAAGAAAGGTACAAGAAATGCTAAATAACAAATTAAAATATCGTAAAAAACTTACAGTAAATGGTATTTTTGATGATGCAACAGAAAAGACAATAAAGTATTATCAATCGATAAATTTTCTATTGCCAACCGGAACGATAAATGCTAGAACTTTAGAAAAACTTGCTAAAGCAACTAATACAAAGTATTACAAAATACAGTATGATAAAAATGGTGGAGCTGGTACATTGAATTGGACTGATAATAATGTACAAGTAATTTTATATGGTTGTCACCAGTTTTTAAGTACCACCAAGTTAACAAAGAAAAATATGACACATACAGGTTGGACAGTAGAAGCAAATGGATTTAAATCATTTGGATATAACACATATCTGTTAGATTTACCAGAAGGTCAAACGGTAAAGGCAACTGCATATTATAAATCAAGCTCAACTTCAACTCCATCAAAACCTACGGTTGGAAATCTTTTAAGTAATAAAGGTACTGTTAATATTACAGAAACAAAAGCAATAAAAAATAAATTGGTCAACCCAGGTTATAAAACTAATAATAAATATTGGTCAGTTGCATTT
>CAKPRZ010000007.1 GCA_934183165.1 uncultured Bacilli bacterium | reverse complement strand
ATGTATTAAATTAAAAGATATGGAAGTTCATATTAAAAACAATTAAATGTTTTTAAACTAGGCGTACAAAAAGGAAGCAAAATACTTGAGGTTAAAAGTATGGACTTTTTGTGCTTTTAATCTCTTTCAAAAAAATAATAAAAAGAGAGATGAAATTATGAGCGATGAAAAGAAAATTGCAGATATTTATATTAGAGTTAGTACCGAAGACCAAACAAGAGAGGATTTTAGTTTACCAGAACAAGAAAAGCGATTAAGGGCTATGTGTGAGTTTAAAGGTTATGAAGTATATAAAGTATATGAGGACGCAGGAATAAGTGCTAAAACAGGAAGTATTCATCCTGTATATGATGAATTATTACAAGATATAAAGCCATAAATATTATATAATTTTTTGTCTAATTTTAATCTTTACATAATATATTTAAATGTTTAAAGTGAGTTATTAAATATAATATTAATAAAATAATTGGAATAAAGTATGAAACATCACTATTAATATAAACAACTAAACAAAATGATGTCATAAAAAGAATTTATTTAATTAATACTATAGATAATATCTTTAAAAACTTAATTATTTGTTATACTCCTTTCCGTTTAATAATTTATTTAACACCAAATATTTGTAATTGAGGACTGTTTGCACCTACAAATGAATTGGGATCTGCATCATACCAGAAAACAATATAATCAAAAGTTTTATAATCAACATATTCATCATAAGTTTCTGCTGCTGATGAACCATTACTAACAAACAAGTCATAGTTAAATTCATTACTAGAACCAATTCTAGTAACTTCTTTCCCTGTGTATTGTGCAATCATATTTTTACAATATGATTGTCCACTATAAACTTCTGAACCATTATTATATAGTTCAAAATTAGTACTATTAAATACATTTTCATCTTTATAGATATAAACACTATAACAAGTATAAACATAATCCCTATATTTTATTATTGTATTATTAAAATTTGATAATAAATTATTAATATCGTTGTAATTAGATGAATTAATAAAAATTGCATATCCTTCATCATTACTAGCATCTTTAAATATATAGTATTTCTCAAATTTTTCATCTAAAGCGTTTGTAAATTCGTTTTTTACTAAATTTAATCCCTTTTGTGCTTTATAATTACTTTCAAAACGGGAATCTTTTATTGATTTTCCATCTGTGTATTTATCATCATAAATAATATAACCATCATTATATGTTCCTGTAGCAATAATATCAGTATTGTCTTTGTTTATAATCTCAAGTGTATAGGAATATCCATTATCTACCTTTTGATAATTAAAACAGTCATCAAACCAAGCAGTACACACTTTCAAATTCTCTTTTGAAATGATTTTTACTGTAACATTATCACCAGTTTCGTTATATATACTTTTTTGAACATAGGAGATAATTTCGTTTTCATTTAATTTATTATTAACTTTGATACTATCAACACCACATCCAGTTAGTAGAAATATTCCTATTAATGCAAATAATAATAACTTAACTTTTTTTAACATTTTGCACCTCCGAATATTATTATCAAAACAATTATAGCACAAAATGGCATATTTTTTTAAAATACACTTCGTTTTGTTAAAAATGTGTTACAATATGATTTATAGATTGATTCTTATATCAATCGTCTTTGAGAGAAAGTTGTAGATTACTACGACAATCGCACCAGATTGATTGATACTCGAACTTTTCGAGGTAATATAAAAACTACTTTCAAATTAAATAGAAAGTAGTTTTATTTTGATAATTTAGAAACACACTTGCAAATTGACATGATAATTAGCTTATAGAATTACATTTAGTAATTCAATTCTAAATAAGCTGTGTTATAATAATAAATTAAAAGAATCAAAAATGTAATGTTTTGATTCTTTTGTTTTTGCTTTCTTTATTCTTTACAAGTAAATCTTCCATAAAATGATTTATTGATATATTAAATTCATCTATAGGGAAGTCTTCTTTCAAATTTTTGCTATTTAGACTTTTTTTGGTACTATTAAAATAATATTTTGGATTGTTATTTCCATTATATATTTGTAAAATATTTCGATAATATGCATAATTTGCATAATCACAATCTTTATGAATTTTTAAGTACCAATTACGTAAACTATCGATGATTTCTATTTTTAAGTTTAATTGTTCTTCTTTATCATCTGTTTTTGCATTTTCAACATTTTCAAATAAATCATATATTTCTTCTTTATCTAATCCTTTGTCTATTAAAGCTTTAACTAATGTATTAATATTTCCAGTGGCTCTAGTTTCAAATAAGATATCAGAACCTACTATTTCACATAGTATTCTTACAAAAGCAGTTTGTAAAGTGTATGTATATGAAATATCTTTATCAAAATACTCATAATCCAATATAGTTGTCATTCCTTCCAAAAGCCATGAATAATTAGAGTAATTCAATGAATCTATACTTTTGTCTTCGCTGTGAAGTATCTCGTGAGAGAAAGCACAGTCATAATATGAGTCAGACTTAATAGTAATTGAATTATCATTTACTCTATAAAAGCCTAATTTTCCAACCATATTTGGATCATTTTCTTTTTTAATAACACTATTTAATTTATTATATACATATTCTTTATCTAAGTATTTATTATCTAAGAAATATTGAATCAAACATCCTAATTTTTGCTTATCTCTATCATTAAGACTTTCGTTAGACAATATGGAATAATAGAGGAGGTATACTTTTTTGTCATCAATATCTGAATTTTTGAGAGAAGATATTATATCTTTTAGTGATTCATTAGTTAAAAATCTTTCGGATTTAATTATTTTATAATTTGTTACAAAATCACTTGATACTATGTCTTCTTCATCAAAGGGATTATCTTTATCAATCTTGTATTTAACTGAATTATTTATAGTTATTCCACATAAAAAGATTTGACAAGCTAATAACGAACTTATTAATCTTTTATATATTTCTTTTTTAACTTGCTTATCGAGTAGTGATTCATTGTATAAATGATTTTTATTAATATTATTTGTCAATGACCTTATTTCAAATCTATTCACTTATGCTTCCCCCTAAATTAGACACATTATACCACAAAAGGCGCATTTTTACAAGAAAAAAATCGTACCAATAATAAATGTAAATTATAATTTTAAAAAATTAAATAGCTAATGTTTCTTGGGGTGTGATTTAAATCTTACTTTTTCTTTTTTAGTGATTTTGCGGATTTGATTTCATCTTGAAATTCAAAAATAATTTTAGATAAAATATCATTTTTAATGTTTATGCCTTGGATAAATTCATTAAAATTATCACTAGTTCCTACAAAGTAATTTTCTTTATCTGTTTGAAAAGCCACCACTGGTTCATCACCAACTCTGTAGTATTCTTTTTTTGAAGCATTAAAAGATAGGGCTAATGGTTTAATTTTGTTTATGTGTTTTTCACCATATATTTCATGAAAAGAATCTATTTCTATACTATTATCACTATTTTGAAAATAATATTTGCCATTTTTTTCAAATACAGGATACACAAAATCAGGAACCAGATCAAACATATTCATTGTTCCAAATAATTTATACTTATTTTTATCAGTTGTTTGTAAATTTTCTCTTATTTTTTCTTCTGACATAAATTCACCTCACATATTATATTTTATCATATTTTTGATATATTAATATTAATTTTGACTAAATAGTAGTATAAATAATTAATATTTATATGATATAATTAACAAAGAGGTTGGATATTTGTGATAAGCAATAAGTGTCAGTAATCATATTTAGTATACTGGTATTCATCAAAAGGAGAAATAATATGATTAGTACGAGTAGTTATAAAAATTGGCAATCAGATAGGTATATTACGTACTCCATTTCTTGGGATCGTGGACAGGATGCAAATTATCAAGGAGGATGCTATCCAAAATTAGCACCAAAACCTTCTTTTTGGAAAACATGGCGCAATAATATCGGAAAAATTTCTGAAGAAGAAAATAATAGATATTATATACAAGAGTATTGGAATCAAGTATTATCAAAGTTGGATCCAGAACAAGTCTATAATGAACTTCAATATTCAGTGTTATTATGCTATGAGTCAAACACTGAGTTTTGCCATAGACATATAGTTGCAGCATGGTTTGAGATATTGTTAGATGTAAATGTTCCTGAAAGAAAAATTGAAAATAATATAGAAGAAGAAGTTGAAAGACCAGCATATATCAAACAATATTTAGAAGATGCAATGCGACAGAATAAAGATATGAGAGGTTTTAATTCTTTAAGAGCATTGTATTTGTTTGAGAAAGGTGAAAAATTAGAATCTCTAGCAGATGAATTGGAAGAAAAAACAGGATCATGCTATGATAGTTACAGACAAACTGCTTGCTGCTTTAGATATGATGCAGATGAAGTAGAAGCAGAATATAACAAAAAAGCATCAGAAAAGTCTAAAAAGTTACAATATCATAGGGATTTAAGCAAAATAAAGAGGTAAAAGCATTTAAACTTTTACCTCTTTTGTAATATTTCATTTATAAAATCATTTATGAAGTTGTTTTCTTAATTGACGTATGGATGCTTTATCATTACTGTCTAACATGGCATTACCATAATATGGTTTAAGTGAATTCTCATCAACAAATAATTCACCAACTCTATTTGCGGATGAGGCCATTATTAATCCACCTAGACGGAATCCCCATTTTGTAACATCTTTACGAACTTTAATGTAATCTAAAATTGAATTCAGTTTTGCCAAATCAACGTATCCACCATTTTTGATTTTTATTAAAATAGCATTTTCCCTGTAAATATTACTTTCTGTATTGATATATCCCATAGATTCGCTTCCAACACATTCTCCATTAATGTAAGTTTTACTTGTAGTTGTAATATGTTCTTCACTTTTTGTACATTCTCTAATATTACCTATAAAAATTTGTTTAGCTTTCATACCTGTCCCTCCTTTTTGTTATTATATCAGATAATAATCGTAAAGTAAGTACAACTTTTAATGATAGTGTATTAATAATTGCATAGTTAAGTATTTGAGTTTTTATTGGTTCTAAAGTATAATAATTATAGAAATCAAAAAGAAAAAGTGGAGGAATGAGAAAATGGGAAGAGAAAACTTTTTGTCATCAATTTATTTAATTATTAAAAATGATGAAGGAAAAATATTGTTACAGAGAAGACAAGGAACAAAGCTATGGCCTGGTTTTTTAGCATTACCTGCAGGACACGTTGAGGGGGGGGAGAATCCCTATGAAGCAGCAGTAAGAGAGGCAAAAGAAGAACTTGGTATTCAACTAAATCCAGAAAATATTATAGATACTTTTGTTGCTTGTAGACGAAATAAATCATTGATGCCTTATTATGATGTATATTTTGAGATTAGTAGTTATATTGGAAAAATTACAATTGCTGAACCTGAAAAATGTTCAGAGCTTGTGTGGTGTGATATAAATAAACTACCAGACGATATGATAGACTTTGAAATCGAAGCTATTAAAAATAATTTAAACGGAATTAAATTTAGTACTATAGATACTGATAATGAGAAAAAGTTAATTAAGTATTAAATAATATATTTTAAAATTTTATAAATGGATTCTATATTTTTGACTAGAATCTTTTTTATTGATTTATTTGAGTAAAGGGGTTATTATAATAAGTACGTTGTAAGGGAAGTAAGCAGTAATAAAGTAATAACCGAAAAGAGGACAAATATGAATATTGATGAGAACTTTATTGATGCAAATAAGTTACCTTTGCCTTTGAAAAAAGATGAAATTAATGAGTTGTTTAGGCAAATGAAGGAGGGCTCTAAAAAAGCACGAGATACTATAATAATACATAATATTCGATTTGTTATGTATACTGCTAATAAATATCTTAATAATAAGTGTGATTTAAAAGATTTAATATCAATTGGAAATATAGGATTGATTAAAGCTGTTGATACTTATGATGTATCTAAGAATTATGAGTTTGCGACC
Source organism: uncultured Bacilli bacterium (assembly GCA_934183165.1). GTDB lineage: Bacteria > Bacillota_I > Bacilli_A > RF39 > UBA660 > CAG-710. Next base: position 57,349 of record CAKPRZ010000007.1, on the reverse strand, counting down.
TATGCAAATAAATGTATTAGTAATGAAATATTGATGTATTTTAGAAAGATGAAGCATTATTCAGAAACATATAGTTTAAGTGATATCATATTTTATGATGGATGCGGTAGTGAGATAGAATTAGAAGATGCACTTGTATGTGACTTTGATTTAGAATATAATTATGAAAAAGATGAATTATGTCAAAATATAAGAAAAATAGTAAAGCTTCTTCCAGAGGTGGAACAAAAGATTATTACTATGTATTTCGGACTTAATGATGAACGTGAATATTCTCAACATGAGATTGCAAATATGTTAAATGTTAATCAATCATCTATATCCAGAGCAATAAAGCGTATTATAAAGAAAGTTGAATATCAATTAGACAATCAGGAATTAATAATATTTAATAGAAAGGAAGAAAATAAGATGAAAAAACAGCGTACTATTTATGAATTATTAGAAGGATACACAAAAGAACAAATAGATGATGTCATTTCTACATTAACAAATGAAGAAAGAGATCTAATTACTTTAAGATATGGCGATGATTTATTAAATCCCATAGCAGGATTCTTATCAGAAATAGAAAAGAGTAAATTTTATACTGCGTTAATCCCTAAGATAAAAAGAAGATTAGCAAGGAATAATAATGAAAAAGATGCCCCAGGGAGAAGAATGAATTCAATTTATGTTTTATTGAAACCTTATACGAAGAAACAAGTAGATGATATGATTTCTACATTATCAGAAAAGGAAAGAGCGTTAATTACTTTAAGATATGGCGATGATTTATCGAATCCGGTAGCAGGGCATTTGTCAGGAGAAGAAAAGAATAAATTTTATAGTACATTAATTCCTAAAATGAAAAAAATATTAGCAATGGATAATAATGAAAAAGGTAGTTCAGGACAAAAGATTAATTCAATTTATGTTTTATTGAAACCTTATACAAAAGAACAAGTAGATGATATGATTTCTACATTATCAGAAGAAGAAAGAGCGTTAATTACTTTAAGATATGGCGATGATTTATCAAATCCGGTAGCAGGACATCTGTCAAAAGAAGAAAAGAATAAGTTTTATGGTACATTAGTTTATAGAATGAAAAAAATATTAGCAAGAAATAATACTAATGAAAATAAAGATAGTATAAAACAAGTAAAAAAAGCTTCTGCTGAAACTAAAGATGGTGCTATTGAACCAAAACAAGTGATGACTGAAGTTAATCAAGTAGTTACTTATCCTTCAGTAGAAACACAAGAAAAGATGATAAAAGAAGATTATATTACTGTTTTAGAATTACTTAAAACGCCAACTTTTGGACAAATGATGAATGCTTTATCAGTAAAGGAAGCAGTAATTATTTCTTTAAGATTAGGTTATATTGATGGAAAATATTTTTCTGCACAGACAATATCTGAATTTTTAGGGATAGATAGAGAAGAAGTAGTTGAAGTAACTAAAAGGGCATTACTCTTATATAAAGATAATATAAATGATTTCTTAGATAATGCTACAAATATTATATCAAGTAGTAGTAATGATAAGATCTTGTCTTTAGAACATAAAAAATAGTAAAAGTAGGAGGAGTTTTGGTTATGGAAGAATATAATTATGAAGAAATTATTTCATTATATGAGGTCTTAAAAGTAGTTAAACGTTTAAGAAGAAATTTTGAATATAATAAATTCAAGTTGGGAAATGGTGCTTTTTTAGCATCTGGAATGCTACCATCTTTTGTAGAAATTCACAAAAATAAGGTAAAAATAGGGGAAAATGTGTTTACGGTTAGAGATGATAATGTTGAAATCAAATCATATAAAAGCTATAATGAGGCTTGCAACATTTTGTCTGAATGTAATAGTTGGATAAAATCAACTTACTATTATTACATAAGCATAAAATATCTTTCTGAATTGAAAGGATTAGATATTGAAACGGTCAATTCTGATTTATCAGCAAATATTAATTGTGATGATGTATCTATTATAGGTAAGTTTCCAAATGGTTTTCGTAAATATAATTTTCGTTTGTCAGCTAATACGAGTGATGATCCATTAGTAAAAGAGTTTATGTGTAATTGTAGATCAAACGACATTAATACTGCTTTATTAACTAATGCAAAACATCTTTTTGAAAGTGTGTTTGTAAAAATAGAAGATTGTCCTGTTTTTATACAAGAAACCTTACGAATCATCAGAAAAGAACAATTAGAAGTTGAAGAGAAAAATAATTTTCTCAGAGAAAATATGAAAATTAAAACTATTCAAAGGAAAAGTTAATAAAATAAGTAAAAAGAACTGAATGTAACAACATCTACTAAATATTGATGTTGTTTTTCTTTTATTAAATCAAATGCATGGTATAATTATATTAATTGAAGGTGGTTAATATGAAATTTGTAGAATATAATCCAATAATGGCAAATAATTGTGTAGTAAGAACGTTTTCAAAACTTATGAATAAAGAAGTGATCATAATAGAAAAGGAACTAATAGAATTAATGAATGAAATGAATCATGAAAGTTATACTGATATTGAAGTCTTTGAAAAATATTTAGAAATTAATTGCTTTTATAAAATAGATGATGTCGATTTGAATAAAAAAATTGGAGAATTTAATTTAAACAATAGCAAATATAGTATTTTTTGCTATAATAAAGATAGTTATTATCACATGACGGCAGTGATTAATAATGTTTTATATGATAAGAGTGATAAAACTTTTGAACTTTATCCTATATCAATTTATAAATTGAAAATATAAGTAGTTGTTTGGGGGAATTAATATGAATATAGAAAAAGTAAAAAATAAAATTTTTAAAGGAAAAAATATAAATAAAGATGAAAAGATTATTGTTACATCTTTAACTCAATATAAATCATTGATAGAAAAAGGATATACTAATTTTGACTTTAGCAATTTGAATATTGATTTTGATGATATACAGGATGTTAATTTGGAAAATAGAGGTTTGGATATCGATTTAGATAAGATATTTTTGCCTTATCATGGAAGAGTGTTATATCATAATACTGTTCTTTGCCCTCTTTTTCGTCTTGGGGATGATTTTATTGATTTGACTAACTCTAATTTAAAAGGTAATAATGTTACAGGTGATTTAAAAAATAAGTATGAGTCAGGTCCGAATGGTCTTGTAAGTGTTTGTACATTTATTTATAGTGAAAATACATTTGATGAAAATTATAAGATGGAACATCCTGAATTCTTTTTGGATAGTGATGCCCCAGAAAAATTGAAAGATAAGTTTTATAAACCGGATATTAAAATAGCAAAGATTCCTCAGCATTCAGAAATCTTTGAATATAAAGATAGTTTATGCTTATATAGACAAACTTTAACATTTGATGAATATCAAAGATATTATGAATTTTTAAAAGAAAAATATATTGAGAGGTTTAATATTTCAGCGGATGATTATATTAAGATACGTGAATATAAACAACTTATGAATAGTCAATCAAATGATAATGAACATATTAATGAAGAGAATAATCATCCTAAAAAATTAATTAAAACAAAATTAAAAAGGTAAAGGGTTGGTAGTTTGTGAAAAAAAAGATTATTACATTAATTGCTATTATATTTGGATATATAATTGTTGGTATTTTAAAGAATATAGCTGATACAGGAAATGAAGTTCTTGATGTCTTTATGGTGGTAATAGCTTTAGGTATTATGGGAGTTGTACCATTATCAAAAATATTTTCCAGATATAATGTTAAAATTCAAGACTTACTTCTTAATACTTATATAACCTTATCTATTCTTGCTTTGATAGCGTGTATCTTTTTCAATGATTTATTTTGGTTAACTGCAATATTGACAATTTTAATGGGAGTAGTAATTTTTATTGTAGTTCCAACATGCTATATATTAATGCTTTTCAAAAAGAGTCATACCTCTTATGTTAGAGATAGCTACAGTGAGAATAAATACTTAAGAGCAATGCCAGAAGATACTATTTTTTGTCCAAAGTGCGGTAAAGTATTAAGAGAATTAACTAGAAAGTGTCCTAATTGTAATGAAGAAATCGATGTAAATATGGTTTTAAATTATAATTCGGTAGTTAAAGTATTTAATTTTGATCCAATTTTTGATAATGATGAAGAAAAGTTATTAGGAGAAGTTATTAAAAGAGAACTTATAAAAGCAGGTATAAATGAAAATATTAAACAACTTCCACCAAAGGCTTTGGCAAGAAAGAACGTAATGAATATTATTTTTGCATTATTAGTATTTGTATATACTATTTTGATATTTTTTCATTTTCCAATTTATACATATTTAATAGGTTTTGTAATTTTATTGATTTATTTTATAATTACTAAAAAGTATAATTTGATTAAATATTTAAAAAGAGAAGTTAAATCAAGACCTAGCGAAAAAATATCTAATATAGTTATGAGTAATAAAGATATGTTAGTAAAAGATAGTTCTATATTGTTACAAATAATAACTTTTGTAATTGCAGTGGTTTTACCAATGATAATTTTCATAAATCCAAGAATAATGTATGAAAAAGTAGAAAGTGGGTATGCAGTAAGATTTTATACAATGGGACTTACAAATATGAAAAAAGTAGTAATTCCAGAAGAATATAAAGGAGAAAAAGTAGTAAGCTTAAGAGGAAATACATTTTCTAATATGTGGTTATTAGAGGAAGTTAATCTACCAGATAGTATAATAGAAATAAGAGGCCAAGCCTTTAAAAATTGTAAAAAGTTAAAGACGGTAAACATTCCGAATGAATTACAATATCTAGGTGGAGGAGCATTTTATAATGCAAAAAGTATAAAAAGAATAATATTACCAGATACATTAGAATATTTAGGAGGAGAATCATTCTATAATGCAAGTTCGTTAGAAGAAGTAAGACTTTCTAATAATTTAAAAGAGATAAGAGGGAATAGTTTTCAAAACTGTACATCTTTAAAAAAAATAGTAATACCAGATTCAGTTACTAGGATAGGGGGACATGCATTTCATAATGATACAAACTTATCTGAAGTAGTAATAGAGGAAAATAGTAATTTAAAAGCAATAGGATCATCGGCTTTTAGAGGGTGTACAAAATTACTTAATATTAAGGTTCCTTATGGAATTTCAATAAGTGAGAGAGCATTTAAAGAGACCAATACTATAATTGATTATTTTGATAAGAATTATTAGTTTAAGTTATATTATTAATAAAAATAAAGTATTAGAAAGCTTAAATTATTTATGATAATATTTATAGGGGAGTGGTTTGATGAAAAATAAGTTTTTTAAGGGTTTAAACAAAAAATTAGATGAAGGATGCTTAATTAGCGTATCATCATACGGAAATGATGTTGTTACAAGAGTTGAAGATGACCATGAGTTGGAGTTGTATGATTATGGAGAAAATTTACTAACTTCACTTAATAATGTGTCCAATAGAATTATAAATGAAGTTGAATATTATCCTGATTATAGTATTGTTTGCAAGCAAACAAAAATAGATAATGTACTTGAATGGGGATACATAGTTAAATTTAAAAAAAATGATGATGGCTGTGTAATATCATCAATACGTGATGAGCACAAATGCTTGACACTAGAAGAAGTATCATCATCTTCACTAGAAGACGGTCTTAATCTTTTAAATGAAAAATTAAATGTTTATGTTTATAAACAGGTTCAAATAGGTAATAAAGCATATAAAAAGAAATTAAATTATTAAACATTTTTAATTTTAGTGTTGCTTATCCTCTAAAAAGTTGATAACATTATACGTATGTAGATATGGAGGTACATTTTGATAAAAGTATTTACTAATGAATTGTTGAATTTTAGCAACATAGATGATTTTTATAAATGGTTATTGAAAAATAAGAACATTGATATCGAATATATAGAAGGTTCAAAAGAAGCAGAGTGCTTATATTCGTTTTTAAAGTTTTATAACAAAGAAAAAGAAAAGTTAAATAATGAAATTGTTAAAATAAACGATACTTTTACAGATCAACTTGATAATGATATTGTAAAAGAAGCGGTTGAAGAGTTAAAGAGAATGAATAATGATGGTAAGTTCTTAAGAGCATTACTAATATCACTTGGATATAATAGTTTTATAGAAGGTGATTATTATTTACCGCTTGCTCTTGCTTATGAGGTTTTCCAAACTTCTATTTTGATTCATGATGATATTATAGATAATGCTAAATTAAGAAGAGGCAAGACTACTATTCCCGAATCTTATAAAAAGAGATTTTTAAAATATAGTGGTTTAGAAAAAGATTTTGATGTGAAATCTAAACATATAGCAAATTCACTTGGAATATGTATTGGAGATCTAGGCTTTTATTTTACTAATAAAATTATTATAGATAATTATTCTAAATCAGATAACTTTTCTGAGCTTATGGATTTATATAATAAAATAGTTATAAATACGATCAAGGGAGAGATTATTGATGTATTGCTTCCGTTTAAGGAACAATATAGCAAGGATATAGTAACCAGTATGGATGCGGTCATGGAGATATATAGGCTTAAAACAGCTTGGTATTCAATAATTGGGCCTTATTTTCTTGGTATGACTCTAGCTAAACGAAATAGTGAAGAAATATCAAAAATGGAATCTATCCTTTATAAACTAGGTATAGCATTTCAAATAAAAGATGATATTTTTGGTATATTTGGTAGTGAAGATGAGCTTGGAAAAACATCTTCTGATATTTCGGAATTTAAACAAACTATTTTATATGCTTACCTAGTTGAAAATGACTTAGATACTTTAAAGAAGATAAGTAATTATTATGGTAAGTCTAATTTAACTAAAAAAGATATTGAAGCTGTTCAAAATATGTTTATTAAATCGGGAGCACTAGAATATGCTGAAGAAAAAATGCATATAATGTTTAATGATAGTAAAAAAGAGTTAGAATCAATAAGGTTTATCTCTGAAGAATATAAAAATATTTTATTTGGCTTTATTACTTATTTAAATTTAAGGACGAAATAAAATATAGATATTGACTAATTTAAAAACAGTTGTTATAATTAATTAGTCAGTTTTGGAGCAGTACTCAAGAGGCTGAAGAGGCGCCCCTGCTAAGGGTGTAGGTCGGGCAACTGGCGCGAGGGTTCAAATCCCTCCTGCTCCGCCATATGAAATTAACCTTGCTTGTTCAAGGTTTTTTTGTGCTTTTCAAGTTGCTAATATTGACAAAATAAGGCTAATAGTTTATACTTTCAATTAATAACTGAGAAAAAGAGAGTATCAATAATGAAAAGTTACAGAGAGTTAGGATGGTGGAATCTAACACTACTATTTATTGAGAAAAACACTTTGGAGTTGCTATTGTGAAACTAAGTAGCTTTAGCCGGTATACCCGTTAAAATAAGAGTGATCAAGAAATTGATAACTAGGGTGGTACCACGGATAAACAGCATTCGTCCCTTTTGGGATGATGCTGTTTTTTTATTTAGAGGAGGATATATGAGTAAATTTACTAGAGAGATGGTTAATGATTATGCTGATAAGCTGTTAATTGGTCTTACTGAAGAAGAAAATAAACAGGTTTTAGATGAGTTTGAAGTAATTGATAAAACAATAGATATTATTAATGAAATACCGAATATTCAGGAAGTTGAACCGATGACACATTGTTTAGATACTGTAATTTATGATTTGAGAGAAGATGTAGTAGAAGAATCAATCCCGGTTGAAGAATTATTACAAAACTGTGACTTTGATAATGGGCAAGAAGTTATAGTACCAAAGGTGGTGGAATAATATGGAATATATGTCTAAGACACTTATTGAATTACATAATGACTTAAAATCTGGTAATGTTAGTAGTGATGAATTAGTAGCGGAAGCTTTAAAAAAATCTCATTTATTACAAGAACGTTGTAATGCTTTTGTAACTATTTTAGATGATGCACGTGGTGGAAGTGTTACTGATTCTATTCTTTCAGGTATTCCTTATGGTATAAAAGATAATTATAGTACTAAAGGTATCTTGAGTACAGGTTCTTCTAATACTTTAAAGGATTATGTTCCATTTTTTACTGCGACTGCCATTAATAATTTGGAGAAAAATGGAGCTATTGCTGTTAATAAAACTGTAATGGATGAATTTGGCATGGGAGGAACTGGTACTACAGGGCATACCGGAATTGTAAGAAATCCTTGGGATTTGTCTAGAATGTGTGCTGGTTCATCAGCTGGTTCTGCATGTGCTGTTGCTTCTGGAGTATATCCTTTTGCAACAGGATCCGATACAGGAGATTCGATTAGAAAGCCTGCTGCTTATTGTGGAATAGTTGGTTATAAACCTACGTATGGAATGATTTCGAGATATGGATTGTTTCCTTTTGCTAGTAGTCTTGATCACTGTGGTGTTTTAACAAGATGTGTAGAAGATGCTGCAATAGTTGTAGATGCTATGAAAGGCATTGATAAAAATGATATGACTAGTTGGGATTCTAGTAAAATCAACTTATATAAAGATTTAAATAAAAATGTAAAAGGTAAAAAATTGTGTTACGTTAAAGAACTATGTGATATTAACATGTATAAAGATGCATCAGATGAACTTAAAGCTCATTTAGAAAATTTCCAGAAAACAATTGATGTTTGTAAAAGTCTTGGTATGGAAATAGAAGAAGTATCTGTTGATCAAAAACTATTAAATGCATCAGCATCCGTTTATGTTGTTATATCATGTGCTGAGGCAACAAGTAATATGTCTAATTTAACAGGATTTATCTTTGGACCACGAGGAGAAGGAAAAAATTATATTGAAATGATGAAGGATTACCGTACTAAAGGCTTTTCTCCATTAATAAAAAGAAGGTTTGTTATAGGATCTTACGTTTTACAATCACAGAATATAGAAAGATATTTCAGAAATGCTCAAAGAGTTAGAAGATTATTAGTGGATAAGTGGAAACAATTCTTTAAAGATTATGATGCAATGATATTGCCTGTTGGTACTGGTCCTGCTAAAAAATTAGAAGGATCACATGATGCAATAGATGCTAGAACAACGGCATTAGATGAACACTTACAAATAGGAAATTATGGTGGCTTTCCATCTATTACTATTCCTAATGGCTTTATTAATAAATTACCTGTTGGTGTTAATATAACTGGTAATTGTTATGATGATCAAAATGTTTTAAATATTGCTTATGCACTACAAGATGCAATGGAATATAAAAATCAAATTGCAAAAGAGGTGAAATAATGACTGAATATAAAGCGTTAATCGGTTTAGAAATGCATTGTGAGATAAGTAGGACAAATACTAAAGCTTTTTCTTCGGCTGCTAACTCATACAGTGATATTCCAAATACAAATGTAAGACCAGTAGATATGGGCTTTCCTGGAACATTACCAGTTGTTAATAAAGAAGCTGTAAGAAAATCTTTGATGGTAAGTATCATACTAAATTGTAAACAACCAGAATATATGTATTTTGAAAGAAAAAATTATTATTATCCTGATTTACCTAAAGGATATCAAATTACTCAAGAAACTAAACCTATTCCAGTTGGTATTTATGGTAGTTTAAAATATCTTTGCAATAATGAAGAAAAGATAGCTAAAATTAATAATATACATTTGGAAGAGGATTCAGCAGGAATGGATCATTATAGTGATTATTCAGCAATTGATTATAATAGAGCAGGAGTTCCATTATTAGAGTTAGTAACAGAGCCAACATTTCATTCTTCAGAAGAGGCAGTATCATTTTTAGAAACAATGAGAAGTATTTATCAATATGCTAATATAAGTGAGGCAGATAGTAAAAAAGGTCAAATAAGATGTGATGTAAATGTTTCTATTATGGATAGCAATAAGGATGAATCTGATCCAAGTAATTGGGGAACTAAAGTAGAAATTAAAAATGTAAACTCATTTGGAGGAGTAAAGGAAGCTATAAATTATGAAATAGATCGTCAAATTAAATTAAAGGAATCTAGTGAATATGATGATATGCAACAACAAACACGTAGATGGGATGAAGAGTCGGGTACTACTATATATATGCGTAGTAAGGTAGATGCTATTGATTATAAATATTTTGTAGAGCCAAATATTCCTAAATTTGTTGTTTCAAAAGAGTGGTTGGAAGAAATTAAGAAAGATATTCCAAGTCTTGCCCCAGAACGTCGTGAAAATTATATCAATAATTTAGGTTTATCAGATTTTGATGCAACTATTTTGGTTAAAGATAAAGCTGTTTCAGATTATTTTGAAGAAGTTTTAAAAGAAGGAATAACACCAAAAGTGGCATCTAACTGGATAAGTAGTATATTATTAGGAAATTTAAACAAACTAGGTAAAGAAATATCTGAAATTTCTATTACTCCAAAAATGCTTTCTAAACTTATTAAAAAAGTTGTAGATGGTGAAGTATCTATAAAGCAAGGAAAAGAAGTATTATTAAAATCTTTAGAAGAAGAAGAAGATCCTATTAAGATAATAGAAAAATTAGGTATCAAACAAATTGGTAGTAGTGATGAAATTAAAAAAATAGTTTTAGAAGTATTAGACGAACATAAGGAAGCTTATGAACAATATAGAAGTGGAAGAACTAATATAATTGACTTCTTGGTAGGACAAGTAATGAAAAAGACAAGAGGTCAAGCTAGTCCAAGTACAACATATGAGATGTTGAAACAAGAATTGGAGGGAAAGTAATGAAGTTAGATTTAAGAGAATTAAAAGAAAAAGAAGAAGAATTCATTGGAAAAGAAGTAATACTACAAGGATGGATAAGAAACCATCGTAAACAAAAGGAATTTGGTTTTATCGATTTTAACGATGGTACATACTTTTCTAATTTACAAGTTGTATATGATAAAGATTTAGAAAATTTTGATGAAATTCAAAAACTAAAAATTGGAAGTAGTATCACTATAACAGGGAAGGTAATAGAAAGCCCTAAAGAGGGTCAAAAAATAGAACTAAGCTTGATTGATTTAAAATTAGAAGGCGATTGCCCTGATGATTATCCAATTCAACCAAAAAGACATACAAAAGAGTTTTTAAGAGAAGTAGCGCATCTTAGACCTAGAACAAATCTATTTAATGCTGTATTTAGGGTAAGAAGTATTGCAAGCTATGCTATTCATAAATATTTCCAAGATAGAGGATATGTTTATTTCCATGCACCACTTATTACTGCTAGCGATTGTGAAGGAGCAGGTGAAATGTTTCAAGTAACAACACTTCCTATTGATAAATTAAGTGGAAAAGTTGATTATTCAAAAGACTTCTTTGGAAAACAAACATCACTTACGGTATCTGGACAATTGGAAGCTGAAACATTTGCTATGGCCTATAAAAAAACATACACGTTTGGACCAACTTTTAGAGCTGAAAATTCTAATACAAAAACTCACGCATCAGAATTTTGGATGATAGAGCCTGAAATTGCATTTTGTGATTTGGAACAAGATATGGATATCATGGAAGATATGCTTAAATATGTTGTTAAATATGTTCTTGATAATGCTAAGGCTGAAATGGATTTCTTTGATAAGTTTGTAGAACAAGGATTGAAAGAAAAATTAAATAAATTAATTAATAGTAAGTTTACAAGAATTGATCATAAAGATGTTATAAGTATATTAAAGAGAGCTGATGTGAAATGGGAATTTGAACCAGACTATGGTGAAGATATTGCCAAGGAACATGAAAAATATATTACTGAATACTTCGATGGACCTGTATTTATTAAAAACTGGCCAAAAGATATAAAAGCGTTCTATATGAAGCAAAATGCTGATGGTAAAACAGTTGCGGCAGTTGATCTAGAAGTTCCTGGTGCTGGAGAATTGATGGGTGGTTCTCAAAGAGAGGAAAATTTAGATAAACTAGAAGCTAGAATGGATGAACTAGGAATGAGCAAAGATGAATTATATTGGTATCTTGAATTAAGAAAATATGGTGGTTGCATTCATTCAGGATTTGGAATGGGATTTGAAAGATTACTTATTTATTTAACAGGAGTAGAAAATATAAGAGATGTAATTCCATATCCAAGATGTCCAAAAACATGTGAATTTTAATATTTTATACGTTATTGTAGAAGGACTAGAGTAGTACTTTAGTCTTTCTATAATAAAAAAATAAAAAAATTCAAAAAAAGTATTGCCAAGAATAAAAAAAACATATATAATAGAGAAGTCTTATTTGAAAAGACATGGTTGTGCTCGATTAGCTCAGTTGGTAGAGCATCCGGCTGTTAACCGGCAGGTCGTAGGTCCGAGTCCTACATCGAGCGCCATTTTTTTTGGCCAGTTGGTGAAGTGGCTTAACACACCGCCCTTTCACGGCGGCATTCACGGGTCCGAATCCCGTACTGGTCACCAAGAATGTAAATACTCTCTTAGGAGAGTTTTTTTTATGTTTTTTTATTGACATTGATTAAAAGAGGATGTATTATTGTGTTAGTCAAGTAATACAATAAAGGAGTAAGTTAATGAAATTTGTTTTTGATAATGATAGACCAATTTATATCCAGCTAGTTGAACAATTGAAAATTTATATAATATCTAACAAATTAGTACCAGGTAGTAAAATACCATCAGTAAGAGATTTGGCTATAACTTCTAAGGTTAATCCTAATACTGTGCAGAAGGCCTTGCAAGAATTAGAGAATGAATCTTTGATATATACTGAAAGAACTAATGGTAAATTTGTTACTAATGATGTTGACTTGATACAAAAATTAAAAAATAAACTAGTAAAAGATAAAATTGATGTCTTGATAAATGAAATGAAACAAATTGGTATTACAAAAGCTGAATTACTTGAATATTTAAGAGGAGAATAATATGGAACTATTAGAATTAAATAATGTTTATAAAAGCTTTTCTAATAAGGAAGTCTTAAAAAATATTAATCTTACTATTCCAAGGGGCAAAATAATAGGCCTTTTAGGAAGAAATGGTCAGGGAAAAACAACTATTATAAAATTAATTAATGATTTGTTGACACCTACAAAAGGTGAAATATTAGTAAATGGTAAAAAAATAGGGGTCGAAAGCAAAAAGATTATATCTTATTTACCTGAGAGAACCTATCTTGATAAGAACATGAAACTTATAGATGTCTTAAAATGCTTTGAAGAATTTTATGATAATTTTGATATAAAAAAAGCCAAAAAATTGTTAAAAGATCTTGATTTAGATATTAATCAAAAATTAGTTAATATGAGTAAGGGAATGCAGGAAAAAGTTCAACTGGTATTAGTTATGTCTAGAAAAGCAGATTTATATATATTGGATGAACCTCTTGGTGGAGTTGATCCAGCTACTAGAGATTATATCTTAGATACAATCTTAACTAATTTTAATGAGGGAGCAAGTGTCATAATATCAACTCATTTAATTGCTGATATAGAAAGAATTTTAGATGAAGTAATATTCATCGATAAAGGAAAAATAGTTTTAACATCTTCTACTGATGAGTTAAGAGAAAAGGAAAATTCAAGTGTTGATGAAGTGTTTAGGAGGATGTTCAAATGTTAGGAAAATTAATGAAATATGATTTGAAAAGTGTATTTAAAGTATTAATTATTTTTTATATACTAGGCATAATTTTTGCAGTATTAACTAGGATTTTTTTGAATATAGATAATTCATTAATGTTTTATATAATAGGTAAAATATGTAGTGGTGTTACAATAGGAATGATATTTAATATTATAATTAACAATATTTTTAGAATGTGGGCTAGGTTTAGAAGAAATCTTTATTCTGATGAAGCATACTTAACTTATACATTACCTGTAGAAAAGTCCCAATTATATTTATCAAAATTTTTAACTTCTATAATAACTATGATTAGTAGTATTTTGGTAATTGCTTTTATTATTTTTATAGCATATTATTCAAAATATAACATCACATTACTTAAGACAAGTCTATTTAGAATATCTACAGCATATAATATAAAAATTTATAGATTTATAATTACAACATTTATAGTTTTCTTTTTAGAAATAGCTACAATTATTCAAGTTGGATTCAATGGTATTATTTTAGGGTACAGAGCAACAAGTAATAAAATAATACATTCTGTAATAATTGGATTTATATCATATACGATATCACAAATAATATGTTTATTATTTATATATGTAGTGGCGTTTTTTGATAATAATTTAATGAATTTATTTGTATCAAATAATGTTGGATTTGAGACAGTCCAATTGGTCATTTATTTAGCAATTTTAGTATATTCTTTAATTATAGGAGGATATTACATTATTAATAATAAAATATTTTGTAAGGGTGTAAATATTGAATAAGATAAGTTAATAATTAACTTATCTTTTTTGTTATATAAAAGGTATAAATACATAAACTTAAATAGGAAGGAATGATATGATGAAAAAAATAGTACCTTTTACAAAGGAAATAAATTTTAAAACGATGATTTCTAAAATAACGAGTATTTCATTAGAACACACTTTAAGAGTTAGTGAAAAGAATTTAATAAGTGGTTATTTTATAGTTGAAGGAACTTATAAAATGACACAAGCAAGTCAAATTGATGAAGAATTTTCTTACAAAATTCCTGTAGATATTGAACTAAATGATAGATATGATACTAAAAATATAACTATCGATATTGATGATTTTACTTATGAAGTAGTAGATGAAGAAAGATTAAATTTAAATATAAGTGTTTGTTTAGATAATTTGATAGAAAAGGAAGAATTAATTAGTGAACCGGTAGTAGAAGATTTTAGTGAAATGGTCAGTAAAGATAATAATTCTAGAGCTAATAATGATGTTTTAGATGATCTTTTCTTAGATACATCTGATGTAAAAGACCTAGAAATAGATTTAGATAATAAAAATAAAGATGAAGATCAAAAAGACAAGATAGAAGTCATAGATGAAGCGAGCGATCCTAAAGTAACTAAAAAAGAAATGAAGGAAGATACTATGTCAAAACAAGATATAACAAATTCTGATAATGAAACAGTTAACTCGTTATTTGCTTCATTTAAAGATGATACTGAAACATTTAAAACTTATTCTGTTTATATAATGAAAGAGGATGATTCACTAGATAATATTTTTAGTAAATATAATGTTGATAGAGACTTAGTCGCAGAATATAATGATTTATCTACAGTCAAAGTTGGAAGTAAAATAATAATCCCTAGTGAAAAACATGAATGATGTAAGACAATTACTTAATAAATATAATTTTAAACTAGATAAAATTTCTTTGATAAATAATGTGAAAATAGTAGATACTAGTAATGGTAAATATGTAATTAAAAAGAAAAAGAATGATGATATAAATGAACTCTTTAGATATTTAAAAAGTAAAGGATTTCATAACTATTTGTCTTTTATTAACAATCCTAATGATAATTATTTAATCTATCCTTATATAAATGGGATACCTTTGGATGTAGAAAGTAAAGTTAAAGATATTATTGTTATAATAGGGCAATTACATAGTAAAACATCTTTTTATAAAGTTAATTCTATTGACAAGATAAAAGAATTTTATGAAAGTCAAATCAAACAAATTGAATCTCTTGATAAATATTATAATGATCTTAGATTTATGATAGAAGAACAAAGCTTTATTTCACCAAGTAATTATTATTTGCTTAGGAATATCTCATGGATTTTTAATAGTTT
Source organism: uncultured Bacilli bacterium (assembly GCA_934183165.1). Classification (GTDB taxonomy): domain Bacteria; phylum Bacillota_I; class Bacilli_A; order RF39; family UBA660; genus CAG-710. Next base: position 41,685 of record CAKPRZ010000007.1, on the reverse strand, counting down.
AAATTCTAGTAAATATTTTTTAGATAAATGGTATAATACTGTCAAAGACAAAAAAAATAGACGTGTTTGTCTAATTCATGGTAATTTGGATTTTGAACATTTATTAGAATCCGATGATAAGTTCTTAATTAGTTGGGATAAAGCTCATAATGACACACCAATTAAAGATTTAATTGATATTTATAAAAAAGGATATAAATATGTTTCTTTTTATGAACTGTTTATGTTATATGAAGATATATCAGTTCTTTTGCCAGAGGAAAAGTATTTACTTTTTTCACTTATATTAATTCCAGATAAACTTAACTTTAGAAAGTCTGAAATATTAAATATGCAAGAAGTATATTATTTGGTTAAATACTTAAATACAAGTAATGAAATTATATCAAATTATCATTCTAGCTATGCCAATAGTCAGGAAAATAAGCAAGATAAATAAGAAAAAAGCATTTAATCTGGTAGTTATAAAAAGTAATAGAATTGCTTGATAAAATATAGAAATAGTAATAGCGGCAAGTAGACCTAAATACCACCAACTATGAATCCTTTTATATTTACAACTGTCACATCTACAAAAGAAACCATGCTTTTTGAAACCGTTCATATTATTCACCTAGTATAGTATATGTTTAACATTGAATTTTGATTTTATAAATGATATACTGAAACTAGGTGATGATATGAGAAGAAAAGGTTTACAAATAGAAAAAACGTTTCTTGTAGTAATAGTATTAGTGGCAGTTTTTTTAATTGCTTTTAAAGCTTTTTCTGGAGGTAGTGATGAAAAAGAATATATAAAATATGTTAATAGTTTTGAAGAAGCAATTAATAATTATGCAGATAAGGATTTAGCGGCTAATACTGATGCAGTTAGTTATGAATATAAAGAATTAAAGAAGATTTTAATTGATAAAGGATACCTAAAAGAATTTAAAAATACAAAGGTAGAAGTTAGTGGTGGGCCTATAGTTCTTTCTAAAAAAGATTATAAAATTACTTTTTATAATTATAATAATACAACAACTATGGAAAATAGATTTGAATTACAATTTAAAAGAGATAATAGGACTTATACTTGTACTAAGAAAGAGTGTAAATAATGAAAAAGATAAATATAAAAGGATTTACTTTAACCGAATTAATTGCGGTTATTGCTATTATTGGAGTTGTATTAGTGATTGTAGTACCAGCAACAAGAAAAATTATGGATAATAATGCATCAGAAAAGCATATATTATATGTTCAAACAGTAGAAAAAGCAGTAATTGCTTATGCTAATATTGAAGGTACTGTTGGTATAGAAAAAGTATCAATTCAAAAATTATTAGATAAACAATATTTAAGTACAAATGGTAATGTGAATAATACCAATCAAGAAATTACTTATAAAAAATTAACCAATGGAAAAATAACTGTCAATAATATAAAATTAACATTTAATGATGATAGTACATGTGATAAGACGAATTGTTATTAGTAAAGTATAATCTTTCTTTACAAATTAATTAAATTGTTTTATAATTTTAGACAAAGCAATGAAACCAAGGAGTAAGTTAAGCTTAAATTTATAGAGAGTTAGTGTTTGGTGGAAACTAATAATTTAAATAACTGAAGGTAGTGGTGGAGCATAATTTCTGAGTTTAGTAAGAAGTTACGGTTGTTACGTTAAAACAAAATGAGATAATATTTTGTATTATAAATTAAGGTGGTACCACGAGCAAATCGTCCTTTGGGATTGTTTGTTCGTTTTTTTGTTTTTGGAGGTGATAGTGTGGACTCATTTGATTTATACACAAAACAATTTGATATGACAGATAGAATTACTATTTTAAAATATAACCACTCATATCGAGTCTCTAAGTTATCCAATATGTTGGCAAAAGATTTAAATTTAAATGATGAAGATATAAATCTTGCAACTCTTATAGGACTTATTCATGATGTTGGTAGGTTTGAGCAAATAAAAAGGTTTAATACTCTAAGTGATATAGGGACTATGGATCATGCAGATTTTGGTGCTTATTTGTTGTTTAATGAGGGGTTAATCACTAAATTTACAAAAGATATATCAGTTTATCCAATCATAAAAGAAAGTGTTGCAGGGCATAATAAATATTCCCTTAAAGAGTTGGATGATGAGAGAGAACTTACTCATTTAAAATTAATAAGAGATGCAGATAAAATAGATATATTTAATATTTGGGCTAATCTGGATGAATTAGAAATTAGTTCATCTGGTGATATCTCTAAAGAAGTTATGAAAGAGTTTTTTGGTGAAAAACAAATTCATAATGAATATAAAAAAACAGAAGCCGACAAAGTAGTTGGAACCCTTTCATATCTATATGATATTAATTTTATACCTTCATATACATATATATTAGATAATAATATGATTTGGAATTTATATGAAAGATTAGATAATAATGATAAAGAAAAATTTATAGAATACTTTGTTTATATGGATGAATATATAAGAGAAAAAGTAAGTAATAAAGGAGAAGATGAATATGTTAGAAAAAAAATACAATCATTTAGAAGTAGAAAAAGGTAAGTATGAATATTGGCTTAAGAATGATTATTTTAAAGCAGGTACTGATAAAAGTAAGAAACCATTTTGTATAGTAATACCACCTCCAAATGTAACTGGTAAATTACATTTAGGACATGCATGGGATACTACACTTCAAGATATTATTATTCGTTATAAAAGAATGGATGGATATGATGCATTATGGTTACCTGGTATGGATCATGCCGGTATTGCAACTCAAGCAAAGGTTGATAAAAAGTTAAAAGACATGGGTATTAAACCTAGAGAAATGGATAGAGATGAATGGCTTAAAGTAGCGTGGGATTGGAAGAAGGAATATGCTGAAAATATTCATGCACAATGGGCTAAGATGGGCTTATCCCTTGATTATTCAAGAGAGAGATTTACTCTTGATGATGGACTTTCAAAGGCTGTTAAAAAAGTATTTGTAGATTTATATAATGAGGGTTTAATTTATAGAGGAGAAAGAATTATAAATTGGGATCCTGAAGCTATGACAGCACTATCTAATGAAGAGGTTATATATAAAGAAGATAAGGGAGCTTTCTATCACATTAAATATTATATTGAAGGAACAGATGAATACTTAGAAGTTGCAACAACTCGTCCTGAAACATTATTTGGAGATACTGCGGTTGCGGTTAATCCAAGTGATGAAAGATATAAAGATTTAATAGGAAAAAGTGTAATTCTTCCTATAGTAAATAAAAAAATACCTATAATTGGAGATATACATGCTGATCCTGAATTTGGAACAGGTGTAGTTAAAATTACTCCAGCGCACGACCCTAATGACTTTGAAGTTGGAAATCGTCATAATTTAGAAAGAATTGTAGTAATGAATCCTGATGCAACTATGAATGAAAATGCTGGCAAGTATGTAGGAATGACTAGAGAAGAATGTAGAGAAGCTTTAATTAAGGATTTAAAAGATAAAGATTTACTAATTAAAATAGAAGAGATGACTCATAGTGTAGGACATAGTGAAAGAACTGATGTTGCGATTGAACCATATTTATCAAAACAATGGTTTGTTAAGATGAGACCTCTTGCGGATAGAGTTTTAGCTAATCAAAAAAATAAAGATACTAAAGTTAACTTTGTTCCATCTAGATTTGAAAAAGTTATGAATCATTGGATGGAGATTACTTATGACTGGTGTATTTCTCGTCAACTTTGGTGGGGACATAGAATTCCTGCATGGTATAGAGGGGATGAGGTATACGTTGGTGAAGTTGCTCCTATAGGAGAAGGCTGGGTACAAGATACCGATGTATTAGATACATGGTTTAGTAGTGCACTTTGGCCTTTCTCAACACTTGGATGGCCAGAGGAGACTGAAGATATAAAAAGATATTATCCAAATGATGTATTGGTAACTGGATATGATATTATCCCTTTCTGGGTTAATAGAATGACTTTCCAAGGACTACATTTTACTGATTCAAGACCATTTAAAGACTGTCTAATTCATGGACTTATTCGTGATAAAGAGGGTAGAAAAATGTCTAAATCCCTTGGCAATGGTGTAGATCCGATGGATGTTATTAATGAATATGGATGTGATTCATTAAGATATTTCTTATCAACATCATCCTCAGCTGGTATGGATTTAAGATATGATGAAGAAAAAATTAAATCTACTTGGAACTTTATAAATAAATTATGGAATGCATCACGTTATGTATTAATGAACTTAGAGGGATTTAATAGCGATTTATATACAATGGATAATTTATCTATTAGTGATAAATGGATACTAACAAGATTAAATGAGACAATAAAAAAAGTAAGACATAGTATGGATAAATACGAATTTAATAATGTTGGAAGTATGTTATATTCATTTATATGGGATGATTTCTGTGATTGGTATATTGAACTTTCTAAAATAGATGTAAATAATACTACTAAGAGTGTATTATTAAGAGTACTAACAGATATATTAAAAATGCTTCATCCAATTATGCCTTATGTTACTGAAGAAATTTATTCTATGTTACCTATAAAAGATGCTGAATCAATTATGGTATCAAGTTATCCTAAAGAATCTAAAAAAATGCTTTTTGAAGAAGATAAAGAACTTTTGAAAAAAGTAATGAAAGATATAATTTCTATTAGAAATTTAAAAGCTAATAATAATATAACTAAAAAAGCCTTTGTTAAAATTGATGTTAAAGAAGATTTATCAAAAATATATCGTCAACAATTAAAAATACAAGATGAAATGATACTATCTGAAGGTAAAGAAAATTTATTAAAAATAAATTATAATTCCGATTTTATAAATATTACTTATTATTATGAAGGTGAAGTTCTTGATGAAAATAAAATACAAGAAGAAATTGATGCATTAACAAAATCAATTGAAAGAAGAAAAAAATTATTAGCAAATGAGAATTATGTTAATAAGGCACCTAAAAATATAGTTGATATGGATAGGAAAAAATTAGAAGAAGAAGAAAATAGATTAAAAAAATTAATGTAAAAATAAAAAACAGTATCAAAATCGATACTGTTTTTAAAATTAATTATTAGTAGGTGTGTTATTAGTAGGGTTATTATTTTTCTTTTGAGTAAAGCTTGCGACAACAACAGCAATTACTACAACAGCAACAACTCCACCAGCTATATAAATAAATTTATTATTTGAATCATTCTTTTCTTTAGAAGTAGCTTTTTCTTTGGAAGTTCTAAATTCATATTGGATACTATTTTTTTCTCCATATTTCATTTTCCAAGTTAATGTTTTTCCATCTTCAGATACTGATGTAGCATTATTAGATATTGGTTTCTCTGGAAGAGTTACTTTATATTCTAAATCAAAATAACTTTGATATTGTGAATAGTCAGTATTATCAGAACTATTACTATTATCATCTACAAGGTTAAATGTTAAATTAGCCTTATATACATCACCATTTTTATAGAAGAAATGAACATCTTCTGGTTTTGCATTTTCATCGAATAATTTAGTGAATTCAACAGCTTCGTCTTTATTAGTACTTACATCATCGATGTTTGCAAATTTTTTAGATATTTTTACGCCTTCATATTCAGCGTCATCTTTTTTCTCTTTGTATTCTTCAACCTTATATCCTGCTTTTTCGTATTCTTTATAATCACTTTTGTCAAATGATTCTGTTGTAGAAGATGAAGAAGAACTGCCATCTCCTAAACTTTTTAGCATAGACATATTCATTGCCGCAATCATTTCAAAATCCATGCTTTTGTCATTTGCTATTGACATACTTACATCATATTTTAGGCACCCACTTAAACCTAATACCATGATTGAAAGTAATAATAGCTTTGAAAATTTTTTCATTTTCACCATACCTTTCTTGTAAGATTATCTTACTAATTTGAGTATATCAATTAATTTTTATTAATGCAATTATTTGGTATTAAATTACATTTAAATTTACTTGTATTTTACACATAATGAAGTTATAATAATAAGCATACTTTGTAGGAGGTGGAATCATATGACTAAAAAAAGCTTACCTGTTTTGCTAATTAGAAATATGGTTCTTTTTCCTTGGAGTGAAGTAAGACTTGAATTTGAAAGTGATGCTGATAAGAAGGTTATAGCTTTAGCCGAAGCGTACTATGACAATAACATAGTGATTGTAAATCCAAATGATTTGCTAGAAATAGATCCTGATGTTAATGAATTACCTAAAATAGGGGTTTTAGCGCAAATTAAGATGAAAATAGAGATGCCTAATGGGAAAACTAGAATTATTCTATCAGGTATAAATCGAGTTCATATTCACACATACACTAAAGACGATGGAATATATGAAGCAATGATTAGTGATGTTGGTGATGAAGATTTAGATACCAAGGAAGAACTAGCTTATAGTAGAGCGTTAATTAAACATACAGAAATTTACGTAAGAGAAGTTCCTTATATGTCAAATACTGTTTTAACACAGATAGCTGGTATAAATAGTGTTAACAGATTAACCGATATAATTGCTCTATATTTACCTGTTAATTTACAAAGAAAAATAGAGTATATAGAAGAAGTATCTTCAACAACCCGTGTTAAAATGATTTTAGATGATATTAACCGTGATATTGAAGTGATGAAACTAGAAAAACAAATAGAGTTAGAGGTTAATAAACAATTGGAAGAATCACAAAAAGAATTTGTTTTAAGAGAAAAAATTAAAGTTATTAAAGAAGAATTAGGAGATGTTAACGATAAAGATACTGAAATTGATTCATTAAAAGATTCCGTTAATAAACTAAAATGCTCTAATAAAATAAAGGATAAAATACTTCATGAGATAAATCGTTATGAAAATAGTAATACTATTTCACCAGAAGTAGGAATTATTAAAAATTATATTGATTGGATGCTTTCATTACCTTGGAATACGTTTACTAAAGATGAAAAAGATTTAGATAAAGTTAGAAAATATTTAGATGGTACACACTATGCATTAGATAAAGTTAAAGATAGAATAATAGAATATTTAGCTGTTAAGCAAAATAATAACAAACTAAAAAGTCCTATTATATGTTTAGTTGGACCACCAGGAGTAGGAAAGACAACTCTTGCTAAAAGTATTGCAGAAAGTATTAATAGAAAATGTGTCAAAATATCGGTTGGTGGTATTAGTGATGAGGCAGAAATTGTTGGACATAGGAGAACATATATTGGTTCGGCGCCGGGACTTATTATTCAGGGAATAAAAAAAGCAGGTAGTAGTAATCCAGTATTTATCATTGATGAAATAGATAAAATGACAAAGGATATGAGAGGAGATCCTGCTTCGAGCCTACTTGAGGTATTGGATCCTGAACAGAATATGAGCTTTGTTGATCATTACCTAGAAGAAGAATATGATCTTAGCCAAGTATTATTTATAACAACCGCAAATTATATTGAACAAATTCCATTAGAATTAAGGGATAGGTTAGAAGTTATTGAACTTTATTCGTATACAGAATACGAAAAATTAGATATTGCTAAACGTTATCTAATTCCTATTGAAATTACTAATCATAAGTTAGATAAGAAAGAAATAGAATTTAGTGACAAAGCTATTTTGACACTAATTAGAAATTACACTAGGGAATCTGGAGTAAGAGAATTAGGAAGGTTAATTGCTACTATAGTAAGAAAAATAATAAAACAAAAAGTAGTTGATGGTAAAAAAGGTCCATTTATTGTTGAGAAGCACCTAAAGGAGTTTTTGGGTACGGAGAAATATTTGGATAACAACTATAAAGAAACATTGCCTGGTGTTGTTAATGGACTAGCATATACTCCTTTTGGTGGTGATATTCTACCAATAGAGGTAACTTATTATGGCGGCAAAGGTAATATTGTTTTAACTGGCTCTTTAGGAAATGTAATGCAAGAATCAGCACGTATTGCAATTAGTTATATTAGAGCCAATGCGGATTTCTTTAAAATAGATTCAAAAATTTTTGAAGAAAATGATTTTCATATTCATGTTCCAGAAGGAGCTATCAAAAAAGAAGGACCTAGTGCAGGTGTTACTTTGACTACAGCTATATTAAGTGCTATACTAAAGAAACCAGTAAATAATAAAATTGCCATGACAGGAGAAATAACTTTAACTGGCAAGGTACTTGCTGTTGGTGGAATAAGAGAAAAGGTTTTATCGGCATTTAGAAATCATGTAAATAAGATTCTTTTGCCTATTGAAAATAAACGTGACTTGGAAGATATACCAATGGAAATTAAGAAAAAAATCAAATTTATTTTAATAGATAGTTATGTAGATATTTATAAGGAAGTATGGTGATAAAATGAATATTTTACAAGACAAAATTAAATCAGAATTAAGAATAAGATATTTATTAAATGAGGTTAGTGATGCACAGATTCACAAACTTTTAAAAGATCAAAGAAGTTATGATAGTTTTATTATAGCTTTATCATCTATGTTTATTTTTTATCAGGATAGTAGATTTCTTTATTATTCAAGAGCAGATCTTATTGAAGGAGAAATAAATAGCCCTTCACATGAACATAAATATATTAAAGAAGAAGATTATATTAAAAATTGCTTTAAAGCTCCTGCTAAAATGTTTATTGGTGATAGAGCAGATTTTGCATCACAATATGAGGCAATTAGACTAGTAAAGTGTGGGGTTCCACGAGGATTACGACCAAGTTATAGTTTAAAAAAATTAGAAAAGGATAATTATACTAATTATTTAATACTTTGCAGTATAGCTAATGGAAGTGAAGAAAATAGGGCACTTCTTGAGAATAATTCGACTTTTTTAGCTACTACTAATTATTTAGTAGAAGAATATCAACATTATTTAGATATTGAATCACTAAATTTATTGGAAGATATAGTTAAAGTAAGTAATAAAGAGGATTTTCCTAGTAAATTTGCATATATAAAATTTAAATTTTATCAAGAAACGACTTTAGCTAAGATACAGACTTTAAAAGAATATAAAGAAAGTAATAAGCAAAAAAAACTTTCCTAATAAAACTAAGTGTGTTATTATATACTTATTGTAGAAAGGAGTATATAAATGATATCAATTATTATTTTAGGAATTATTCAAGGAATTGCTGAATTTTTGCCTATATCTTCTAGTGCTCATTTAATAATTTTTAGAAACCTTTTTGGTATTGGTAGAAGTATGGGAGCTGATTTAGAATTAACTTTTGATATAGCTCTACACTTTGGAACTTTATTAGCTATAGGAATTTATTTCTTTAAGGATTTTATAAATATTATTAAATCTGGTTTAACTAAAGGAATGAAAGAAAGTGAAGGTAGGACTTTCTTCTATATTGTATTTGCAACTATACCTGCAGCTATTATGGGAGTTTTATTTGAAGATGTAATTGAAAATGCAATTAGAAACAATTTTATAATAATAGCTTTAGCACTTATTGTGATGGGTATTATTATATATATTGCTGATAAAAAATCTAAGGAAGAAAAGACAATTTCAACTATGAGTATTAAAGATGCTTTGATAATAGGCTGTTCACAAGTGTTTGCTTTAATTCCAGGATTTTCAAGAAGCGGTACAACAATCGCAGCTGGTAGAATCATGAAATTAAAAAGAGAAGATGCAGCTAAATTTTCATTCTATTTATCCGCGCCAGTAGTTTTAGGTGCTGTTGTACTTAGTTTGTTTAAGGATAATACAATAAGCCTAGTTATGGCTAATTTACCCATTTTTATAGTAGGTGTTGCTACATCTTTCGCAATAGGACTTTTATGTATTAATTTCTTACTTAAGTACCTTAGAAAAAATGATTTTAAATTATTTATGTGGTATCGTATAGTTTTAGGATTAATCGTAATAATTTGGACAATATTAAAATAGAATTCATTAAACGAATTCTATTTTTTCCAAATTATTATTTTTGATTGTATTATTTGGTAATTCATAAGTATAATATACATTCTTTTTAGGAAGTACAATTTTCCTTTTAGGAAGTGATGTATATATATATAATACATTGTTTTTTTTATCTGTTAATATTACATCTATATTTTCCTTCATGAAGAAAGTATGAATTCCATTACATCTAAATCTAAGCCCATAATTTATATTCTTTTTAAACATAAAACCTTTAAACTTTTGAATTAATGTTTTGGCTTCGTATACTTGAATGATTGAGTCATTAATTTTAATCTTCATGATTATCACCATCAATAATATAACATAATCTATGTTTAATATCAAATAAGTTAAATGGGTTATAAATAGATTGACAAAAGCGATTATTGGTTATAAAATTAAAGTATAATAATGATATGGTGGTGGCCTAATATGAATAAAATAAATAATAAAGGACAAGCTTTAGTAGAATATGTATTAATCATTGCTTTGATTTCAATTGTACTTATTGGTGTTATTAATACATTTGGTGGCATTTTAAAAGATAAAATTACTGAAGCTTCATGTGGTGTATCTGGTCAAACTTATGTTAAAGGAAGTAAATCTGGAGAAGGATATTGTAAATAGGTGCTTTTGAGCATCTTTTTTTATAAAAAGTGAAATTATACTATTCACAAAATAAAAAAATATGATATAATAGCTTTGTTGGTTTTAAGTAATCAATATGGGCTGTTAGCTCAGTTGGTAGAGCAACTGACTCTTAATCAGTGGGTCTAGGGTTCGAATCCCTAACAGCCCACCAAATTGATATGTGACTCGAACCTTTCGAGTTTAAGTAATAAATGCTAACTAGAAGTTAGTTTTTTTGTTGTTTAAGGAATTTGACTCAAATGATGTTTATGAAAAAGAAAAAGGTAATGCCCAAAAAGATTTAACCAGAATTAGGATGTGTACCTAAATATGATGGCTATTCACCAGATGAAGTTTTAACTAGAATTAAATCATTAAAAAAGAGAAAGTAACCTTTCTTTGATTCCTTCTTTTGTTGGTATAATAAAAGAGTTCCAATCGGAACTCTTTTTGATTTATTTATTTAAATTTGAATATTTAACAACTGATATAAAGTTTGTAGTAGTACTATTATTTGAAGCATATCCTTTATAATCTTTACTTAATTCAACTAATTTATCAACTTTATTACTATATTTTTTAATAGTAGAAGCATAATTACTTAATTTATTAATACCTTCTTTGTTAAATTTCTTAGTACCATTACTTAAAGTAGTAGCACCATCTTTTAAATCTTTAGAACCATTTACTAATAAAACTGATCCATTATATAATTTTGCAATACCAGCTTCAAGATTTACTAAACCATCTGATACTTTTCCAGAGACAACATTAACCTTATTAAGTCCAGTTTCAAGGGCAGTTAAATTATCATTAACTTTTTTAGTTAAACCACTTATATTTGATTTAGTACCATCAATTGCACTATTATTAGCTTCTAATAACATTATTAATTCATATGTTGATTTTACAGATATTAATGCTGCATCATCACCAGTATAATTTTTTAAGTTATAATTTACATATATAGTTTTTAATTCATCTTTTGTTTTTCCTGTTTTAGTAACTAAAGCATTAATAGTTGCATTATTCTTATTCTTTAATGCATCTAAAGACGCTAATGATTTTTTTAAATCTTCATTATTTGATAATTCACTTTGTGCAGCCTTTAGTGATGTTATTATTTGATTTACACCACTATTAATACCAATCGCACCTTCTTTTATTTTTGTAATAGAACTTTGAGCAGTTTTGATATTTTGTGATAATTTACTATTTCCATCTAAAATATTGTTTGCGCCATCTTCAAGTTTTTTAGAACCTTTTTCGATTTCATTCATATTTTTTTGTAACAAATTAATATTACTATATAAGCTATCCATCTTTTTAAATACATTTAAATCTGTTTGAGATAATAGGTTAGGAGTTGCTACCATATAGATTTCTTTTGGATTAAAATTAGTTGTATCAAACGAGATATTTATACTATCAAGTCCTTTTAATTCATCTAATTTAATACTATCATATAAGCCAGGTGAAGCAATACCAACTATCATATTTCTAGAACCAGTATTTACGGTTTTACCATTATCAATACTGATATTTTTATTATCTTTTACGTCTAACATTGTTCCTACGGTTACAACAAATGGGGTATAAAGTTTTTCTAATTTACCATTTATTTTAACTGTATTTATTCTTTTGTTTTTGAAATTTAATGTAATTTTGATCTTTCCACTTTTTCCAACAATATCTTTAATATCTGTTTCTTTATCATTTAAGTAATACTTTATTTCGGTTTCAATAGGTAAGTCAATATCAGTAGTTCCTTGATATATTATGTCATTACCATCAGCTTGCCATACGATTTTGTCTTCTTTAGAGGTATATTTTTCATTACCAGATATATTTAATATTTCTTTTAATTTTGTTTCATCTTCAATATCTTCTTTATTACTATTAGTTATTCTATTACTTACTATTTTACTTGCTACTGTACCATCATAATTTAGATTAGTATATATATTTTCATCTTTAGTTAAAGCTAGGGCACCGATAGGATTAAGCATTAAACTAGTTATAATTGTTAAACTAATAAATTTAAATTTTTTATTCATATTATTTCGTCTCCTTTACATTTTTTGTAGTTTTCATAATAATTTTATCAAACATCAAAAGTAGTGTAGGTAATAGTAATGTAACTACCATCATACTTATAATTGCACCTCTTGATAATAATGTACATATTGAACCAATCATATCAATTTTAGAATAAATTGACACTCCAAATGTTGCGGCAAAGAAACATAATGCTGATACAATTATTGAAGGCACTGTCTTTGATAATGTTTCTTTCATTGCATCCTTTTTATTATCTTTTGTTTTTCTCTCATCTAAGTAAGTTGTTGACATTAATATAGCGTAATCTATAGTAGCTCCTAATTGAATAGTTCCTACTACAATAGATGCTATAAAAGGTAAGCTAGTATTAGTGAAGTAGGCAATAGCCATATTTGCAAATATAGCAAACTCAATAGCTATAACAAGTATTATTGGTAAGCTTATTGATTTTAATACTATTAATATAAGAATAAATATAATTGCTATGGAAATGTAATTAACCATTATAAAGTCGTGGTCAGCTATTTCAACCAAATCTTTAGTTAATGCACCTTCACCAGCTATTATAGCTTTATCATCATATTTTTTAGTTGTAGTATTTATTTTATCAATTTGATTATTCAACTCATCACTTGCTACTTCGTATGTTGAATTAACTATTATTAATTGGTATTTATCATTTTCAAATATATTAACTATATCATCTGGTAACATTGAAGAAGGTATTCCTAAACTTTCAATTTTTGAAGGAGCTAATACTAAGTCTACACCATCAATTTGTTTTAACTCATCTGTTAATTTTGATATTGAAGAAGGGGATACATTCTTATTTATTAATATAAGTTCAGGTGATACTATATTAAACTTTTTAGCTAATTCACTATTAGCAACTTGACTAGGTAAATCTTTTGGAAGAGATTTATCAAGTTTATAGTAAACATCAACATTATTGTTACCTATAATAGCAGGTATTAATAATATTAAGAAAACTATGATTATTAATTTGTTATGTTTTAATGCCCATTTTTGAATTCCTTCAAATTTAGGGAAAATTGTTTTATGTTTAGTTTTATCAATATATTTGTCAAATAGTAATAGTAGAGAAGGGAATATTGTTAATACACATATAAGTCCCCAAACAACACCTTTAGCCATGACAATACCGATATCTTTTCCTAGTGTTAAACTCATAGTACATAGTGCTAAGAATCCAGCTATTGTTGTTAAAGCAGATCCGATTACGGATTTAAATGTTTCAAGTATTGCTTGAGCCATAGCTTTTTTCTTATCTTTTTCACTTTCTTTAGCTTGTTCATATTTATGATACAAGAATATTGAAAAGTCTGTTGTAACACCAAGTTGTAATACTGCAGTGATTGCTTTTGTAATATAAGATATTTGTCCAAGGAAAATATTACTTCCTAAATTATATACAATAGCAAGTCCAATGTTTCCAAGAAGGAATATTGGTATTAAGTATGAATCTGTTGCTAGTGTTAGAACAACTATACAGAAGACAACCGCAAGAATAACATAGGCAGCTATTTCTTTATCTGATAGATTCATAGTATCTAAAACCATAGCTGTCATTCCACTGACGTTATTTGCGTTATCTACAGTGTTTCTTAACTTTTCAATCGCGTTAATAGTAGATTCTTCTGATGTACCATCTTTAAAAGTTACTACGATAACTGTCTTGTCATCATTATATACTTTGTTAACTATTTCATCGGGTAACATATTAATAGGTATTGTTTTATCAGTAACATCCGCAATACTTATAACTTCATTAACACCTTCTATTTTTTTGATTTTTTCTTCTAGATTTAATATCCTTTCATTTGATTTACCATCGGTTATTACAAATGAAAATGCACCAATTCCAAAGTCATCAGTTAATATGTTTTGTCCTTTAACTGTTTCGATATCCTCTGGAAGATATACTAATATATCATAGTTGATTTTTGTTTTTACATATCCAATGACAGAAGGTATTAATAAAATCATTGAAATAATAACAATCAATAAACTATGATTAGTAATCCATTTTGCAAATTTTTTCATATTTCACCTCTTTCGATAAAAAATTATATTCATAATTAAGAAAAAAAACAGTCACAAAATTCATATATTGGATGATAAACAACATAATTTTCAAAATGTATTACTAAATAAACGTTAATGTGTTGGATATCTTTACAAATGTATAAAAAGTGCTATAATGTTCATTGGTGATTGAAATGAAACCTGTAAAAACGGATTTACGAATAATAAAAACTAAGAAAAATATCTATGAAGCTTTATTAAGATTAATGGAGGATTATACTTTTGAAGAAATAAAAGTATCACAAATTTGTGAAGAAGCAATGATAAATCGTTCTACTTTTTATGCTCATTTTGAGGATAAATATGCTTTATTAGATGCCTTAATTAAAGATTTAAAGGACAGATTAAAAGATGAACTTGATAAAAACAGTAATATAACTAATTCAAAAGAGTATTATATGGAGTTAATTAAACTTCTTTTAAATCACTTTGAATCACAAAAAGATATTTATTTTCCTCTTCTTCTTAAAAATCGTAATAGTATAGCAATGGATATGATATATGATACTATTGAAGAAAATATTTCTAAAAAAGTAGAAAGCGAAGGATTATTTAATGATCAAATACCTATTTCTTTCATTTGTCATTTTTATTTAGGCGCTATATTTAATATAGGAATGAATTGGATTCATAGTAACTGTCAATATTCAAAAGAAGAAATTATTAAATATTTATCTTGTCTAATACCTGATGATCCATTAAATGGAAATAATATTTAAGGAGAGTAGTGATGAATAAAGTTGTATTGGTAACGGGTGGAAGTAGTGATACTGGAAGAGCTATATGTAAAAAATTCGCAGAAAATGGCTATAATATTGCTTTTAGTTATTTAAACAATCTAGAAAAAGCAAAACTTTTAGAAAAAGAAATAACTTCTTTGTATAATGTTAAAATCTTAGCTATTAAGTGTAATATTTCAAATGAAAATGAAGTAATAAGTATGAAAGATCAAATTACAGAAAAATTTGGAAGAATCGATGCTTTAGTAAATAATGCTGCTTTTGAAATAGTAAACAATATTAATGATAAAAATGCTAAAACATTTAATGAAGTTTTAGGGGTAAATGTTATTGGAACATTCTTAGTTAGCAAACATATAGCTAACACAATGCTTAAATTAAAGAAAGGCAAAATTATTAATATATCTTCTAATAATGGAATTAATAAATATGATCCTGAAACACTGGAATATGATGCATCAAAAAGTGCAATTATTAATATGACTTACAACATGGCTAAGGCATATTCACCATACATTAATGTTAACGCGGTTGCACCCGGTTGGATTGAAACAGATAAAATAAAAAAGCTTGATGATAGTCTTGATAATAAGTTTATTAGTTCAGAAAGTGAAAAAATCTTATTAAAGAGATTTGCTAAGCCAAGTGATATTGCAAATCTTGTCTACTTTTTAGCAAGTGAAGAAGCAAGTTATATAAATGGTGAAGTTATTAAAATAGATGGAGGATGTTAGTTATGAATACATTAGAAAGTTTATTAGAAAATATAGAAGATAAATTAAAAAGTCAATTTGATACAATTGATAGGCAATGTGAAAAAAATACAGAAAAAGTACTTAAGGCATTTAAAAATAATAATGTTTCGGAAATTCATTTTAATCAAACGACAGGTTATGGTTATAATGATATTGGTAGAGATGTAGTTGAAAAAGTTTATGCAGATGTTTTAGGATGCGAAAGTGCTTTGGTTAGAAATCAATTTATATCTGGTACCCATGCTTTGACAGTAACTCTTTTTGGATTATTAAGACCAGGAGATACTTTCTTAGTAATAAGTGGTAAGCCCTATGATACCCTTGATTCGGTTATAGGAATAAAAGAAAATGAAAGTTCCCTTAAAAGTTTTAATATTAACTATGAACAGATTGATTTAGTAAATAATGATTTTGATTATGATAAAATTGAAAAATATTTAAAAACTAATATTCCAAAAATTATTTATATTCAAAGATCAAAAGGTTACTCTACTAGGAAATCAATTACTATAGACAAAATGGAAAAAGTAATAAAATTTATTAGAAATATATGGAATGATGCAGTCATAGTTGTCGATAATTGCTATTGCGAATTAGTAGAAGATAAAACACCAGTCATGGTTGGTGCTAATATAATGGTTGGTTCATTAATTAAAAATTTAGGAGCAGGTATTTCTTCTAATGGTGCATATGTTGCTGGTGATAGCACTTTAGTTGAAAAGATAGCAGAACGTTTAACAGTTCCAGGACAGGGTAGTGAAGTTGGACCTAGTTTAAATGCTAATAAGGATTTCCTAAAAGGACTTTACTTTGCACCATCTGTAGTAGCATCCAGTCTTAAAGTTGCAGTTTTGACAAGTTATTTACTAGAAAACTTAGGCTTTAATGTAGAACCTAAATATAATGAATTAAGGGCTGATATAGTACAGAATATTATCTTTAATGATGAAAAACTTTTAATTAAATATGTTCAAGGAATTCAAGCTAATTCTCCAATAGATGCGAATGCTTTACCAATACCATCCGATATGCCTGGGTATGATAGTCAAATAATTATGGCATCAGGTTCGTTTACTCAAGGTTCATCAATAGAACTTTCTTGTGATGGACCACTTAGAGCACCTTACATTGCATATCAGCAAGGATCTCTTACATATCATTATGGTAAATTAGCAGTAGTTAATGCAATAAAGAGTATTTTGAAGTAGAAAAAGAATTTTAATAGATTCTTTTTTTCTTTTGTAATATTTAATTTACATAAATAATAATATTTATTGTAAAGGAGAGAATAGTTTATGATAAATAAGCAAAATTTATGGTTTTTAACATTATTTAGTTTGATATTAGTACTTAGTGTATATTATATAACAATGCCTAATGAACTTCTCTTAACTAATAATAATGCTAAAATATCAACAAATGAAAAGAGCAGTAATACTAGTAGTAAAAAAACAGATTCAAAAACTACTAATGATACAACTACAAAGAAAGACAGTGCAGTAGTATCAATTAAAGAAAGCGAAGTTTTAACTGCATTAAGAGTTAATTTGGATGAAGAACGTACATCTGCAAAAAAAGAATTAGAAGCTCTTCTTACTAACGGTAAAATTACAACAGAAGAGAAAAATAATGCTTATAATAAATTACAACAATTAAATAAATTAAGTGGACAGGAATCAACAATCGAGACAAAGATAAAAGAGAAATTTAAGCTTCCTGCTTTTGTTAAAATTGATAATAAAGAAATAACCGTAGTAATAGATAATGATAAACATGATACAACACTTGCTAATAATATAATGAGAAGTGTTCAAGAAGAATTTAATGAAAAAATGTATATAACAGTCCAATTTAAATAGCTATTATGCTATTTTTTTAGTCTAATATCCTCAACTATATTTTACTATCTCATACAATACTATGAGAAAAAAATATATAAAGGAGAGAGGGTTTTATTTATTAAAGGAATATTAACGCTTCGTGAAAAAGAAGTATTTGAACTTTTAATTAAAAACTATAGTACTAAAGAAATAGCTAGTGAATTAAATATAAGTGAAAAAACAGTAAGAAATCATATTTCTAATACAATGCAAAAATTAGGAGTAAAAGGTAGAGCTAGTGCAGTTATTGAATTATTACGTTTGAAGGAACTTTCATTATAGTTAGCATAAATGTAAAGTATTTTCATAATATTCAATAGGTGATAACATGCTTAAGAAAAAAGCAATTAGAAAAATACTTATTACTTCATTGACAATCGTTATTTTATTAATGATATATATAATGCCAGGGGAAAGTGATTCTATTGATACTCTTAATATAGAACCACAAATAGAGTATAAAGATACTAAGGTAGGATATATATATTTATTAAATGATAACGATTTATTAGTTAGGACCAATGTTTTAATGGAAAAAGATGAATCTTTAGAAAAACAAGTTATGGAAATATTAAATAAATTAAAGAATAGTACTGCTATACCTAAAGAATTAAGAACTTTACTACCTAAAAAGCTTAAAATAAATAGTATTGATATAGATAATGATTATTTGTCTATATCATTGTCTAAGGATATTTTAAAAGTAGATGAAAATTTACAAGAAAAAGTTATAGAATCAATTGTATATTCAATTTTTGAAATAAAAGATATTAAGACGATCAGTATTTATGTTAATGAAGAAAATATAAGTAAATATTTTAAACAGGTTCCATCTAAAATAACAAGAGATTATGGGATAAATAAAAAGTATGATATTAAAAGCTTTAAAGATATACAAAAAGTAGTAGTATATTATATTAATGAAATAGAAAATAATAAGTATATGGTACCAGTTACTAGTTATGTGAATAACGATGAAGATAAAATCAAAATAATTATTGAAAGCTTATCTAGTAATTATATATATGAGCCTAACTTAGTTAGTTTATTAAATTCAAAAGCTAAATTGCTTAGTTATGAAATTAATGATGATGTGATGAGACTTAATTTTAATAATAGTATATTTGTAAGTGATGGTAATATTTTAGAGGAAGTCGTTTATACTATAGGGTATTCTGTTTTTGATAGTTATGATATTAACAAAATAGTATTCAATGTAGATAATCAAAAAATAAAAGAAATTGTAAGATAAATAAAAAAAAGTATTGAATATTAATCATAAATGGTGTATAATTCAATATATATTTAAAAGTTAATGTCCTGCTAGCTCAGCTGGATAGAGCAACGCCCTTCTAAGGCGTCGGTCGGGGGTTCGAATCTCTCGCAGGACACCATTTATGATTTTAGTCCTTACCCCTAAGGGGTAGGGATTTTTGTTTTGATGAGGTTTTGTATGAAAAAGGTGGTTATTATTACGCTTTTTGGTGTATTTATATTTTGTATTGTTTCATTAGCTTTTTTAAGGCCTAGAAAAGATTTGAAAAGAAATCTTGAAAATATGGATTTGAATGGTGTTGATAATTTAATTATAGTGGCCCATCCAGATGATGAAACATTATGGGGTGGAGCCCATATTATTAAAAAGCGATTTTTGATTGTTTGCGTTACCTGTGGTGATAATTCAAAGAGATACCGTGAGATTAAAAGTGTAGCCAAAATGTCAGATAATAAATTTTTGGCTTTATGGTACCCTGATAAAACAAAGAACGTTAGAGATGACTGGTCATCTTATTATAATAATATATATGATGATCTAAAATATATAATGAATTATAAAAAATGGAATACTATAGCAACTCACAATCCATCAGGAGAATATGGACATCAGCACCATAAAATGACTAATGAAATAGTTACTAACATATATAATGAATTAGATTTAAGTGGAGACTTATATTATTTTGGACAATATTACACTAAAAAGCAGTTAAAAAAGAATAAACAAAACATTAATAGAGCTTATAAAATAGATAAAAAAACTCAAAATTTTAAAAATCAAAAGATGATTAAAAGATATAGATCACAAAAATTTATTCAAAAAATGTTTAATCATATGTTTGAATATGAAGAATGGACAAAATATGAAAGAGAAGGTACTAATTTAGATGAAAGCAAAGAAAAATAAAAAGTATTTACTGTTATTAACACTTTTCTTTATTTTGTATTATGTTTTAATAACGAGGTTTGGCAAATATATATATGGATCAGTATTAGATTGGAATTGTCAACATTATTATATACCTGATTATTTTAGAAAATTATTCTATAAAAATTTCGAAATTTTCCCCAGCTTTGCACCTAATTTAGGTGCTGGTGAAAATATTTACAATTTATCATATTATGGTTTTCTAAGCCCAGTAATTTTACTTTCTTATTTGATGCCATTTGTTCCAATGAAACTTTATATACAAATATCATCTATATTGTTAGTGTATTTTAGTATTATCCTTTATTACAAATGGATAAGTAGAAAATTTAATGATAAAATTTCTATTGCTACCACATTATTTTTTATGTTGGCTTCACCACTTCTTTTTCACAGTCATAGACACATAATGTTTATTAACTACATGCCATTTTTAATAATGGCTTTAATTGGTGTAGATAACT
This sequence comes from uncultured Bacilli bacterium, assembly GCA_934183165.1. GTDB lineage: Bacteria > Bacillota_I > Bacilli_A > RF39 > UBA660 > CAG-710. Next base: position 20,924 of record CAKPRZ010000007.1, on the reverse strand, counting down.
ATTTTGAAAATGGAAAAAAAGCATTATTAATTATCAGCACATTTTTAATTATAATGACTAGTTATTTCTTTAGCGTAGGAGCATTATGCACAATAGTAATATATGGTATTTATAAATATATTAAATTAAATGACAAAATAACCTTTAAGAATTTTATAATTGATGGATTTAAATTCTTGTTACCAATTATTATTGGCGTTATGATGTCTTTAGTTTTAATTGTACCAACTTTCTTAGCTCTTTTGAACGGAAGAGGAGACTCTAGCGTAGTAATTGATTACTTAAGTTTATTTATTCCTAGTACTAAAATAACTAGTATGCTTTATAATACATATTCATTGGGGCTTACATCTTTAGCGATTTTTATGCTTATTTATACAATTATTTGTTTAAAAAGGGAACATAGATTCTTAGGAATTGTATTGGCTTTAATAGTAACTTTTCCCATATTTTTATTTATATTAAATGGTGGAATGTATTTAAATGCAAAAGTATTAATACCATTTTTACCACTGTTTATGCTTTTGTATGGTAATGCCTTTAATAACTTATTTACTTCTAAAAAAAGAAATTGGTTAGCTCTTATTTTGTATGGAGCTGTAGTAATAATTCTTTTAATTATAAATGGTATTAATGAAACAGTAATTACTTTTCTAGTTGATTCTATTATAACAATAATAGCTTTATTTACTTATTTAATAACACATAAAGAAAATATCTTACTAATACCAAGTGTTATCGTTCTATTTATTGCTTTTATAATTATAAATACAACTGATAATCTAGTTCAAAGAAATTTTAGATACGATAGCAAATCTACTAAAACTTTGGTTGAATATGTAGAAAAAATGGATACAGATTACTATAGAATTAGTAATAGAAATGGTGGATTAGGTAGTGCCAATGATGTTATTAATACTAAATACTATAAAACTAGTATTTATTCTTCACTATCTAATCAGAATTATCAGAATTTTTATTACAACTTGATTGGTAATGATATTTTAAGTAGAAGTAAGGGACAACTAAATGATCCAAAAAATTTAATATTTAATATATATATGAGCAATAAATACTTAATCACTAATAACAGAATAAATGAATTTGGTTATAAAGAGATTAAAGCAATTGATAATAACTACTTGTATTTAAATGATGATGTTTTACCAATTGGATATGCTAAGAAAAATATAATGTCTAAAAAAGAATATTCTAAACTTTCATATCCATATAATGTAGAAGCTTTATTGAATTATATTATAGTTGATACCGATACGGATAAAAGTAACTACAAAACAAGTATTGTAAAGAAAGATTTTAACTATAATATTACTAGTCAAAACAATATAACAATTGATAAAAAAGACGATTATTTAGAAGTAAATGCAAAAGATGATGCAAAACTTGTACTTGATTTAGGTGAAAATACAAAAGATAACATACTATTTATTAAATTTGAGCTTTTAGATAGTAATTCTTGTAGTATTGGTGATAATTTAATATCTATTAATAATGTTGTGAATAAGCTTACTTGCAGAAGTTGGAAATATCATAATAAAAATTATAGCTTTGAATATACAATATCAGATAAAGATATTAATACATTAAATATTAAGTTTAATAAAGGTAACTATAAAATAAAAAATATAGAAACATATTTAATTAATTATAATGAAATGGTTAATAATTATAAAACTGATTTGGTGTCATTAACTAATATAAAAAGTACAAAAGATAGCATTTTAAGTGGTAAAATAACTGTAGATGAATCAAGCTATTTTAACTTAAATATTCCTTATGATAATGGATTTAAAATTTATGTTGATGGAAAATTAGTTAAATATGAAAAGACTGATTTAGCATTTATTGGTTTTAAATTAAATAAAGGAACTCATGATATTACTGTTAAGTATATATCTCCTGGATTAAATATAAGTAAAAATATATCAATTTTAGGTATGATTATGTTTTTAGCTAATCTTTATATAGAACAAGATTTTATAGTAAAAAAGAAAACTGTAAATAAAAGTAAAAGAAACGTTTAATAATGTTTCTTTTTTCTTTATTATGATATAATTTATTAGATGGATGTGATTTGATGGATAATATATATGGCAAAACGATAACTGAATTAGAAGAATATTTTTTATCACATGATGAAAAGAAGTTTAAAGCAATTCAAGTGTATGAATGGCTATATCAAAAAAAAATAAATGATTTTGCAGATATGTCTAATATCAAAAAAAGTGTAATTGATTTATTAAAGCAAGATTTTACTTTGGATAAATTAAAACTAGTTAAAGTAGAAGAAGATATAGAAGTGAATAAATACTTGTTTTCACTTAATGATAGAGAACTAGTAGAATCTGTTTTGATGAGGCATGACTATGGAAATAGTATTTGTATTTCTAGTCAAGTTGGATGCAATATGGGATGTCATTTTTGTGAAAGTGGTAGAAGAAAAAAAGTAAGAAACTTAGATGCTTCAGAAATGATTCTTCAAATATTACAAGTGGAATCTCATATAAAAGAAAGAATTAGTCATGTAGTTATAATGGGTATAGGGGAGCCTTTTGATAATTATGATAATATAGTTAAATTTATTGAAATAATTAATCATCCCAAAGGAATGGCGCTAGGAAGTAGACATATTACTGTTTCGACATGTGGTATTATACCTAAAATAGAAGAATTTTCTAACTTACCATTTCAAGTAAACCTTGCCATCTCTCTTCATGCTTCAAATAATGATATTAGGAATAAATTAATGCCAATTAATAAAGCTTATCCCTTAGAAAAATTAATACCTGCAATTAAAAATTATATAAAAAAGACAAATAGAAGGGTTACTTTTGAATATATCATGTTAGATGGAATTAATGATACAGAAGAATGTGCTAATGAATTATGTACATTACTTAGAGGGATGAATTGTTATATTAATTTGATTCCATACAATGAAACGAATAATTTAGGATATAAAAGAAGTAAAAAAGTAAATATTTCAAAATTTTATGATATAATTAAGAATAGAGGAATAAATGTAACAATAAGAAGAGAATTTGGTTCCAAAATAAGTGCAGCTTGTGGGCAACTTAGAAGCAAGAAGGAGGAATTATGAAATCGTTTTATTTAACAGATGTAGGCAAAGTAAGAGATCATAATGAAGACAATGTAGTAATAGTTAAAAATAAAAATGATGAATACTTGATGGCGGTAGCTGATGGAATGGGTGGACATTCTGCAGGAGAAGTAGCATCTAGCTTAGCAATTGATTACATCGTTAATAGTTTTAATGATAATTTTAATTTGTTGGATAAGGTTGAAGCTGTTAATTGGTTAAGAGAAAAAGTAATAAGAATAAATGAACTTATATTTGAATATGTTAATAAACATCCTGAAAGTAAAGGAATGGGAACTACATTAGTAATTGCTTTAATAACAAAAACTTATATTTTGTTTGGCAATATTGGAGATTCCAGTGGATTTGTTTTAAAAGATGGTCATCTACATAAAGTTACATATGATCATACACTAGTTAATTTACTTATGAAGGCAGGAGAATTAACAGAAGAAGAAGCTAAGGATCATCCTAAAAAGAATGTTCTTATGAAGGCATTAGGAGCCAATGACCCTATAGATATAGATATATTCGATTGTGATATGAATATATCATCTATTCTCTTATCAAGTGATGGACTTACTAATATGTTGGAACAAGATCAAATAGAAGAAGTATTAAACAGTGAATTAGAACTTGAAGACAAAGTAATAAAATTAATTAGAAAGTGCAATAATAGGGGAGGCACTGATAATATATCAATAGCTTATTTAAGTTTTGAGGAAAGTGGTGAATAAATTGATAACAAAGGGGCAAAGAATAAATGATCGTTATGAAATAATCAAAAGCATAGGCGAAGGTGGAATGGCTAATGTTTATTTAGCGATTGATGTGATATTAGATAGAAAAGTAGCAATAAAAATTCTAAGAGGCGACTTAGCTAATGATGAAAAATTTATTCGTCGTTTTCAAAGAGAAGCTTTATCAGCATCAAGCTTATCTCATCCTAATATAGTAGAAATGTATGATGTTGGTGAAGATAATGGCAATTATTATATTGTTATGGAATATGTTGAAGGTAGAACTTTAAAACAGTTACTTAAAAAGAGAGGCCACTTAACTGTTGGTGAAGCAGTAGATATAATGCTTCAACTTACTGATGGTATGATTCATGCTCATGATAGTTATATAATTCATCGTGATTTAAAACCACAAAATATTATGATCCAAGAAAATGGTCAAATAAAAATAACTGATTTTGGTATTGCTATGGCATTAAATTCAACACAACTTACACAAACTAATTCAGTTATGGGAAGTGTTCATTATTTACCACCTGAACAAGCAAGCGGTAAGGGTTCTACTATAAAAAGTGATATTTATTCAATGGGAATATTATTTTATGAATTGCTTACTGGAGTATTGCCATTCAAAGGAGATAATGCAGTAGAAATAGCTTTAAAGCAAATGAAAGAAGCTATTCCTAGTGTTAGAAAGCAAAATCCAAATATTCCTCAAAGCGTTGAAAATATTATTTTAAGAGCTACAGCTAAAAATCCTAAAAATAGATATAATGATTCTAGGGAAATGTATAATGAATTAAAACATTGCTTAGATGAAGACAAGCAAGATGTTGATAGAATTGTTTTTAAATATCCAGAACATGAAAGTGAAGATACTAAAAAAATCCCAGTGATTAAAAACGAAGAAAAGAAGAAAAATGACGTCGAATCAACTGGTGATATTGTAAAACAAATTCCAAAAGAAAAACCATCGAAAAGTAAAATGGTTATTTGGATTCTATCAGGAGTATTATTCCTTATAATTGCTATTTTAGCGATTGCCTTTTTCCTAACAGCTGGTAAAAAAGTACCAAATGTTACAGTGCCAGATGTATCAGGGATGACAGTTGTTGATGCTGAGCAAGTGTTGACTGATGCTGGATTTGAAGTTAAGACAGAAACTATTAAAATGCCAGATAAAGAATACGAAAAGGGGAAAGTGATTAAGACCGACCCTGAAAAGGGAAGAAGCATTAAAAAAGGTAAAACAATTACACTTTATGAATCAACTGGTGATGAGGCATATGTCATTGAAGATTATACAGGTAAAAATTATATAGAAATAGAAACACTACTTAAAACAGTACATAAATTAAACGTTTCAATTGAGAAAAAAAGTGTGGATAAAACAGATGATATGGATAATCAAACAATTGTTGATCAAAGCTTAAAAGCAGGTACTGAAGTAAAAGAAGGAGACAAAATTATATTATATATCCCAGATGCTTACGAAGAATATCCGGATTTTGTTAATGAAGATTGGAGCTTATCAGATATTGAAGCATTCTGCGAAAAATATAGCATAAAATTAAATGTTGTATATCAAGAAACAGAAGATTATGAAGATGGAAAAATAATGCGTCAATCAAGAGCAGCCAAAGATAGAATTGTTGAAGGTGCAAGCTTGAAAATAACTGTTGCGAAAGCAATTAAAAAGCAACAAGAACCGACAACTGATGATAATACAGATCAAAATGAGCAACCATAGGGGGAATTATGGAAGGACAAATAACTAAAATACTTAGTAATTTATATTTTGTAACTGCTGATGATAAAGTTTATCAATGTCATAGTAGAGGCAAATTTAGAAAAAATAACATAACACCACTTGTTGGTGATTATGTTATTTTTGATGAAAATAATAACTATATATTAGATATAAAACAAAGAATAAATAATTTGGATAGACCACTTGTTGCGAATGTTACACAGGCTTTTATTATTACTAGCGCTAAAGAGCCCATCTTTTCGCCTAATCTTTTAGATAAATTAATTACAGTGTTAGAATGTAATAAAATTAGGCCTGTTATTTGCTTTACTAAGATGGATCTACTAACAAAAAAAGAACTAAAAGAGATTAAAATGTATATTAAGTATTATAAAAAAATAGGATATAGTGTTTTAACTAATAAAAATCTGTTTAGAATTAAAAGAATGTTTAGGAATCAAACTACAGTGTTTACAGGTCAAACAGGGGCAGGAAAATCAACTTTATTAAATAAATTAGACAAGAAATTAAATCTTGAAACTGGTGAAATATCTAAAGCATTAGGAAGAGGAAAACATACAACAAGACACGTAGAACTTATTAATTTATATAAAGGTAAAGTTTTAGACACTCCTGGATTTTCTAGCATTGATTTAAGTGTTTATTCTAAAGAACAAATAAAAAATGCTTTTGTTGAATTTAATAAATATCCATGTCCATTTAAAGATTGTTTTCATGTTAATGAAAGAGAATGTAATGTAAAAAGTCATGTAAAGAGTAAAGATATACTTCAAAGTAGATATGATAATTATATAAGTTTTATAAGAAAGTAGGAAAATTATGAAAAAGAAAGTTTCGGTATCATTTTTAAGTAGTAAAGATGTAATTGGTGACTTAATAGAATTAGATACTACTAGTGCTGACTATATCCATGTGGATGTAATGGATGGTAAATTTGTTAAAAATAAATATTTGCCATTTAAAATTCTGGATAAAATGGCATATGTGATGAAAAAAAGATTGGATGTTCATCTAATGGTTAAAGATCCTTCTAAATATATAATCAGATATGCAACATTAAACTCAGAATATATTACTATTCATGTTGAACTAGGGAAAAAGCTTGATGAATATTTTGACTTAATAGATTCATATGGTATTAAGTGTGGATTGGCAATAAATCCTAATACAGATATAATAGAATTAACACCTTACTTAGATAGAATAGACTTGATTTTAGTAATGAGTGTAGAACCTGGACGTGGGGGTCAAAATTTTATAGATACAACCACTAAAAGAATTGATGATATAAAAAAGATGATAGGAAAAAGAAAAATTTTAATTAATGTTGATGGGGGCATTAATAACGATACAATTGGTAAAGTAAGTAACAGTGACATTGTTGTGAGTGGCTCTTATGTTGTTGGAAGTGATAACTTTGAAGAGGCAATAACTTCATTAAAATAGTAGAAATTGCTATTATGTAAAGTCTATGTTAACATCCGTTGACAAAGTTCAAACTTAAGTTGCTAGACTAAATCATAATCAAATGATAAAATTATGGCATTGAATTTAAATTCAGATTAATCGAATGAGAGGGAAAGGTATATTGATATGAAATTTGATGAAAAATTAATTACACTTAGAAAGAAAAAAATGTTATCTCAAGAGCAGTTAGCAGAAGAACTAAATGTAACTAGACAAACTATATCAAAATGGGAACTTGGTCAATCAAAACCAGATATGGATAAGTTAACCACAATGAGTAGATTGTTTGATGTTAGTATTGATACATTAACTAATGATGATATGTCATTATTAGAAGAGGATACTACAACGAAAAAAGTTAAAAATAAACCATCAGGAGGTAGAAAAATTGTTCTTTATATTTTGATTTTTATATTTATTGGTTCTTTAGCTACATTAGTAGTAAGAGTTGGTAAATCATTTAAAACAATAGGAACTAACTCAAGGAATCGTGTTCTAAATCTTTATAAAGATGCAAAGAAAGAAATTAATAACATGTCAGATGATGACTTTGATTCAAGATTTTTTAATGCTCCTTTTGAAACTTATGGTGGAACGCAAAGAAAACATACACTTAGTTTATTGATAGACATTATAGTTACTAATAATAAGAAAAATAAAAATCATTTAATAGAAGTTGTTTATGATGAAAAAAGCTATGGAACAGATGCAGAAAGTATAAGGGGCATTAAAAAATCATTAAAAGATGGTGAATATGAAATTTCATTTGATTATGATAATGATAATTATATTAAGAAAGCAACAATAGAAAGTAATTAAGGGGGAGATATTTTATGATAATAAATGTAGTTTTAATAATAATTGTAATTTTGAGTGGTATTTTATTAGTTAATTATAATAAATTTATAAGAGCTAATAATATGGTAAATGAATCAGAGTCAGCTATAGACGTATTACTTAATCAAAGATTTGATTTGTTACCAAATATAATAGAATGTGTTAAAGGGTATGCAAAACATGAAAGCTCTACATTAGAAGAATTGGTAAAATTAAGAAAATCTTATAATAGCAGTGAATTTAGTGTTGATGAAGCTGAAAAAATTAATAAAGAGTTTGGAAATATTGTAGCTTTAGCAGAAGCTTATCCAGAATTAAAAGCAAATGAAAATTTCTTATCATTACAAAGTAATCTATTAGATATAGAAAACAAAATAAATAATGCTAGACTTGTATATAATAATTGCGTTACTAAGTATAATAACTTAGTAGAAGTTATTCCTTCTAATATAATAGCTAAGTTATTCTCATTTGAGAAAAAAGAACTATTTAAATTAGATAATAATAAAAAAGAAAATATAAAAGTTGGCTTTTAATAATTAGATTAATTTACAAAAAGTCTCAAAAAGATGAATCATCATCTTTTTTTTGTTGTTTATAGATGATATAATAATTAAAGGTGATAAATATGATATATTTAGATTATTCAGCAACAACTCCAGTTGATAAAAGAGTGTTAGAAAGCTTTTCTAAAGCAGCAATGGAATATCCAGGAAATCCTAATTCAATACATTCGCTTGGAGTAAGATCTCATGAACTTATAAATGCTGCAACAAAGCAAATAAGTAATATTTTGGGTGTACTTCCTAGTGAAATTATTTATACAAGTGGTTCTAGTGAATCCAATAATACAGCTATTAAAGGAATATGTGATAAGTATCAAAATAGAGGCAAACATATTATTACTACTAAATTCGAGCATTCCTCAATTTATGGACCTATTTCCTATTTACAAAAACATGGGTTTGAAGTCGATTTTGTTGGTACTGACGAATTTGGTAGAGTAGATATTGAAAACTTGAAAAGTCTTATTAGAGACGATACAATCTTGGTTAGTATTACTTCAGTAAATAGTGAAATAGGTATTGTTAATCCTATTGAAGAAATAGCGGATTTATTAAAAAATTATCCAAAATTATTTTTTCATGTTGACATGACACAAAGTATTGGAAAATATAAATTTAATTTAGACAATATTGATTTAATTAGTATGTCAGCTCATAAAATATTTGGTTTAAAAGGAATTGGCTTATTAGTAAAAAAAGAAAAAATAATGTTAGAACCATTAATACATGGTGGTAAATCAACAACAATATATAGAAGTGGAACCCCAGCCTTACCACTTATTGTGTCTTTAGCCAAAGCTTTAAGGCTTATTACTGAAAATATTGATAATAACTACGATAAAGTGACTAAATTAAATAATCATTTGAAAGATAAATTAAAAGAAATCAAAGGCATTTATATTAACAGTAATGAATATTGTTCACCATATGTTTTAAATATAAGTGCAACAGGAGTAAAACCAGAGACGATGGTACATGCTTTAGAAAACCATGGTATTTATATTTCAACTCAAACTGCATGTGCATCAACTGATACTTTATCAAAGGCGGTTTTAGAACTTACTAATAGCGAAGAACGAGCAAGTAGTAGTATAAGAATAAGTTTAGCTTATATGACAACAGAACAAGAAATAGAAACATTTTTAACGATTTTTAAAGAAAATTATGAAAAGCTTTCTAATTTGAGGTGAAAATATGAAGATTATAATGATTAATGCAATGTGGTGTCCAGGCTGTATTGTTATGCATAAAGTATGGAATGAAATAAAAACTGAATATAAAGATTTTTCTTTTGAATCTTATGATTATGATATGGATGAAGAAGAAGTAAAAAAATTCAATCCAGGAAAAATCTTACCAATCACAATTCTTTTTAAAGATGAAAAGGAAGTAGGAAGATTAAATGGGGAAGTAACAAAAGAGCAAATAATAGAATTAATTAATCTAAATAAGTAGGTGTTATAATTGAAAAAAATAAAGAAAATATTACTGATACTATGCTTATTATTAATTCCTATAACTACTAATGCACTTAGTAAGGATTATAATGATACAGTATACAAAGTAGTTGATAAAAAAATAGAAGAAGGAAAAGTAAATATTTACTTTTTTCATAGAACCAGTTGTCCTCATTGTAAAAAAGAAAATAAATTTTTAGATGAGATGGAAGCAAAATATAAAGATATTAATATATATCGATATGAAGTATCTAGTAGTAGTGAAAATTCAAAATATCTAAAAGAAGTGAAAACTTTATTTAAAGAAAAATCAAACGGAGTTCCTTATACAGTGATAGGAGATAAAACATTTTTAGGTTATAATGAATATGTTGGTGATAAGATAGAAAAAACTATTCAGGATTATTTAGAGATAAGTAAAAAAACTGAGAAAGAAAAAGCTACTTTCGATTTGCCTGTTGTTGGAGAAGTAAACGCTAAAGAAGCATCAATTCCTTTGATCGCTATAGTTTTGGGATTGATTGACGGATTTAATCCATGTGCTATGTGGGTTTTATTGTTTCTAATTAATATGTTTATAGATATGAAAGATAAGAAAAAGATGTTTTTACTTGGATATACTTTCTTATTTACATCAGCTCTTGTATACTTTTTGTCAATGCTTGGAATAAGTGTTGTTTTGAATATGGCTACTATAAAATGGATTCAAAGAGTGATTGCTTTAGTAGCTTTAGTAGCTGGAATACTAAATATTAGAACTTATATCAAGACAAGAAAAGATACAGGTTGTCATGTTATAGATGATAAAAAAAGAAAGAAAATGGTTAAACGAGTTCTTAAAATAACAAAAGAAGAAAGCTTAATTATTGCTTTGATTGGTGTTATAGCATTGGCTGCATCAGTAAACTTAGTTGAATTGGCTTGTTCCTTAGGATTCCCAGCAATTTTTTCTGAAATACTTGCTCTTAATAATGTCACAGGTGCTTTAAGAATCTTTTACTTACTTCTTTATGTATTGTTCTATATGATAGATGATTTAATAGTCTTTACGATAGCAGTATGTACTTTCTCAATAACTGCTAAATCTACCAAATATACAAAGTATGTCAATTTGATTGCGGGTATTATAATGATTTTAATTGGAATACTACTAATATTTAAACCAGAATGGATAATGTTTAATTTTTAATATATAATCTCTTGATTATATATTTTCTTTTTATTTACTTTTATGTTAATATATATTTAATTAAATTATGGAGATGAATTATGAAAAGTCACAAGGGATTATTGATTGTAATATCAGGACCAAGTGGTGCTGGTAAAGGAACAATCTGTCAAAAACTTTTAGAGAAAAATAACAATTTATATTTGTCGGTGTCTGCGACTACTAGAAGTCCTAGGGTTGGTGAAAAAGATGGAGTTGATTATTACTTTCTAACAAAAGAAGACTTTGAACACAAAATAAATAACGGTAATTTTTTAGAGTATGCCCAAGTTTATAAAGGATGTTACTATGGAACCCCTAAAGATAAAGTTACTGATATGCTTAATAAAGGTTATGACGTTATTCTAGAAATAGATATTCAAGGAGCTTTGCAAGTAAAAGAAAACTACCCAGAAGGAATTTTTATTTTTGTTATGCCTCCGACTATGAGAGATTTAAGAGATAGATTGGTTGCTAGAAAAACAGAAACAAAAGAAAAAATAATAGAAAGATTTACTAGGGCTTATAAAGAAGTAAATGAAAAAGCAAAATATAATTATGTTGTAATTAATGACATAGTAGAAAATGCAGTTCAAAAAGTAGAAGCTATTATGTTATCTGAAAAGTGTAGAGTAGATAGAATAGAAGATGTAGATTTAAATAATAGAGAAGAACTAATACATGAGTTATTAATAAATGAAAATATATAGCTTTTAAAAAAATTAAAAAAGAAGTATAATTAACTTATACTTTTTGCTGGAATAGCTCAGTTGGTAGAGCAGTTGATTCGTAATCAAAAGATCGCAGGTTCAAGTCCTGTTTCCAGCACCATTAAAGATTTATTCGAACTAGAAATAGTTCGTTTTTCTCATTTAAAAATATATAGCGACCGAAAAGTGACCAAATATATTGATATTATTTTTAAAACTGTATATATTATAATTGAGATGATAATATTTTAATAAATGCTGAAATTTATATAATAGGAAGAAAAGACTTTGAAGATAAAAATAGATTATCAATTGCTGATTTGACTAAAAATTTAGATGTTAATAAATAGGAGAAATACGCAATGAGTAAGTATGAGCCATTATGGAAATATATAAAAGATAATAATAAAGATAATTATGAACTTTCTTTTGATAATATAAAAGATATTTTGAAGTTTGAAATAGATCATTCGCTTTTGACATATAAAAAAGAATTGGAAAAATATGGATATCGTGTTAGTAAAATTAAATTAAAAGAAAAAATAGTGATTTTTAATAAAATATAAATTAAATATGCTATAATTTTTGTAGGTGAAGGTTATGTATTCTATAATAGATATTGAATTAAAAAAGTATATCGAAAATAATATATTACCACTTTATGATAATAATATTGGTGGACATGGAATTGATCATATTAATTTTGTTATAAATAGGAGTTTTGAATTAGTTAAAGAATTTAAACTTGATGTTGATTTGAATATGGTTTATGTAATTGCGGCTTTTCACGATATTGGCTATAAAACTAATCCAGATGAGCATGAAGAAGTATCCAGTCAAATGTTTATGAATAATCAAGATATGAAGAAATTCTTTAATGATGAACAAATTTCTGTTATTGCGGATGCGATAGTTGATCATAGAGCTTCTTTAGAATATGAAGCAAGGAGTATTTATGGTAAAATAGTATCATCTGCGGATAGAGAAATATCTGTTAGAAATATGCTTGAAAGATCAATTGCTTTTCAAAAAGATAAACATAAGCATGAAAATCCTACTACCATAGAAGTGATAAATTATTCATATAAAAAATTATCTAGTAAATACGGAAAAAGTGGATATGCCAAAATGTATTTTAAGGATAAGAAGTATTTGGATTATTTAAATGAAATTCAAGAAATATTAGAGAATAAAGATAAATTTATAGAGGCAGAATTGGAAATAATAAATAGTAAAAAAGAAAAAAGTCTACAAAAATAGTAACTAAAGTAAAAAGCATTTAATTAACAACAATTAAATGTTTTTTAATTAAACTTGCTTTATTATATTTTCTTGTGTTAGAATACAGGGCAAGGTGATTGTAATGTTAACGAAAAAAATTAAATTAGAAGATATAAAATCAGTATTATTAAATTCTAATATGATGATATTAGATGTTAATGGTATAAATGATGAAAAAATTTTAGAAAGAGAAGAAGGAAAAATTATTATTCATTTCTTAAAAACAGTAAAGCAGAACTTTAACGAAGAAGATTTTACTATTTTGTGTAATAACTTTTCAAATTTAAATATAATTTGGGAAGATAATGATAATAAAAAAGCAGGATATTATGATTCTAATCAAAACAGTGTTGTTGTTTTAAAAGATAATTATAATGAAATTTATAATGCATTTTTTCAAGCTGCTTCTACGTATGTGGATTTTTCAAATGATAATTATACTTTTAGTGGATTTTCACAAATTAATAATAAAAATAAAAAAATAGGACAAGGGTTAAATAAAGGATACACTGAATATCTTTCTAGGAAATATTTTTCGAATGATGAAAGCAATAAAGATTTTATGTATGAGGTTGGTGTCGCTAAAGTAGTTGAAGACATTATTGGTGAAGAAATAATGCAATCATTATATTTAAATGCAAGTCTAGAAGGATTAATGTGGGAGATGGGTGTTGACTCAGATAAAACATATGAATTTTTAACATCTCTAGATTCTATTTCAGAAGAGCTAGAAAGAAAAAAAGTAAAACCTAAAGTTATTGAATCCTGTTCAAAAACAGTTAATAATTTTTTAATAAGATTATGTGTTAATAAATGGATGAATGAAGGATTAAATGATATGACTGTTCATGATAAAGTTTTCGAAGAATTAATGACTTTACAACCAAATGCTAGTGAAAATAAAAGAAACATAATTTCAACTTCTATTGACAATTATATTGATTTATACAATGAAGATACTTATGGTGTTGTTAAAACAAAATAAAAGTTAGTAGGAGATAGATTATATGGATATTAATACAAATTTAATGAAATTTATTGATAATACACCAAATGCTTATTATTGCGTTAATAATTTAAAAGAAGAACTTTTAAGCAATGGCTTTGTTGAGCTTTATGAAAATGAAATCTGGAATAAATTAGATAATAATGGCAAGTATTTTGTTACAAGAGGGGATGCATCTTTAATAGCATTTAAAATGGCTGAAGTAAGAGCTAATATTGGCTTTAATATAGTTACTGTTCATTCTGATTCTCCAAGTTTTTCTATCAAACCCAATGCTAGTATATTTGAAAACAATTACATGAAACTTAACATTAATGGTTATGGTGGTATGATAAATTATAGCTGGTTAGATAGACCATTATCATTAGCGGGAAGAGTTATTACTGTTAAAAACAATGTATATGAAAAACAATTCGTTAATATACCAAAAGACTTACTTGTTATACCTAGTCAAGCTATTCATATTAATAGAGGTGTTAATGAAAGTAATAAATTAAATCATCAAATTGATATGTTACCAGTTGTATCATTAAATAGTGATAAAACTTTAGAAGATATTATAAAGGATGAATTAATAAAAAAAGGAAAAGATATAGATAGAATGTGTGATTATGATTTATATCTTTATAATAGAGATAATGCCAAATACGTAGGATTAAATGATGAATTTATACTAGCACCAAGGCTTGATGACTTATCATCACTTTATCCGTCATTTAAAAGTTTTATTGAGTCAAACAATGAAAAATCTATTAATGTATTTGTGTGCTTTAATAGTGAAGAGATAGGTAGTTTAACTAAAGATGGGGCTGATTCTACTTTTTTAATAGATACTTTAACTAGAATTTCTCATGCATCTAGTATTGAATTAATACCTGCACTTTGTAATTCTTTTGTAGTAAGTGCTGATAATGCTCATGCAATACATCCTAATGCATCCATGAAATCTGATTTAACAAATAAAGTAGAACTAAATAATGGGATAGTTATTAAAAGACATGTTAATTACACTACTGATGCTATTTCATCTTCATTATTTAAAGAAATTTGTACTAATGCAGAGATTCCTTATCAAGACTTTACTTGTAGAGCAGATATGATATGTGGTGCAACACTTGGTGGAATTAGTCAAAGTCATGTTGGTGTTGACTCTGTAGATATTGGTATTTCTCAACTTGCTATGCATTCTGCTAATGAAACAATTGGTTCCAAGGATTCTTTGTATATGTATAAAGCAATTTTGGAATTTTATAATTCTACTATTAATAAGCAAAAAAATAAAATAAAGATTATAAAATAAAATAATTATTGATAAATATGAAATATATGTTATAATATATCTGACAACGAAGAGTGGGACTTAGGTCCTGCTCTTTATATTTATAAGGAGATATGAATGAAAGAAAAAATTATTGAGGTAGTAGGTGATAAACTAAATGATCTTGATATTTGGATTGATGAAGTTTATTCCTCAAAAGAAGGAAGTATCAATTATTTGCATATCGTTTTAGATAGTAAAGAAATAATGCCTCTTAGTAAAGTTGTGCAAGCAACTAGAATTATTAGTCCATTATTAGATAAAATTGATATTATGGATGATAAATATATGCTAGATATCTATGCAAAAAGTAAGGGAGATGATAACTATGAATAGTAAAGAGTTCATAAAAGCAGTAGATAACATCGTTAAAGAAAAAAATATTGACCGTGAATTAGTATTTGAAGCTATGGAGTTAGCACTTGCTACAGCATATAAGAAAAATTTCGATTCACTAACAAATTCTAAAATTTTTATTGATAGGAAAACTGGAGATATAAAAGTATATTCTTATTTGACAGTAGTACCTGATGAAAAAGAATTTGATGAAGAATCTGATGGTATTGATTTAGATACTGAAATAAGTTTAACAGAAGCTAGAAAAATAAATAAAACATTAAATGTTGGTGATACTATTGATACTGAAGTAACACCAAAAGATTTTGGACGTGTAGCAGCATCAACAGCCAAACAAGTAATTATTCAAAAAATGCGTGAAGCTGAGAGAAATGCTATAATGGGTGAATTTGGTGATAAACAAGATGAGTTACTTGTTGGTACAGTAGCATTAGAAGATGTTGATAATTATTTCATAGATATTGGAAGAATAAATGGTATCTTGCCAAAAAAAGAATGCATTCCTGGTGAGAAAATTGAAATGGGTAAACAAATTAAAGTTTATGTATCAAAAGTTGATAATAGTGGTAAAGGTGGTTTATTTATCTTGTTATCAAGAACTCATTATGGCTTCTTAAAAAGATTGTTTGAATTAGAAATTCCAGAACTTTCTGATGGAACAATTATGCTATATAGTGTTGCAAGAGAAGCTGGAGTTAGAAGTAAAGTTGCTGTTTATTCAGAATACTCAAATATTGATCCAATTGGTTCTTGTATAGGAGAAAAAGGCTCAAGAATTGCTAAGATTTTAAATGAAGTACATGGGGAAAAAATAGATGTTGTAAAATATGATAAAGATCCAGCTACATTCATTGCTAATGCCTTATCACCAGCTAAAGATTTACATGTAATAATAACAGACCCTAAAAAACAAGAAGCTATAGTAGTAGCAGATGGAGATAATTTCTCACTTGCAATAGGTAAAAAAGGTCTTAATGCACGTTTGGCTTCTAAACTTACTCATTATAAAATAGATATTAAAAATAATGAACAAGCAAAGGAAATGGGTATTAACTTTAAAGATTAAGGAGGAGTTATGAAAGTAAAAAAAATTCCACTTAGAACTTGTATAATTACAAGAGAAAAATTACCAAAACAAGAATTAATAAGAATAGTAAGAACTCCAGAAGGGGCAGTTATTATAGACCCTAGTGGTAAAGCAAATGGTAGAGGTGCTTATATAAAAAAAGATATAGAAACAATAAATAAAGCAAGATTAAATAAGCAACTTGAAAATCACTTAGGTGTTGTTATACCAGATGGAATATATGAGGATTTAATAAATATAATTAATATTAATAAATAGTAAAGGAGGGTGTTTAGATGAATATTTTAGAATATAGTGTAGACATGAATAAAACAAAAGAAGAAATCATGGAGCTTTGTAATAAGTTAGGAATTAGTTATGAAGATGAGAATTCTATTTTAACTGACGATGATATTACTTTGCTTGATAATGAAATCAGACAAAATGAGGAAACGGATACAGATTCAAGCAATGAAGATAATATGTTTGAATATGATTATGAATTAGATGAAAAAGTAGAAAAAATTATTGATGACGCTAAAATCGATATTGATCAAGACAAACGTAAAGAAAAAGTAAAAAATAAAGCAGTTAGAATTGAAAATAGTAAAAATAATTTTAAATCTATGCGTAAAGAGATGTATAAACATCGTGAAAAGTTACAATCTAATGAAAATAAAGATGATAATATTATCGTTTACAAAAATAATATGACAGTAACTGAACTTGCAGAAGAATTAAACACTAGTTCTTTAGAACTTATAAAAAAATTAATGAAACTTGGAGTTATGGCAAATGTTAACTATTCTCTAAGTTATGATATGGCTGAACTTTTAGTTATTGATTATAATAAAGTTTTGAAAGCGGAAGAAAATGTAGATATTAGTAATTTTGAAAATTATGACTTAGTTGAAGATGGTGATGATTTAGTTGAAAGACCTCCTGTTGTAACAATTATGGGACACGTAGATCATGGAAAAACTTCTCTTTTAGATGCTATTAGACAAACTGATGTTGTAAGTGGAGAAGCAGGAGGAATTACACAGGCAATTGGAGCTTATCAAGTAGAGTTAAATGGTAAAAAAATAACATTTATTGATACTCCAGGCCATGAAGCTTTTACTGAAATGCGTGCTAGAGGAGCAAGTGTTACAGACATTGTTGTTATAATAGTTGCGGCTAATGATGGTGTAATGCCACAAACTAAAGAAGCAATTGATCATGCAAAGGCTGCAAAAGTTCCTATTATAGTTGCAGTTAACAAAATTGATTTACCAGATGCTAATGTCGATAAAGTTTTAACGGAACTTGCAGAAAACAATTTAACTCCAGAAGAATGGGGTGGAGATGTTTTAGTTAATAGAATTTCTGCAAAAACAGGTGAAGGAATAGATGCATTGCTTGAAAACATTTTATTAGTTAGTGAAATGAATGAGTTAAAAGCTAATCCAAAAAGATATGCAGCTGGTACAGTAATTGAAGCAAGGCTTGATAAACACGTAGGAACAGTAGTATCATTACTTGTACAAAATGGTACTTTGAGATTAGGAGATCCTATTGTTGTTGGAAATAGCTTTGGTAAAGTAAGAACTTTGAAAAATGATAAAGGAATTGATATAGTTGAGGCTTTACCATCTATGCCAGTAGAAGTAACTGGATTAGATTCAACTCCAGCAGCTGGTGATAAATTTATGGCATTCGAAACAGAAAAGCAAGCTAAAAATATCGCACTTCAAAGAAGAAATAGATCACGTGAACAAGATACCAATAGAAGTGGTATGAGTTTAGAAGATTTGTTTGGAGCTATCAAAGATGGAGCAAAAGAAATTGCTGTTGTCTTAAAAACAGATGTTAATGGTAGTTTAGAAGCAATTAAGCAAAGCCTTAATAAAATTGATGTAGAAGGTGTTAAAATAAATGTTATTAGAGGTGGAGTTGGAACAATCACAGAAAGTGATATTGTTTTAGCTAATGCTTCTAAAGCAATTGTAATTGGATTTAATGTAAGACCAAGCAATAAGACAATTGACTTTGCTAAAGAATATAATGTTGAAATAAAACTTTATGATATTATTTATAAAATGATCGAAGATTTAGAAAACTCTATGAAAGGATTACTTGAACCAATTTATGAAGAAGTTGTTACTGGACATGCTGAAATAAGACAAATCTTTAAATTTTCAAAAGTTGGTAATATAGCTGGATCACATGTAACTGATGGTGTTATAAAAAATGGATCAAAAGCTAGATTAATTCGTGACGGTATAGTTTTATATACAGGAAGTATTAAATCAGTTCAAAGAGAAAAAGATCAAGTTAAAGAAGTAAAGAAAGACATGGATTGTGGTATTACTTTAGAAAATTATCAAGATATTAAGGAAAACGATATTATTGAAACTTATGATTTAAATGAAGTTAAAAGATAAAGGATGTTATTATGAATATAAAAATAGAAAGATTAGAGAGTTTATTTGTTAAAGAAATTAGCTATATTTTGATGGAAGAAGTAAAAGATGAAGATATTAAGTTCGTAACAATTACAGGTTGTGATATAACTAATGATTTAAGTTATGCTAAAGTTTATTTTACAGTACTTGATGATACTAAAAAAGATACAACTTTAAAAGCTTTGAATCATGCAAAATCATTTATCAGAGGTAAATTAAGTCAAAGAGTAGAGATTCGTCATACGCCTGAACTTTCATTTGTTTTTGATAAATCAATAGAGTATGGAAATCATATAGAAGATATAATAGATAAAATCAACGAAGAATAAGAGTAAAAAATCAAATAATTATTTAGGTGTTATTTGATTTTTTTTAAAGGCTTGAAATGAAATTTAATTTAATATATACTTTTATTAAAGATAGGAGGATTTATATGGAAGAAAAAAAGAATACGGGGATGGTTGTAGTAATAATTATTTTGATGTTGATAATTACAGGATTATGTAGCTATATTGTGTATGACAAGGTTTATAAACAAAAAAATAATGAAGAAAAAATTGAAAACAAAGATGCAGGCAATGTTAAAAATGATACTGATGATACAGCTCTGTTTGATAAGTTAATAAAAAAATATAATATTGGAAATGATGATGTAGATAGTGGTTGTCCAATAAGTGCAAAACTATTTGATTCAGTTGATTCTATGAAAGATCTTGATGTAGCATTTATACTTTTAGGTAGAACAGATACTAGTACTATCAAGCAAGAAAAAAGTTCTCTGATAAAAGAAGATGAAAAAGAGGGATATTCAGTTATTTCTAAAGCTACATATGAAGATTTGTTTAAAAATTATTTTGGAGTAGATCCTAAAGTTAAATCTAAGAAAGTAGCAACATTAACTGAAGTAAAGGATTGTGAAGGATATATATTGGTTAAAGAAGATGGTAATTACTATGGTAGTATAGGTTGTGGCTGTGGATCTGAGCCAAGAAAAGACGTAATTACTTCAAAGAAAAGAGTAGACAGTAATACCATTACAATAGATAAAAAATATTACACTTACGATGATATATCTAATAATAAGTTATATATTGGTGAAAAAGATATCAAAACTACTTGTGACATTTCAAAAGAAGAATGCTTTAGTAATTATAGTGATTATTTTGATACAATCAGATATACTTTTACTAAACAAAGTGATGGTAATTACTATGTTCAAAGTATTAAGAATTTAAAAGACGCTAAAGAGTATAAGTAATTTGTTTGGAGAATATAATGACTGAAGAAAAAAACAAAAAAATGGTAACTATCATAATTATATTATTAATGATAATAGTTGCTTTAACAGTATATATAACTTATAGAAAACTTAGTATAAATAAATCTAATAATGAATCATCACAACAAGAAAATATAGATAATCAAAATAGTAATGTTGATCAGTCAAAAGATGATGCACATATAGAAAAGAAATTTACTATTGAAATTCCTATTAAGTAAAATTAAAAGTTATTTACGTAAACCAAGTATTATTACTTGGTTTTTTGCTTGAAAAAATGCATCGGGGGGGGGG
>CAKPRZ010000006.1 GCA_934183165.1 uncultured Bacilli bacterium | reverse complement strand
AGACAATATCATCTCAACGTTGTCTTTATCATTTAATTATTATCTGTTAATTTATTAAACAAATCCTTAAATATTTCATTTGCATTTAAATAATTAACAAATTTAATGCTATGCCTGTTTTCGGTTAGCTTGAATGTATTATCAGCATTTATAAGTGGACAACTAACTTCCATTGTATTAAACCAATTTTTATTTATCATATATGCTATTACACTAATATCCCATAGTGGCCATCTTTTAGTAGGACCATAGGCTCTATTATAAAATCTATAGCATAAATAATCGCATAATTCGTTCTTGCCTTTTAATTCACTTTCTAATTCGTATATTGATGTCATTAGATTCGATGTTATAGGAGAACAAGGCATAACAGTAAGTTTAACTTTTGATTCAAAAACTACTTTTACCGCTTCTACATCTTGATCAAAATTGAAATCTTTATTAGTACCAAATAAAAAGTTACTTCCTAACCATACAATTTCTATCTTATCAACAATATCTGGGTTAGATTTTAATGCTAATGCTATATTTGTTAAACACCCTATTGCTAATATGTATGTTTTTTTATTTTTGTTAGCAATTTCAATTATTTTATTAACTGCTGAATTTCTTTCATTATATCCATTTTTTAAATAATCACGACAACCTTTATATATAATAGATTTATCCTTTAAGCCCAATAAATCAAATATTTTGCATGCTTCATTATAACTTGCATCTATAGAATCAGAAACAGTTCCTTGCCATTTTTCATGTTTAAAAGGTGCTATTGTTATAGCATTAATTTTAAACAAATCTCTACTTTTCATTAAATAGGATATTGCAAATTGATCATCAGCTTCGTTATATGTATCTGTATCTAAAATCACATTATATTTATTTTTTTTACATATTAAACTATATATTTCTTTCCATCCATTTATTATGGGAACATCTAAACTATAATTTTCATTATATCTTGTTTTCATTAAAAAGCATTCTATTCCTGCATTTAGTACATATTTGCATTTATCCGCTTCATCATCAAACATAATATCAATTTCATTTTCAATACACTCTGGACTTTTATCTTTACTTTTGGTAAATACTAATTTATCATATTTTATCCCATTTTCATTTAACCAGTTTATAGTTACTAATTCATGATTCTTAAAAAAATGATTTGATCTATGTGTTATTAAAAATATTTCATTTTCTTCATATAGTTTATTAATATATTCCCTAGCACCTTCTATTAAATCGAATTTTTCAGCCATTCTATCCATATTCTTGCAGATAAACTCTTCTGTTTCTTCCAAACTCCAATCAAACATGCCTTCAGTAATGTGCTTAGCATTTTTATTTATAATTCCTCTATTTCTTTTATTTTTATCTTCTTTTTCAAATTCCTCTAAAAATGTTTTATCTAAATCTGCTATTACATTATCAATATCTATTCCAATTCTCATATATGACCTCCAAACTCTTACCAAGTTTAAACTATAAAAATTATACTATATAAATGGATTTTTTCCCATGCTTCCACTGAAATTAAATAAGAATTCATATATAATACTTTTAGAAAGAGAACTTAGTTCGTAACCTGTTGTCTACCCGCTTCACAAAAAAGCTCACAAACTATAATTAAAGTTTGTGAACTTTTTTTATGAAGAAATCTAGCATACATTCTTTCATGATGGGTGTCAAACTTCTCCGTCCTCATTGGCATTGGCAGAGAAAAATATAGAAGATTAAAAGACTATCCACTTTGATATGAATAGTCTTTTAATTATGAATTTAATGCTCCACTCATTATTCTATATTTAGGTATATTTTCCCATATTTCTTTTAGTTCATTAAAGTTTTTATTGGGATTTAACATTAGTTTTGCTAAATAATCTAACTCTCTATATTCTTCTTCAGATAAATTAAAATCTTTTTCTCTTATATATTTAGGAATGTGTAAAAATATGATTTCATTATTCATTAAAGCGTGAAAATCATAAAATAAAGCTCTTAATGCTGCTTTCATTCCCAAAGTCACAGGATCTGAAGAATACAGAATACTATCTTCTTGAATACTTTTTTCTCTTAATCCTAGATAAGCATTTGCACCAAATATAAATCTATCATAAGGAATATTATTCAAATCAAATCCCATTTCGTGGTCTGGGCAATGTTCATCCGCATCAACTAACTTCCATATATTTTCACTTTCATCATAATATTCAGTAATCCAATGGTCATAACTGATACCATCATATTTTATATAAGGAGCAAATCCACTTCTTGCTCTGGCAGGAATACCTTTCGCTTTTAAAATACTTGCTAATAATATTGCTTGTCCTCTACAAGTAATGTTTATTTTATCTTTCGCCTCTCTCTTTATATTATAATCTGGATTCTTTCTTAACAATTCTGCAATCATACTTTGTGCAGTAGGAAAATAATCTTCTTCATAATCTAATCGTGTAATAGGCACTTTTGTCATATCTCCCCAAAAACAATTATTTTTATTTCTTATATCTTTATCATTATAAGCTACAGGGTGTATTATTTGCATTCTTTGTAATATACACAATTCTTCAATATCATTTGGTAAATTTTTAGCAAAGTCTTTATAATAACCTAAATCAGTAAATTGACTTGTTTCTTTGTAAAATTCTAATATTTCTTTATTTTCCATTATCATACCACTCCAATATTTCATTTAATTTCTTTCTTGTTCTTTGCTTTGGCTTTTCATCAGGATATCCTATTGATATTGCTGAAATCAGTTCCATATCGTATTTACACACTAATTTAGCAATTTCTTTTTGAGTATATACAATATCTCTTATCCATAATGAGCCTAGTTCTAAATCTGTTGCTCTTAAACAAATATGTTCTATTGCAGCACCTATTGATAATGAATCCCCGATAATCCAATTATCTTCATTTGGCTTAAATACTAATATTAGAATTGGTGCTTTTTTTATAATATAAGCAGTAGCTTTAACACTACTATTTGCATTATATAATTTTCTTTCTAAACTAACTTTTGATTTTTTTAATTGTTCTAACATAATATCTGCTATTTTATCTTTTACTATTCCTTTTACTACCATAAACTCCCAAGGTTGCCTATTCTTTGCAGATGGTGTAAGTCTAGCAGATTCTATTAAATTTTCTATAATATCATTGGGGATATCTAAATCTTTATATTTTCTTATACTTCTTCTACTTTTAATAGTCTCACTTAATTCCATTATATATTTCCTCTCTTACTGTTATCTTGTTCTTTCCAATATTTTTTCCTTATCCCCTTTAAACACCTTTAATTATAACGAAACACAAGAAAAAAAGATAAACTTAACTGAAATCAGTTTTGTTTATCTTTTATTAACATATATAAATAGCAATTATCACTTGTATATAATTCAAAATTAAATTCATCATCAATGTTATAATTAGTAGAATGTAACCATTGTGTATATATCATTTTTTCAGTTTTTACTATATCTTTTTGTTCTCTTGAATTTGCACTAAATATCACATATTTGCCTGCAGGAATAATAAATTCTTTTGTATTATTATATTTTTCTTTGCTACCAACATAATATAAATAACCATCTCTTCTACATATAGATATTCCATACATACCATCTCTATTAAATTTCTCATACAATCCATTTTCTTCTATATCTGAATATAATTTTCTTATATTATAAAGTAGATCTTCATGAGTTATTGCAGATGTTTCTACACAATATAATTTAATCTCATCAATTTCTTTTATTTCATAATTTAATTCTTCACAAATATCATTACTATTATTAAATTTTATTATAGGAAATTGCTTGTATTCTATATTGCTTAATTTACATTCACTTGGAGTTATTCCAAACATATTTTTAAAAGCTCTGGCAAAAGATATCTGGGAATCGTATTGATACTTAACGGCTAAATCTACGATTTTTATATCTGTTGTTTTTAATTCCTCAAAAGCCTTACTTAACCTTCTTTTCCTAATATATTCTGCCAATGAAATATTTGTTAAAAATGTAAATATTCTTTGCAAATTATATTCTGATACACCAACAATTTTTGATAATTCTTTATATTCAATATTTTCAGTTAGATTATCTTCTATATATTTAATCATCTGATTTAAATATTCAAAATTCATTGTTTATTACTCCTACTTTTTCAACTTTTATCTCAGAAGTTAGTTTTTTTTAATTCTAGTCTGTGTCAATTCCTATTCATTGATAAACATATATCCTACACATTATATTTCAATTATAATAAATTTTCTTTTTTTAAGACATCTTCTAAATATTCATTTTTTTCAATATTTAAAATCTTTTTAGGATTGTAATTATTAATTTTATAATACCAATCTTTTAAATTGTTCTTTAATTTATCAACAAAAATTTTATTATTTCCTCTATCATAACATCTTTTTTCCAAAACTTTTTCACTATCCAGAGATGGAAAAGCTAGATAATATTCAATATTATTATTTTCAAAAAAATTTAATAAATCCCAATGCATAGAAGTTAATACAATTTTGTATTTTTCTTGGGCTTCTAATATTGCTTTAAAATAATTTTGTGGCCATTCTTTCTATCATAATATAAATTAATTCTTTCTTCATAACTTATTTTAGTCATACAAAAACCTCGTTTCTATTTTGTCCAAGAAACGGGGGTTCATATCATGCTTATAAATCATCTTTTTATTCCACGTGAAATATACATTTCAGTACTGTGCATCGAATTATAATTTCTCCATGCTTCAACACTATCAAACCCTTGACTTAATGCTTCTTTTTCTAGATCCTTATTGATAGAATTTTCAATTATCTCAAAGTATCCTTGTTCTTCTTCTGTTAAAGGTTTTTCACTTGGAAGTCCAATTCTAAATAATCCCATATCTACTTCTAAAGAAGATTTATCTGTCCATGGCATATTAGCTAAAAACTCATCGTGAGTTCCATTTGCAACAGACTTTTTAAATTCATCAATTCTTTTTAATTTAATTAATTCATTTGCTCTATTAATTTTATCTGCCAATTCCTTATTACCATTAGATAGTGCTATAATATGCATTCCTGCTCTTGTTAATTCACGCATTTCACCTATATAATCTACAATTTGTTCTGGTGTTAAATTCATCTTATCAAAACAACTAACCATACCTTCGATTGAAGTAGCCATACCATCTCCCAAAATGCTACGTATATCATTTTTCATAAAAATATACCTCCTATTTAATAATTATAGCATATAATTGATAATTTTAAAAATTTAGTGATATAAATTAGCAATTTTGTGTTAATATACTGTTAGAGATTGATATTTTATGTATCAAATCGTTAAGCCATGAAAAGTTGTAAATATCTTCGACAACCGCCCCATAAGATAAAACCGTCGCACCAATGTGACGTTAATGATTAAGTCAACTAGTAATAGTTGATTTTTTTGTGTGTTATTGCAAAGAAAAGTGTGATGTGGTACGATTAATATCGTAAAAAAAATTAATAGGAAAGATATCATAGAGCAAAAATTGAGGATAAGAAAAATGAAATATTTGCTGAAATAAATGATAATTAATCTAAAATCAAAGGACTCAATGAATATGATAAGTATTGTAAATAAATAGGAAAAATAGCCGAAGATATACAAAATAATCTTAATATTTTTAATAAAGATATCCAAAAAGAAAAAGACAATTCTACGTCTGTGTTACTTAAATTGCTTTTTAATTTCTTTATTTTCTCCAATTTCATTATTTATAGCATAATTTGAAACAGCCATAAAATTATCATCATATGGATAAACCTGTTGACCAAATTGAAGCCACATAGTTGACCAAGAAGCACTGGCTTTAAGTAATTCTTGAACTCTAGCATTTTTCATAGTTTCATTATTTTCTTGATTATTTAAATCTACACAGCCTTCCTCATCATATAATTTACTTTGTAAATCACATTCTAATTTATCACATTGATATGCAAACATTGATTCTTTAGTGTTATGAGAGTCAAATTCTAAAAATAATTGTTCTATTTGTTTACCATCTAGTAATCCACCTAATATACTACTAACTGCCTCATGTTCCATTTTTTCGTGTTCTACTTTTGATACTTCAAATTGTGTTAAATCTCCAATAACTGTTTCACCAAGTTCATGAACAGCTAGCATAAATATTACTTTCATAATATCTACATCATATTGATATTCTGATTTCATAGCAATTGCAAGCATTTGAACTCCAAATATATGCTCAGCTACACTTTCAATTCTTTCTCTTTGAACATTCCAATTTTTCCAACCAGTTCTAATAACATTTTTCAATCTATTACATATAACATAGTAATTTATTACATTCTGCTCTTTTGTCATGAAATCACCTCAGTAAGTTATTATAGTATTTTTTAATAAATAGTCAATACTACAGGAAATTAGAATCTATAAATATTATACAATTTATTTAGTTGATTTAATCAATCTTGGGAGTATAATTTTTCGAATATAAGAAAAGTTAAGGCTCCATTTGAAATGAACTTATGACTTAATTGTTCGTAATTTTTTTATAATAAATAGTATCAAGAAAGAGGAAACATTATAAAAATAATGAACTGAACCCAAAATTTGGTGCTCTCCTTATTTCGGCATAAAAATTAACAACTTCATCTTCTGTAAGTAGTCTACTTACTAAAACAATTCTCTATTTAGTATTTATTACGTTATCCTCTAAACATCCTGCTTGAAATATCATAATATTTTGCTACCTCAATGATGATTTACAATTTAATAATACTTCGTTAATTATTTGCAATTTATCTTCTTTTGACCAATATCTATTTGGCTATTTTCTTATTCTTGTCCCTCCAATTTTATTATAGTAAAAAATGTAGACAGTTTTGATTTGTCTACATTTATCTTACAACTTCAGATGTTTAAAAATCTTTAGTTTTTATTATTTTTCAATATAACCACTGGTTTTTACTGTATACATATCATCTGTAACAGATTTATACAGTTCTCCTTTATAGTCATCGGTAAATCCATTATATGCTTTATATATTTCTCCAGTATCCGAATTGTATACTCTTTCATATCCCAAAATAGCATCACTTTGTTTTTGACTAATAATATCATATGTTTTACTTCTATTTTCCCAAGCACTCATATATGAATCAAAAGCTTTTTGAATTTGAGCATTCAATTGTAATGCTTGTTTTGTTTGAGCATTACCGTCATCAATAGTTTTCTTTACATAAGCATCACTGAATTCAATAGAATTAATTGATTTTAATAATATATCTTTGTAATCAATAAATTCACTCTCGTTTGAAGTAATTGACATTATATCATAAACCATATAATATGAAAGATCTGCTCCTCCACTATATTGATTACCAAAGTTAACGATTGATGCTAAAAACATACCTTCACCTTTTTTATTATTTTCACCATCAAATGTTGCTCTTAATACCTTACTATCCATTGCTACATTCTTCATTGATGCAGTACTTGCTTGTTCATCTTTTTTAGTAAAATTTTTATATACTGGAAAAGCAAAATTAGAAAGTGTAGGTTCAACATTATTCATATATTTTCCTATTTCATTAAATTTTTTATAAAATCCTTCAGTTGTTGGATTATCTAGTACTACTGCATTGGCAAATAAACTATACTGTCCACCTGCCAATTTATAGTATTGTTGCCAACTTTTTTTCGCAGCATTACTTTTTAACAGTGGTTGCATTTTAAGCATTAAGAAAAGTCCATTGTTACTATCATTTGGATCATATACTTTAATAGCGTAATATATACCTGCTCCTCCTGATATAACATTCCAACCCTTAGGTTTTTTCATTGTAAATACATCACTTTTATAATCTTCTAAAGATAAACTATCCACTTTATTAGCCACTATTTTTACTTGACCATCTTTTGTTTTTATTGTATCTGATGTTTTCTTTTCATTTGAATTATACAAGAATATCATCGCAATACTTGCTACTAATATACAAGCTACAGCTAATATTAAATTTTTTTTATTTTTCATAAAACACCTTCCTATATACTTTATAATATATGAAATGCAATCTTCTGACAATTAGATTACCATTTTATTCATTGATTTTCTTGGTAAGTTTTAATTAAAGTTATTCTCCACTATGTTTAAATACAGGAAAGAAATCATCTTTACCATAATCAGTCAATGGTTCAACATTATTTAATAATTTCATATCTTCTTCATTAATTTCAAAGTCAAGATCAATATTATCCTTCAGATGATCAAAACTTCTTGCCTTAGGCAATACTACTAATCCTAGTTGTAATTGATACTTCAAGCATATTTGAGAAAAAGACTTATTATATTTATTAGATAATTCATTAACAACTTTAATTCTATTTGCTTCTCCATGTGCTATTGGAGAGTATGCTTCTACAACAATATCATTTTTATTACAATATTCAATAATATCAAAAGGTGTTTGTCCAACGTGTGATAAGACTTGATTAACCATCGGTTTAATTCTAGCATTATCAATTATATTTTTTATATCATCATTATGAAAGTTAGATACTCCAATAGCCTTTAATTTTCCTTCATTATAAGCATCTTCTAACGCCCTCCATACTTCTAAGTTTTCCTTATAATATTTATTACTTGTTTCTCTAAACTCAGCCCAAGGTTGAGGTGCATGTATTATCATTAAATCTATATAATCTGAATTTAGTTTTTTTAGTGATTCATCAATTGATTTTTTTGCACTTTCATAATCTTTATGTTCTGCTGCAATTTTTGTTGTAATAAATAATTCTTTTCTTGGAACACCACAGTTTTTTATTCCAATACCAACGCCTTCCTCGTTTTGATAAGCTTGTGCTGTATCTATATGTCTATATCCTAGTTTTACTGCATCTTTAATAACGTTAGAAACATCATCATTATCAATCAACCAAGTTCCTAATCCGATATTTGGTATTTCTAAACCATTATTTAATTTCATTTTTATCATCCTTTCTATAATTAATCTATAACAATTATATAATCTAAGTATCAATTCAGGTCAATGCTTTTTTATTAAATTTTTAAAGATTATTGCTATACCTACTATTTAGTTCGCTCTTTTATTATATCAGTACTTTTTAACCCGCCTACTAACAATGATGATTTAGAATTGTGTAATTTATAATTTTTGTTCACTTCTTTTTCATCATAATTAGCATAACAGTATTTACAAAAGTGTTTACAAGAGTTATATACTCCTATATCAACCATTTTAACGCAATGACATTTTCCCTCTTTTCTTGCTTTCCATTCTTCTTTATATATTTTACCAGTTAATTTATAAGCCATTTCTCGTGATAGACATTCTCCTTTTGTAAAACCATACTCACTCAGATTTCTATCTTCAAAGCAAGTATGAACTATAAGACCATGATTTTTTGCACTTTTACTGAATGTTTCGCCAATTATTTTGTAATCATTCTCAGTAAATTTTCTATAATTCAAAATTGATTTGTTTTTTCTAACATTTTTATATTCATCAATAAATGAAATTAATATTTTATCTACATATCCTTCTAATAAACCACATAATCTTTCAAAAGCTCTTGTATGATATTCAATGTTATATTTATCATTTATAAATATAGGATCATATCTTATTACTATTTTATCTTTACCAATCAAATTAGATAATTCTTTTATAGATTCGATAATTTTTCCTTTAGATGGTACATTAGGTTCAATATCATTTTTATAAGCAGTCAACGTTACATGAAATAAAATTGGTTTGTCTATTTCATTTATATACTTTAAAATTGGAATTGGATTTTTTGTACAAAATAATATGGCATCCACATTTTCAAATTTAATTCTACTAACCAAATTAGGATTAAAAGGATTTCTTACATCTACAAAGCCTTCTCTATATCTATTCATAAACCATTCTGTATAAAATGCGACTACATCTGTTCTACCACTTACATTTAATATCATTAATTCACCTCAAGAAAAACTTAATTATTTTTATATTTTATTTTTAGTAAATTTAGATAAACTCAATACTTTTTCATACCTTTCTACATTTGGTTGTTGCCAACTATCATAATCATCATCATCCATATCAAAGAAAAAACCAGTTCCTCCACTATCATTCCAATCCTTTATATTTTTTAAGCAATCATCAATTAATATATTTCCTTCCGCATTTACTACATCACTTTTTTTGAAAATATATGGAACTAATATGACATCTTGTTTTAGCCCATTTTCTCTAATCCATTTAATTTTCTCGGTTCCTTCATTGTTAGATGAATGAATTTTTGTTAATATGGCTGTTTTACTGGAATCCATTTGTTTTAAATAATAAATTGCATCATTAATTACATTAGAATTATTTATAATATATCTCCAATCCGCCTTTTGAATATATTTAATTTTTTCTATTTCAGGTAAATTTCCTCTATTTGGATTTTTTCTCCATTCTTCAAATAATATCTTTTCAGTATCTAAAATCACTCCATCAAAATCTATATAAATCATATATACCTCCCAGAAACAAATATATTATATAAAGAGGAAGTATATATGTCACATTAATATTTTTCGTCTAATACCTCTAAATTACTAATTCTATTTAGATAAAAGTGTCTTATTTCTTGCTTCTTTTCACAAAATGCCGCAACACCCCATTCATCACCTAATGCAATTAGTTCATATGGTCTAATAATTCTTTTAGTTATCGAGTCATGCTCTTTAGAATAATACTCTATATAACATTTGTTTTTATCGTTAATTGATTTACTAAGCAAATTATAGTATTCTCTATTATCTATAGGAATTGATTTTGATTTGTCTAAATTTTCTGGCAATTTGATATCTTGATTCAAATAATATCCACCATATGGACCTCTCAATGATTCAATAAATATGCCCGCTAATTCTAATTCTTCTTTATAATTTCTTATCATTCTTGGAGACACTTCTAGTTGCTCAGACAACTCTTTTATGCTATATTTTCTACCATTTTGCAATAATCTAAGCATCGTAATAGTATTAGATAGTTTTGACATAATATCACCTCATAATTATATTAGTTGTTTTTTCAAAACTTTTTGATAAGTAATTTCTCCTTGTTCATCACAAACCCTATTACTTCTAGATGTAATGTGATTTACTTCACAGTATCTATTCTTAAATTCTTCTTCTTTTTTTAATAAATTTCTCATGTCTTGAATAAATACTTGATATGTTCTATCTTCAAAGAACATGTTTTCTGGATTTTTTTCATCATATTTTTTAGAAAGTCTCTTTATTGTATAATCTAAATACTCCTCAATATTTGCTTCTGGCATTCTTTCATGAGCCACAAAGAAACTTCTTATAAATACTATTTCAATTCTCGTATTTCTATCTGCCGATGAAACTAGCTTTCCATATATGCTCCTTGGTTCATCTTCCTTTGAAGAACGATGATCTTCTATTGCCTCTTTAATTATTTTTCTTTCTTTTTGAGTAAAAAATTTATTCATTTCTTCATCATTCATAAAGTTTCTAGCCGCTATTAAATTATGAATCGTGTGATCTTCATATTTTCCCCAATCATGGCAAGCTGCTATTGTATATATCATATTATCATCTAATCCCAATTTAAAAGTATCATTTAATGCAAAACTTCTTCTTATTACTTCTAAAATATGAGCAAGATTATGACCACCATCATTTTTTTCGTATTCAGGAAATATATGCTCAGCAATATAATCTTTCAAATCTTGATTAACATTTTTTGTATAATATTCTAATTCATCAATATCATTTGCTTCTAATATCATATTTCTTAATGTATCAAATGGTTTATTATATTTATCTTTTACCCTATTATATACTTCATATAATGTATCGTCTAATGATATATTTAAATTTTCTTTTACGACTTTATCAAAAGTTAATTTTAATTCATTATTTAATCCATTAACTTCCATAAATCTTTTTCTGAACTTCACTTCATCATTTGCTAAAGCAGAAATTTCTTCTAAAAATTTTTTATAATCCAAATCTTCAAAATACATTTTTTCAGTTGCATAGCCTTTTTTACCAAATTTATCAATTATATGTTGTCTAGACTCCTTTATTATGTTATCTAATGAATCAGTTGGATTGTGTTTTAATCTATAATTATATGTTCTTTTTAATGGGCTATCTACTAATGTATTTCTATCAGCGGATGAAACTATTTTTCCATATATACTTCTTGGCTCTCCTTTTAAACTTGCTCTATGATCATAGATTGCTTCTGCCATAGTTTGAATTTCTTTTTCAGTAAAAAACTTTGTTAGCTCTTTATCTTCAAGTAACATATCTGCCGAAATTTTTTCATGATTTTTAGCATCAATATAATGGCCTATATCATGATAAGAAGCTATAACATAAACCATATTATAATTTATATCATCTATACTACTAGCAAACTTCAAACTTCTATCTATAACATATTTAATATGATCCAAATTATGTCCTAAATCATTTTTTTCATAACTAGGAAAAATAACACTTTCAATATATTGAGTTAATTCTTGATTTAAATTCATATTTATCTCACCTCTGTATTGATTATAGCACATTTCATTAAGTGTTTATCAAAAAAAGCTAAAATAGAATTTAGTATTGTGTTATAATAATCAGCAAAGGAAATTTGATTATGACAAAAGATGAATTAAAAGAATTAAAAAGTGATATTAGGGAAACAAAAATAGAAAATATTGAAGCAAAAATAATGATGTATAAAGAATATATACTTTTGCTTATTGATACTTTAATAGAAAAAGGATTATCAAACATTTATTTAGAAGAATTAAATAGAATTAAGGTTGAATATATAGCTATCTTAAATGAAGAAAATCATTTATTAAATTTGATATTAAAAAATGGTATCAATAAGAATATAAATGCTGTTGATGATTTAATTGGCGAGTTAAATGATTCAATTGATAAAACCATTATTTATTATTACGATTTATTAGATGATATCGAAGATGAAATAAAAATTAATAGAAATTATTCTTATAGACGCATTCCTAAAAATTTTGAAACTTTAATTGAAAATGATGAATTTAAATTTATGGTTTATGGACTTAATCTAACCATCAAAGATGTAAAAAAGCATTTAGATTATAGTGATGGTTTTTGGGATTATATTAAAGATAAAACTAAAATTATTAAAGATCCCTATGTAGATTATGATTTAAAAATGGATTATTATGGCGTTTGGTATGATTTTAATGATAATAAGGAATTAACTAAATTAATTATATGCGTACCTGAAATAGTAAGTTTAAAAACTGCGCAGATAGCTATACATGAATTTAGACATGCTCATGATATTTACACAGGTAATATAAAGGAAGATTATATATTAGAAAAAATTGCAAGACAAGAAGAAGATAAATTTAAAAATAATTATTTAAAGAGAAAATTTAAACGTAATATTTTGCCGTTTAAATAATAAAATATAAACTAATTGATTTTCCTATAATAATCTGCACTATTTAATTATAGTAAAAGAAAAGTAGATCACATTCTTTTTATGTGTCTACTTTTACTTTATCACTTCAAGGAATATCTAATTAATTTGCTTTTTTCTATAAACGATTATTGATGATCCAGCTAGTCCAATGATTGATAAAATACCCGTTGCTAGATAAAATGAAATGTTATCACCTGTTTTAGGATTTTTTACATTTATATTAGATATTTTTTCTGTTGCAACTATTCCATATTGGCTTAAATGTGATGTTTCAAAAACTATATATCCATTTTCTATTGTTGCTGGTATAGTTTCTTTTATTTCATCATTTAAAATATAAACAACTTCATATTTTTTGTATCCTTTTAAATCTTCTGGTAAAGTAATTTTTATTTTCATTTTTGTATTATCAATCTTAACTACTTGACCATTTTCTAATACATTTATATCTACTAAATATTTAACATTTTTATCAGATAAATTTTTGCTTACTTCAACTTGTTTAATATCCAAAGTATAATTTTTACTTACTTCTTTTTCAAAAGTAATACTACCTTTTATTGAACTAGAACTTTCAATTGCTTTTACTGTATCTTGAGTAGGTTGTTCAGAAGATGTAGGTGTTATTATTAAATTTGTGTCAACCCACATTGTTGCATATTCACCTTCGTTGTATTGTAACATTGGATCATAGTCAGTAGTGTCATAATCATAATACTTACCATTTATTTTTAATTTAGTATCAGTTGTAAAGCAATATCCTTCTGCTGCTTTAAAATATATTCCATAAGTATAAGATTTACCGCTTTCAAACTTAGTGAATAAATCATCAGGATTATTTATATTCCAAAAGTCAGCAGCATAATAATATTTTTTACCTCCATCAGTACTCCAATATTCAGATTGATAAATATATGGAACATTTTCAGGTGTTGTTCCTGAGAATACAGGTTTATCCCCTACCTTAAAACTAATTGTTGCATTATTTATTTCAACTTCACTAATATGTTGGTATGTAATAGTTTCAGGTTTTATTGTTTTTACGGCAGTTACAAAAATTATTGTTCCAGAATCACTTACACTTACACTACTTATTTTTGTACCATTTATTCTTACTGAACTACCATCTCCAAATTTATTTTCACCTTTTGCCTTAAGAGAAATACTATACATATAAGTTTTCCCTTCTTCAAAAGAAGTTATTTTTTTATCTTGTGCTAAAGCATTGTTTTTTACCTCATCAGAATACCAATATTTTACTGGAACAGACTCACCCTTTTCATTAGTATTCATCTCTTCCCAGTACTCATATTCTATATCATATAGTTCTTCCCACGGATCACATTTATAAGCTCTTGCTTCTGGTTTATCACCTGGATTATAATTAAATTTTACGCCTTCAATATCTATATTTGCTGTACTTAAATCTAGGTCTTCTGCAAATATAGTTATTGGTGCAATACACATAGTAAATAAAAACATCAATGCAGTAGTAATAAATATTTTACTTTTCTTCATAATTTTTTCTCCTAAATTTCTCTTTTCTTTTTATTATTAATCGCTATAGTGGTAACAATACCTAACACTGATATAATAGATATTATTATATATGTTCTAATATTATCACCAGTTTTAGGGTTTTCTATATTAGTATTATTAGATAACTTTTCTTGATCTTTAACTTCAAATTTAGTAGTTGCTGAACCACTATCACTAAATTCAACTTTAATTGTATGTTCTCCAACTGATAATGTATCAACATATTCTTTATTTAAAGTAATAATTGTACTACCAGATTCAGCTTTATAATTTTTAGCATCAATTAATGCTCCATCAATGTATACCTTACTATCAAATAAACTAAAGTCAGCATCTATTCTAAACATTGCATTTTTTGATTCATCAATAGTATATATTTGATTTGCTCCTTCAGTAAACCTATATTCTTTAGGATTAACTTCTTCTTTTACATATTGAAATGTAAATTCATATTTACATTTAGTGTAATAATCATATCTTGTTTCAAGTATAATTTCATCATCAATGCCATCATATTTCAATGCAGAACCTGTATACTGAGTATGAAGCCCTTTAAAAACATCACTTTTTTTAGTTCCAACATTTACTGCAGTTAATATTGCTTTGTTTTTCTCTCTATTTCCAACTATCTTTATAACAGCTTCGCTTTCATTATCTGTTAATAATAAACCATTATAGTCTCTTTTATAATATAGTGTTTTATCTAAATCTACAAATGATTCTAATCCTTCTGTTAACTCATCAGTTTTTGAAAAATCTATTACATATTCTTGACCATTAGTTAAATCAATTACACCTGTTGATGTTATATCATCGTAAACATTTTCAACCTTTGTATTAACAGCTGATCTTATTCTTACAATTTTAACATTTAATGTTCCACTAAATTTACTTGATTCTAATTTAAATGTAGATTTGACTTCACCTGCTAATGTTGTCATAGGGTAATACCAATTATTAATGTTCAACTTTATAGGCGTATTAGCACCCGTTACACTTGTATCTTCAATTTCCTCAATTACAAATTTATACTCTGCTTCATTCAAATCAACTGTCATATTATTTGTAATATTAGTAACTAAATCATCCCCTTTAAATAATTGTAACTTGGCTATTTTACTATATTCTACATACCCATCATGAATAATTCCACCTTCAAAATTCAGTTTTACTTCATTTTTGGATTCGGCAAATACATTTGTAGCCAAAGCAAACATTCCAATAGTTATTACTAACAACAATAATTTAATGTGTTTTAACATTCACATTCCTCCTTGTATCTCAAATTATAAAATCAATTAATTTTTATTGCAACTTAGTTACCAATAAAATCAATGACTTTGGTGGTAAGTATTTTATTATATAAGCGATTGACTTTGCAAACATTTCAGCACAAAAAAGGCTAATTTTTTTAAACTTTAGCCTTTTAATATGATTTTATCTATTTGTATCAACTTTATTTTTATTAATTCCTTTGCTAATATTTACTAATTGTTCTCCACCTTGCATATAGATGTTTGTAATTTATTACTTTTTAGTTAATTTCTTTACTCTATTTTTATTATTTAATTCATTATAATATTCATCTGTATATTTCTGTTGAAAACCTCCAAAAACAAGATCAAAATTTGGACGCTTTTCATTTTTTTCTTCAATTTCAACTTCAAGACCTTTAACTGTTTCTTCTTCAGAAGGTTTTGTTACTGCAGAATGAGTATTTGATTTTTCATCCAAATATTCTATTATTGATCTTTGATCACCAACCTTTTTGCATGTAGGTTGACAAAAAGGTTTATTTTCTATAACAGATTGTTCAAATTCTTTTTGTAATCTTTTAGTTTCTGATTTAATATAATCTTTATATGGATTATCATCATTTATATAATTCATTTCTTTTTTATCTTTAAAATAATTATATACCGGATCATTTCCAACATAATCATCTTTAATTACTCTATAATATAAAGCAATATACTTTAAATAATCTTTCTTTTCATCATTTTCTAAACTATTACTTTGAGCTTTTTCCTTTAATATTTCGTATCTTTCTAAATATTTATTTACCTGTTTATCAAGTTTTTCTTTTTCTATACCTCTTTTTAATAAATAATCATATACATCTTTATTATAATACCATCTAGTTAAAATCATATAGTAATTATGCTTTAAACATTCATCACTCGTTTTTTCTAATAATTTAATATATTCTGAACCTGTTCTTGATCTTTTACCTCTATTAGTAAACTCACCAATCAAACACCCTTGTATAGTATCTTCTTTCTCAAACATATTATATACTTCATAATAATCTTTAAAGGGTATATTGCATTTTGAATTCAAAGAATAAAGCATCCAATAAGCATATAGTGGTTTCCCAGAAGAGATAAATTGCTTAATTTCAGATAATGCATCATTAATTTTTTCTTTATTGTGACTTTTACCACAAGACTCTCCATACTCATGAACAAAATTACGAGCATAATTTCTAAATAATTCATCTTCATTAAAAATAAATTTTTCTTTTAACATTTCATATATGTCTTTATTTGTTTTTAATTTGTTAGATAAAGAATATGCGTAAACATAATATAAATTTTCTTCTGATTTTTGCTTGTTTAAAAATTTTATAGCTTTATTTTTATCAGTAATATTTCTCTTTTTAAATTTTTCTTTTGTTTTATTTTTTTTAATCATTTTCTTTTTTCCTATATATAAATCTATTTTATATAAGTATTTACTGTTATTATATATTTTTTTAAATGCTTCTAAGTTTTTAAACATATTAACAAACATCTTAAAACCTCCTTAAATAAATTTATTATAGTGGATAATATTTCAAATTACTATTTGTCTCTTTATTAAATTATAACACAAATTATAAATTTCTTAAAAACTTTAACTTTTTGTCACAAAATTCTTTACACTAGCAAAAAAGCTAAAGTATTTCAACTTTAGCCTAATTATTATTAATTATTTTTTGCTTTAATTGCAGCTTGTGCAGCAGCAAGTCTAGCTATTGGAACTCTAAATGGTGAGCAAGATACGTAATCAAGTCCAATCTTGTTACAGAATTCAACACTTGATGGATCTCCACCATGTTCTCCACAAATACCAATATGTAATTTTGGATTAACTGGTTTTCCAAGTTTTACAGCAGTTTCCATTAATTTTCCAACACCATCTTGATCAAGTTTAGCAAATGGATCATTTTCAAAAATCTTATTATCATAGTAAGAATTTAAGAATTTACCAGCATCGTCTCTTGAGAATCCAAATGTCATTTGAGTTAAGTCGTTTGTACCGAAGCAGAAGAAGTCAGCTTCTTTAGCTATTTCATCAGCAGTTAAAGCAGCTCTTGGAATTTCTATCATAGTACCAACTTCGTATTCTAAGTCAATACCAGCAGCTTTAATTTCTGCATCAGCAGTTTCAACTACTACATTCTTAACAAATTTTAATTCTTTAACTTCGCAAACAAGTGGAATCATTATTTCTGGTTTAATATTCCAATCTGGATGTGCTTTTTTAACATTAATTGCAGCACGAATTACAGCTTTAGTTTGCATTTTAGCTATTTCTGGATAAGTTACAGCTAAACGGCATCCTCTATGTCCCATCATTGGGTTAAATTCATGTAAAGATGCAATTAAGTTTTTAATATATTCAACACTCTTACCTTGCGCATCAGCAAGTTTTTTGATATCAGCTTCTTCAGTTGGAACAAACTCATGTAGAGGTGGATCCAAGAATCTTATTGTAACTGGATATCCTTCTAGTGCTTCATATAATTTTTCAAAGTCACCTTGTTGGTAAGGTAAAATCTTATCAAGGGCAGCTTCTCTTTCTTCAACACTGTCAGAACAAATCATTTCTCTAAATGCAGCAATTCTATCTGCTTCAAAGAACATATGCTCTGTACGGCAAAGACCAATTCCTTCTGCACCAAGTTCTTTTGCTTTTTTAGCATCAGTAGGTGTATCAGCATTAGTTCTAACTTTTAATGTTCTGAATTTATCAGCCCATTCCATAACTCTACCGAATTCTCCAGCGATTTTAGCATCAACTGTAGGAATAATTCCATCATATATATTACCAGTAGAACCATCTATTGAGATATAATCTCCTTCATGATAAGTTTTACCAGCAAGAGTAAATTTCTTATTTTCTTCATCCATTGCGATATCTCCGCAACCAGATACACAGCAAGTACCCATACCACGAGCAACTACTGCAGCATGACTTGTCATTCCTCCACGAACAGTTAAGATACCTTGACTAGCTTTCATACCAGTAATGTCTTCTGGAGAAGTTTCAAGTCTTACAAGTACAACTTTTTCTCCTCTTGCATTCCATGCTTCTGCATCTTCTGCAGTAAATACAACTTTACCACAAGCAGCTCCTGGTGATGCTCCTAAACCTTTTCCAGCTGGTGTAGCTTTCTTTAATGCATCAACATCAAATTGTGGATGTAATAATGTATCTAAGTTTCTTGGATCGATCATAGCAACTGCTTCTTCTTCAGTACGCATTCCTTCATCAACTAAATCACAAGCGATTTTTAATGCAGCTTGAGCTGTTCTCTTACCATTTCTTGTTTGTAACATATAAAGTTTACCATGTTCAACAGTAAATTCCATATCTTGCATATCTCTATAATGAGATTCAAGTGTTTCACAAACTTTTTTGAATTCTTTAAATGCCTCCGGAAATTTTTGTTCCATTTCAGCAATATGCATTGGAGTTCTAACACCAGCAACAACGTCTTCACCTTGTGCATTAGTTAAGAATTCTCCAAATAATCCTTTTTCACCTGTTGCTGGGTCACGAGTAAATGCAACACCAGTACCACAGTCATCTCCCATGTTACCAAAAGCCATTGCTTGTACGTTTACAGCAGTTCCCCATGAATAAGGAATATCATTATCTCTTCTGTAAACATTAGCTCTTGGGTTATCCCATGAACGGAATACTGCTTTAATAGCACCCATTAATTGTTCTTTTGGATCAGTTGGGAAATCAGATCCTATTTTTTCTTTATATTCAGCTTTGAACTTTCTAGCTAATTCTTTTAAATCATCAGCATCAAGTTCAATATCTTGAGTAACTCCTTTTTTAGCTTTCATCTCATCGATAAGTTGTTCAAAATATTTTTTACCAACTTCCATAACTACGTCAGAATACATTTGAATAAATCTTCTGTAGCAGTCCCAAGCCCAACGTGGATTATTTGATTTTTCAGCTATTACATTAACAACATCTTCGTTAAGACCTAAGTTAAGAATAGTATCCATCATACCAGGCATAGATGCTCTAGCACCACTTCTTACAGAAACTAATAATGGATTTTCTTTATCTCCAAATTTCTTTCCTGTAATCTCTTCCATTTTTCCAATGTACTCATTAATTTGAGATTGAATTTCTTCATTGATTTCTCTACCATCTTCATAATATTGAGTACAAGCTTCAGTAGTGATTGTGAAACCTTGAGGTACTGGTAAACCAATATTAGTCATTTCGGCTAAGTTAGCACCTTTACCACCAAGAAGATTTCTCATATCAGCGTTACCTTCGCTAAATAAATATACATATTTCATGTCTATATCTTGCTCCTTCCTTGACGATATTTATTATAACATAATTACAGCTTGTAATTAAAGGCTTTTTATAAATTTTTTTATAGCTTTTACACATATTTAGTATAATTTTTACTTATAAAACAATTCATTAAACATAAAAGGTCAAATATCATCTATTTGACCTTTGTAAAACTATTTAGATCCTAGCTTTTTTACCTTACCTACATAAGGTAAATTTCTATATTGTTGCATATAATCAAGACCATATCCTATTGCAAAATAATCATCTATTTTAAATCCCACATAATCAACATTTACATCAACTTCTCTTCTTTCTGGTTTATCTAATAATGTACAAATAGCTAACGATTTAGGATTCCTTGATTTTAAATTTTTAACCACTTCTGCTAAAGTTCTTCCCGTATCTATTATATCCTCTACTATTAAAACATTCTTACCCGTAATATCACTATCCAAATCTTTTGTTATATCTACAGTTCCACATGATATAGTACTATCACCATAACTGCTTGTTCTCATAAAATCTAAAATAACTGGCATATTAAGTCTTTTAATCAAATCACATGTAAACAAAGTAGAACCCTTTAATATACACGCTACAATTAATTCTTCATTTTGATAATCATTATTAATTATAGTTGCTAATTCTTTTATTCTTTCTAATATTTCCTCTTCACTAATCATCTTTTCAATTTCCATAGTAATTCCTCCACATACCCTATATATTAATATATGCAGAAATAAAATACAATGAATATCTCAAATTAAATAGCATCTATAATTTAAAGTTATAGATACTATTTAAACACTTTTATCGGCTTTATTAATGTTTGATCTTTTTCATATGGTTTATAAAGTGCTAATAACTGATCATTATTAATAAAAGCAATTTTATCTTCTTTATAACGATTTTCAAGTATACGACCATTACTTATTTTTTTAGCTATATAATCGTCAACTTCAACTTTAAAAAAATTATCGATACAATCTATCAATGGAATAATTTTATAATTTCCATTTTTTATCTCATTTAACGTATAACTGTCTTCTATTTTAAAACTTTCTTGTTTAGTTCTTACTAAATTTTTCATAGTACAAGGTATTTTAAGCTTGTCACCAATATCTTTAATTAAACTTCTAATGTAAGTACCTTTACTCACTTCAACTCTAAATTTAAATTCTTTATCATTAAAATCTAATAATTCAATGTCATATATTTCTATTTCACGCTTTGGAAGTTCAATATTTTCTCCTTTTCTAGCATATTCATAAAGTCTCTTTCCATTTACTTTTACTGCTGAATATAATGGCACAGTTTGAATACTTTTTCCAACAAACTCTTTTAATTTATCACTCAAAGTATCTTTATCTATTGAAAAATCACTAAATTCCATTATTTTATTACCTGTAACATCTAAGGTATCAGTTAGAAACCCCATACTTACAGTAGCTATATATTCTTTTTTATAACAGCTTAGAAAGTCAATTAGTTTTAATCCCTTACCAACAGCAATAACTAAAACTCCTTCAGCAATAGGATCAAGAGTTCCTGCATGGCCTACTTTTGATGTATTGAAAATTTTACTAATTACGTTAACAACATCTCTAGAAGTATAATTTTCCTCTTTATTAACTAACAATAATCCATCCATATAAATCACCATTTCAATAGTATCATTTTTATAACAAAAAGAAAAGAAATCAATCGATTTCTTTAGAACAATCTCAAAACATCATTAAATGTTACGTATAAAAGTAATAACATAAGTAGAATAAAACCAATACTATGAATTGTATTTTCTACTTTTGTTGATACTGGAGATCCTTTTATTTTTTCTATAATAAGGAATAGTATTCTTCCTCCATCAAAAGCTGGTAATGGAATTAAATTAATGAATCCAACATTAACTGATAATAAAACTAATAGTTGAATCATATTACCTATTCCAGATGATTTAGCTTGACCTACTATTGAATATATTCCAACTGGTCCACTTAAACTTTTAAGACTAATGGCACCAGTAAATAACGATTTTATAACAATTACCATTTGCTTCATCAAGGCACCAAATTTAACAAATGAGTATTTTAACGCTGGAACAAAGCCTTTTTCAGTACCTTCATTAAAAGTCATTCCAAAGCGATAAGTATCATTTCCATCAACTTTTTCTTTAAGCGGTTTTACTTTATAATTTGTAGTTGCCCCATCTTCTTTTTGAACTTTAAATTCTACTTCTTTACCATCAGCATATAATGTCAAATAAACTTGTACATCATCAATTGTTGATGTTTTATGTTGGTTAATAGCAACTATCTTATCTCCTGGAGTAATACCGGCTGTCGCCATTGGATAATTATCTGTTACTTCTGTAATAACTGGATCTAAGATTGGAGCTTGCCAAATAAGTGCATAGACAAAAAGTAAAAGTAAAGCCAAAATAAAGTTGTTACCAGCTCCAAAAAACATAATTAAAAATCTTTGCCATACTTTTTTTTCATAAATTTTTCTGTTTTTAGGTATATCAGTATCATCATCAACTTCTTCACCAGCAAGTTGAACAAATCCACCAATTGGAATTGCTCTTAAGCAGTATTCTGTTTCATTTTTTTTATCTTTTTTACCAAATAATTTTGGCCCCATTCCTATTGAAAATTCATATACATAAACACCAAACATCTTAGCAAATATAAAATGTCCAAATTCATGAACTAATACTATTATTCCTAAAATTATAATAAAGTAAATTAATGTTAACATATTTCATCTCCTAAAAAATGCTTAAAAAGATTAAGAAAGCTAGTACTATAAATATTATACTATCTAACCTATCTAATATACCACCATGCCCTGGAATTAAATTAGAAAAATCTTTTGTATTGTAATATCTTTTGATTGCAGAAAATACCAAATCTCCTATTTGACCAATTATAGTTAATATTAATGTCATTATAACTAC
Organism: uncultured Bacilli bacterium; assembly: GCA_934183165.1. Lineage (GTDB taxonomy): Bacteria > Bacillota_I > Bacilli_A > RF39 > UBA660 > CAG-710. The sequence continues at coordinate 45,170 of CAKPRZ010000006.1, read as the reverse complement.
TGCTGCTACATTAGCAGATGGATTTACAACTTCTAGAAAGAACACACTAGCAATAAATGTTCCCATAACACTTCCACCAATTGCACCTTCAATTGTTTTATTTGGTGAAATATCTGCTGCTAACTTATTCTTACCAATTCTTCTACCTGTTAATAAAGCAAAAGTATCAGTCATAGTAGCAATAAGGAAAATATAAATTATATAATTCAAACTGTAATTTCTAATTGCAATTAATAAATTGAAACTTAATCCTATAAAAAGTGTTGAACCGATTAAGAATAATGCATCATTTAAGTTATATTTCTTATTATCTTTTATAAATATAATTGGAATTACATAAGTAAATATTAATAAAGCAATTACTCTATAATCCATATAAAACATAAGATCACTCTTAGTTACTACTTCCTTATAATTTGCTATTACAAAGAACATAACCAACAAATATGCTAGTAATTTCATCATAGTTGGAAATTCTTTTTTCTTTTTACGAGCATTTAATATCTCATATAACCCCATCCATGCTAGTATTGTCATCAAAACTGCATATGGAATTTTTCCTATTATTAACACGGGTACAAATATTAATAATAATACAACTGCACTAATTATTCTTTGTCTCATTTTCTATCCCTCCAAATCTTCTATTTCTTTTTTGATATTCACTAAGTGCTACGTCAAATTCTTTCTCATCAAAATCAGGAAAATAAGTATCAGTAAAGTATAATTCACTATATGCTAAACTAAAAAGCATAAAATTACTAATCCTAAGTTCTCCACTAGTTCTAATCATAAAGTCAATTGGTTCTAAATCGTTGTATAAATATTTTTGAAATACATTCTTATCTAATTTATCTAAAGATAAATTGTTTTTATTATAATCAATAGCAATTTTCTTACTGGCATCAATTATCTCTTCTACGCCTCCATAGTTTAAACATATGTTAAGAATACCACCATTATTATTTTTTGTTGAATTTTGAATTGAATCTATTGCTTCCAATACATCTGATCTTAAATTTTCTCTTCTTCCCGATATCATGACTCTAATATTATTGTCGTTAAACTTTTTTACTTTTTTCTTAAAGAATTTGATTAATAAGTTCATTAAATAATCAACTTCTTCTTTACTTCTTTTAAAATTTTCAGTCGAAAAAGCAAAAACACTCAAAATCTTTATACCTCTTTTTAAAATATGTAGTGCCAACTTTTCAAGATTTTTACTTCCTTCAAGGTGACCTTCACTTCTTTTTTTTCCTCTTAATTTTGCCCATCTACCATTACCATCCATTATAATAGCAACATGCTTAGGGACAATTTTTTCATTCATATCATCACCCTACTTTTTTATTATAATATATTTTTTTTATAACTACAAGGTAAAGATTCAATAAAAAAAGAACATTACTGTTCTCTAAAAACTATCAATATTAATTTTTACTTTTTTATTATCTTTTAAGTAACTACTAGCTTGTACTAAAGTACGAACAGCATTAGCGTTTCTTCCTGCTTTTCCGATTACTCTTCCAATATCATCACTACTTACCATAACTTGTATTAAAATAGTATTTTCTTCTTCAGTAGGAAATTCTTTAACACTAACTTCATCTTTAGAAACTGCAAGTGCTTTAACTAGTTCTTCAGTTAATAATACTAAATCCATAAATTACTTTCCTTTTTTAGATTCAGCAAATTCTTTCATGATACCAGTTTTACTAAATAAACTTCTTACTGTATCAGTAGGAATAGCACCATTATTAAGCCATTTTAAAGCTACTTCTTTATTAATCTTAATTTCTGCAGGATTCATATTAGGATTATAAGTACCAACTAATTCGTTATACTTACCATCTCTAGGACTTCTAGAATCACTTGCAACTATTCTATAAACAGGTTTCTTTTTAGCACCCATTCTTGTTAATCTTAACTTAACTGACATATATAATACCTCCATTCACTAAGAAAATTATAATATACGTGCAATTATCTGTCAAGTATTTTTTGTTAACACTTTTAATTATTTTCAATAAAACTTATAACTTCGTCATGATTTAAGTATCCAACATTTCTCTTCAACTCTTCCTTATTACCAAAAAGTATAAGTGTAGGAATAGTCATAACTCCATATTTTCTTGCTATATCCTCATGCTCATCAACATTAACTTTAACAATTTTTATAACACCTTCACTTGACACTTCTTCTAAAACTGGAAGCAACATACGGCAAGGTCCACACCAATCAGCATAAAAATCTACTAAGACTTTTTCTTCACTAATAATTTCATCAAAGTTTTCTTTTTCTAATTTAATCATTTTCTTCTCCTTATATATTAATATTTATTTTCCCAGCATTTTTTAATTTGTTAATATAGTCATTACTTACAACATTATATTTTAATAAAATTCTAATTGTTTCATTATTGAAATATGTAACATCTTTAGTATCAGAGAATTGTTTTTCAAGTTTATAGATATCTGTTATAGCATCATTAGTTGATTCTGCTACATTTGATAAAACTGGTGATGATGACAATATTGGTTCTCTAAACTTAGATTGTTCTACAACATCAATTCTAAGAAAAGGTAGATTAAGTATAAATAAAACCATGAACATAACAATATATCCTTCTATTAATCCTACAATAAAACCCAATATCTTAGATGGAATTCCAAGTATTACAGTAAACTTCAATACTTTCTCAAAAACACCAGTAATATTTAATATAATATTAAACACTACCATCAATAAAGAAAACACTATAATAAAAGCTAGTGCTTGATATAGTAAAATATTTAAAGAAGTAGCTCCAGCAAACACACCCCAAAACTTAAAGAAAGGCAAATTTAGACTCAACCAGTTGGCAATGGGATCTTTTAATTTAAAAGCTAAGACATATACCAATAGTAAGCCAACAGTCATAACAATTTCTTTAAATACTCCTCTTTTTAATCCAACAACGCCTGCACATAAAATCATTAAAACAACAGCAACATCAATAACATTCATAACTACACTCCTTACTACTAATATTATAAGATAATTATACTAATTTATTAGAAAAAGCTCAATATTATAAACAAAAAGAATTAAAAAATTCATATAAACTACCCTTCTTAGGCATAATCACCAAGTTCATATCATTAAAATTTTACTTTTTTAATTTTTTGATTTTTTCAACATTATTTTCTATTATATATTTCGATGATAATAATCCAACTATTGATTCAGCTGTAAAAAGTACTGCAGTTGGTAATAATTTTCCATTATCTATATTAATGTTGCTCCAAGTTATTACAGTTGGTGTAACAATACTCAAATTAAATAATGAAGTTAATACAATATTCGTTTTATATTCTCTTATTTTCAAATTTTTAATTTTATTATTTTTCATAATCCTCCTATTTCAAAAAAAGATTTTTATGTTTAACTTTACCAGTACTAATATCCTCTGGAGTAGCTTTTTTTAACTTTTCTTTTAGCTTTAATGATTCTTTAATAACTTTTAAAAAAGTAATATCACTGCAAGTTGTACAAAAGCCCATTATTGGCAAAATCCATATATCATCTTTTAATTCTATTGAAAGAGCAAAATATACTGCTGTAAGAGTTGTTACAGTAATACCTAATGTTGCTGATTTCAAGATATCCATATTGGCTTTTCTTATATTAAGATTTCTTATTTTTTCTATTTCACTATTATTCATAATTTATCCTCTATCGTTATTTACTAACTTCTTTTTTTAATTCATATAAAATATTCAAAGCTTCAATAGGTGTTATCTCTAATGGATTTAATTTTTTTATTTCTTCTTCTATTTTATTTTCTTTTTCCTCTTCCTCTGGTTGTAAGAAAAGTGAAGTCTGTGTAAATGGTTGTTTTTTATTATTTTTGTTTTCATATACACTCAATATCTCATTAGCTCTATCAATCAAAGATTTTGGCAGTTGTGCTAAAGAGGCAACATGAATACCATAACTTTTATCTACTGCCCCCATTTTTATTTTATGTAAGAAAGTTATTTTACCATCCTCTTCTATAGCACTAACATGAACATTTCTTAAATTTTTTAAATCTCCAGATAGTGCGGTAAGTTCATGATAATGTGTTGAAAATAATGTTTTGGCTTTAATCTTATCATGAATATATTCTAATATTGCTTGAGCCAAACTCATTCCATCATATGTAGCAGTACCACGACCTAATTCATCAAATAAAATAAGACTAGATTCTGTAGCTTCGGTAATTGCCGTATTGGCTTCTTTCATTTCTACCATAAAAGTAGAATCTCCACTAACTAAATCATCACTTGCTCCAATTCTGGTAAAGATATGATCAAATATCGGAATTGAACAACTTTTAGCAGGAACAAAAGATCCCATCTGAGCCATAATAACAATAATTGCTAATTGCCTCATATAAGTTGATTTACCAGCCATATTAGGACCAGTTATAAGTAAAATATCAACTCCATTTTTCATTATTACATCATTTGGTACATAATCTTTTTTACTAACTTTTTCTACAACAGGATGTCTTCCTTCTTTTATTTCTATAGACTTATCAAAATTAATTTTTGGTTTAACATAATTATTTTCTTCTGCTACTGTAGCAAGAGAACACATCATATCAACTTCTGCTAGAATTTTAGATACAACTTGAAGTCTTGGAACATATTCTTTAACTATGTCTCTTACTTCCATAAATAATTTATATTCTAAATTAATTATTTTTTCTTCAGCACCTAATATAATATTTTCTTTTTCTTTTAAAAGAGGGGTAATAAATCTTTCACAGTTAGCTAGAGTTTGTTTTCTTTCATAATTAAACTCATCTTTTATAAGTGGAATATTTGATTTGCTTACTTCAATATAATATCCAAAAACTTTATTAAATCCTACTTTTAAATTTTTGATTCCTGTTTTTTCTTTTTCTTCTTTTTCAAGATTTAATATAAAATCTTTAGAACCACTACTTATATTTCTTAGTTCATCTAATTCAGTGTTATATCCCTCTTTAATAATTGAACCTTCTTTTATGCTAAGTGGTGGGGTATCATTAATAGCTTTTTCTAAAAGATTATATAACTCATCAAATATTTCTATCGTCTTTCCATATTTTATCTCTTCTAATATTTCCTTGATTCTAGGTAAAGCAGACAATGTTGTTTTTAATTGAATAAGATCTCTTGCATTCAAATTTCCATAACATACTCTCGATGACAATCTTTCTAAATCATATACTTTGTCTAATTGTTCTTTTAATTCTTCTCTTAATATAAACTCTGTTAGTAATGTTTCAATAATAGAATATCTTCTTTTTATTTCAACTACGTCAGTTAAAGGGTTTTCAATACTTTGCTTTAAAAATCTTCCACCCATAGCTGTTTTAGTTTTATCTAAAAGCCATAAAAGAGAATAAGTTCTCTCCCCTAATCTAATCGTTTCTGTTAATTCCAAATTCTTTTTAGTATGCATATCAAAAAGTAAATAATTATTTAAATTAATTATTTCAGTCTTTTGTAGATGAGATAAATCACCTTTCTTGACAGAAACTATATAATCAAGTAAATGCTTAACAGTAGTTACAAGCCTTACATCATTTAAATCCTTATAAACATTTTCATATTCATTACCATTGTAAACATTATCAGTTATAGTAACTAAAACATGATAATTTTCTCTTAACGTAATTAGTATTTCTCTATCTATATTACTATTAACTATTAACTCTTTTATTCCTCGTGTAATTATTTCTGATAATAATTTTGTCTTATCATGATCTATTAATAATGTGTAAAAATATCCTGTTGTTATATCCGCATAACTTATCCCATAACAATATTCAAAATCATATATACTACCTATATAATTATTATCTTTATCTTGTAATCTATTATCCATAATTGTACCTTTAGTTACAATCTGAATAACATCTCTTTCAACCATACCTTTAGTTGTTTTGGGGTCAGTTAGTTGTTCGCATATCGCAACTTTGTATCCTTTCGATACCAATTTATCCAAATAAGATGCATATGAATGAAATGGAATTCCACACATAGGAACTCTCTCTTCTAAGCCGGCATTTTTTCCTGTAAGAGCCAATTCGAGTTCACGACTACAAACAATTGCATCTTCAAAGAACATCTCATAAAAGTCACCTAACCTAAAAAAAACTATAGTATCACTATACTTTTCTTTAATGTTCAGATATTGTAACATCATTGGACTAACTTTTGTTCTATCTACTTCACTCATTTTCATACAACTTCACCTACTTGCTTATTATACCAATTTTGTAACTAAGTATCAAATAAATTACTCAATTTTTAAAAGCGTTTTTTTCTTTTAACTTTAGATATATTTATAGTATCAATTAACAAATCACTGTTAAAACTTGTACTCAAATTATGAGGTAACAAACTATCGCAAATTTTTCTTTGTTCTCTACTGGTAAATATGCCATATTTCTTTCTTATTATTGCCATTATTGCTTCCGTATCATCTAAAGTTTTTCCTGTATCTGATAAAAATTGAAATGTTAAATTATTAAACATATAAATATCTAAATCCTTTGAAAGTCCTCTTGCGTCTAAAAAGTCATATGCCAATACAGATAAAAAATTAAGATCAGGATTATTATTACCAATTGTAGCATTATCAAAATCACATAAGAAATAATCTTCTCCTTTTCTTAAAATGTTACCCGAATAAATATCGGTATGTATAACTTTATTTGAATGTAATTCCAACATAGCTTCTTTTATTTGAATTAGAATATTATATTTTTCTTCCCAATCATCTACAAAAGATGAATCAAATTTATCGGCTTTTCTTGATAAGTATCCTGATAAAGTATGATCTTTCACCAAAAGACTTGGTGTAATAGATTTTTTTAAATTCATTTCATTAAGTTCATCAAACTTTGAAATGTTTTTTTCGCTTAAAAAAGTCTTTAATGTTTTATCTTCGAATATCTCCTTATAAGCATAATGTTTTTGATTATACTTACATGCATAAACATCACCAAAAAAGCCTCCTCCAAGTGCATCACCAATTTGTAGATTTTTAATATCAATAACTTTCATACTATCTCCTTGATTCCATATTATACCTTGCAATCAAATTTTCGTAAAGAAAAAACGACTATAAAGTCGTAATTATATATCAATTATTTAACTTGGATCATATACTACTGTTGCATTTCCATTCCAGCCAGATCCTAATGTCATACCATCACTATTTGCTCTTTTTATTGTTATAGTTTTCAAATTACTATTACTAGAAAATGCATTACTACCTATTAATATTACATTTTTCGGAATGATTACGTTAGTCAAAGAGGTGTACTTAAATGCATCAACTCCTATCGTTTCTAACGTACTTGGCAATTGTATTTCGACCAATTCATTACTATCTACAAATGCATTATCTCCTATTTTTTTTAAGCCTTCATTAAACTTAATATGTGATACTCTACTAGCGTCAAAAGCATTGCTTTCAATTTCTTCAATTTGTTTGGCGTTAGTTAAATCTATTTTAGAAATAGGATTTTCTACTTCACCTGTTTCTGGATTACAATAAATTTTTCCTTCTATTTGATCATCAGATGGTGTTTCTTTTTCTTTTGACCAATATATTGGCATGCTTTCTCCATCTTGGTTCATTAATTTTTCTACTATTGCTTTTAATTTTAAATATTCTTCTTCTGTTTCAGTATAAATAATTAAGATTTCTCCCTCATCTGTTTTAGCGTCTACTACATTGAACTTAGTAAATGACCACGTATTTACTTTAGTAATTATCTTTCCTTCACTATTTTTTTCTGGTACTATTAAGTATCCATCTGCATCTGTTGTAATTTTTGATTCATTGTATGCTACAACTTTGCCGTTGTTATCTACCGTAAAGTCTGGTGCTTCTGCATGTATTATTCCTCCTCCAGTTCCACTAGTATCTGCTTTTGTTGAATCCGATTGTACATAATTTAATTTTAATTCAAAGGTGAATTCTTCATCTGCTGATGGTAATGCTGTTGCTTTTTCATTAAATCTTAATGTCATTTGGAATGTTGCTGTTTCTCCTGCTTTTAACACACTTCCCTTGGTTAGATTCTGTGTCTCCATCAAGAACATTTTCTCTTCTGTTCCATCTATTACATTACTTGGTGGTGTCATTGTTATTTCATCTAGTTTAGCATCTATTGTTCCTGCATTCTCTACTGTTATATCATATGTTATATAGTCACTTGGCTTTTTGAAACTTACATTTAATGATATATCTGTTGTTTTATTATCTCTTATTTCAGTTCCATTCATATCAGCATCTGATTTTTCTTTCACTGTTGCACTACTTATATATATATTCCAACTTCCCGTTACCTTTGCTGTTGTTCCTATATTTAATACTTGTGATAATGCTGCATATCCTATTCCCATAAATACTAACATACAACATAATATTCCTATTACTATTTTCTTTTTATTTCTCTTCGACATCATATCTCTCCTTACTATTGACTTCATTATACCCCCCCCCGATGCATTTTTTCAAGCAAAAAACCAAGTATTATTACTTGGTTTACGTAAACAAAATGGTTGCCCCGGCTAGATTCGAACTAGCGAATGGTGCGGTCAGAGCGCACTGCCTTACCACTTGGCTACGGGGCAATAAAAGTACATAACTGTACGTTTTATTTTTTCTTGTGAATAAAGTAACTTGTTACATATGATAAGAATATTATAAACAATACTACATAAATCCACATCAAAACAGTATAAATTACACCAGAGGAATATTTACCAATTAAAGCAGCTATTGATTCTGGAAGATATTTACCAATTAAACTCTTTAATTCTGGAATAGTATTGTTTTTTATAAAAGTCATTATTCTTAAGAATATGTCAATAATCGCAAAAGCATAAACAAAAGACGAAAACTTTCTAAAGAAAATAACTACTATTATTAGTAAAACTACTATTACACCTAAATCAATATACATAGTAAACACCACCTACGATATTAATATTATCATGAAAGTTAATTTCTTTCAATCTTAAAATAAGGATTATTTTTTATTTCATCAGATAAAGTGGTCGATTTACCATGTCCTGGATAAATAACTGCATCATTATATTTTGTGATTTTTTTAATACTTTTATTCATTTCTTCAATACTTCCTGTTGCTAAATCGGTCCTTCCAACACTACGATAAAAAATAAAGTCACCAACAAACATTACATTATCATCTTTAAAATAATAAGTAACCGAGTCATTACTATGTCCTGGATTATATATAACATCAAACTTAAATGGTCCTATTTTATAGGTATCTTCTTTTGATGTTTTAAAATCTAAAATAAAGGGATTATAATCTCTTATGAATTCTTCAAGTGCACCAATATGATCAAAATGTCTATGGGTTATTAAAATACCAAGTAGTTCCAAATTTCCCATTGCTTCTTTTATTTTTTCATATTCACATCCTGGATCTATTATTAGACATTTGTTATTCTTTTTCAATACATAACAATTTTCCTTTAAAAATCCTACTTCTACTTTTTCTATATCCATTATTATTCACCTATTTGATTATAACATATATTAATTAATTCAATTCAAAATCTTTAATAAATTATTTAGTTCTTCTTTATTACTATCGTTTATATTCACATCATCAAATATAGAATCATATCTAAATAGTGAAAATCCCGTATATTGTGATAACTTTCTTGCTTCTTCCACTTGCCTTGTAATAATATTTTTATTATTGATCCATTCATCTTTTCCATCCTTAGCATATTTGTCAGTATTTCCTGATTTATAAAATGCTAGTGCTGGTATTAATTTAATATTTTTATCAGTTATTAATTCGTTCCATTCTTTAATGGTTTTGATATAAGGTTTAGTAGTGTTTTCAAATCCAAAGTAAATTTGTGGCATTATATAATCAATATAGTCTTTTTTAGATAATATTTCACTAATATTTAAATAATGTTTTTTATAATCATTTTCAATATTTCCTTCTGGAGATATTCCAAACAGTACATTCTTATTTACTTTTTTTATTTGACTATTAACTTCTTTAATTAAGTTTAATATGTTATTATAACGATAATCATCTAATGATAAAGTACCTCCATCCTCTATATATTTTTGATATGTATCTAAATCAATATCAGCATCAGGATAAAAATAATCATCAAAATGGATTCCATCTATATTGTAGTTTTTGACTAATTCTACTACTCCAGAAACTATTAAATCCGTTACACTTTTACTTCCTGGATTGTAAAATATTCCTTTATTTTTCACAACTTTAGCATTTCCCTCTTCATACATCTTATAAGCAATACTATTCTTATCGATGGTAGATATATCAGTATTAGAACTTATTCTATATGGATTTATCCAAGCATGAACTTCTATTTTTCTTTTTTTAGCCTCTGTAATTACAAATTTTAATATATCGTAATCTGGGGCTTTACCATTAACTTTAACATTATTAGAAATAGGAAAAATATTAGAATTATATATAGCATCAGAAAAAGGTCTTACATGAATAATTAACATATTAAATTTATTTTTATATATATTATCTAATATCTCAATTAAATTTTGTTTACTTTCTTTTTCATCTTTATTTTTGACGTATTTATTAAGTTCTATATAAGATAAAAAAACTGCTCTTTTTTCACTATTACCATTATCTAAATCAATATTAGTTTGCTTTAATTCTATAATAAAAAATGTTGCTATAAAGAATACTATAATTATTATATAAAAGAAAAAGTTTTTCATATCATCACCAATAAAATCTATGAAAAACTACATTTATATATTTATATTTTTATATTTTATTTATCTACATTATTCGTGATAAACATTGCATCTCCAAATGAGAAAAAACGATATTTTTCTTGAACGGCTTTATTATATGCCTCCATAATTTTATCTTTTCCTGCCAAGGCACTAACAAGCATTATAAGGGTTGACTTTGGTAAGTGGAAATTAGTAATCAAGTTATCTACAATTTTATATTTATAGCCTGGATAAATAAATATATCTGTAAATCCACTACATGGTTTTAATTCACCATATTTACTCATAACAGTTTCTAGAACTCTTACTGTAGTAGTTCCTACCACTACAATTTTTCCACCTTTATTTTTCGTTTCATTAATTAAGTCTGCATTTTCTTTATTTAATTCGTAATATTCACTATGCATTTTATGTTTTGTTACATCAGAAACATTTACAGGTCTAAAGGTACCAAGTCCAACGTGTAATGTAACATACGCTATATTAACACCTTTGGCTTTTATTTTTTCTAAAAGATCATTAGTAAAATGAAGGCCTGCCGTTGGGGCTGCTGCACTACCAATGTTTTTAGCATAAACTGTCTGATACCTACTTTGATCATCTAATTTCTCATGAATATAAGGAGGAAGTGGCATCGTTCCTAATTTATCTAGTATCTCATACAAAATACCATCATAAATAAGTTCAAATATTCTAATTCCATCTTCTAAAACCTTAATACACTTAGCTTTTAGTAATCCATCACCAAAAGAAACAATAGTTCCTATTTTTACTCTTTTGGCTGGTTTTGCTAAACTTTCCCAATAATTAGAATCAGTGTTTTTTAATAGTAACAACTCAATTACAGCATTTGTCTCTTCTTTTATACCAATTATTCTAGCAGGAATAACTTTTGTATCATTAAGAACCAATGTATCACCTGGATTTAAGTAATCAATTATGTTATAAAATTTTTTGTGATATATATTACCATTTTGTTTATCTAAAACAAGTAGTCTTGATTCATCTCTTTTTTCTAATGGAGTTTGTGCGATTAACTCCTCTGGTAAATAATAATCAAAATCATCTGTTTTCATTTTTTACCTCCTCTATTTTCAAATTGAAAATAATTATTTGCATTCGATACTCTCATATAATTATCAAGTTCCCTTTTTACTCTTTCTATTTCATCGAAATTATTTTTATCTTTTCCCAAAACAAATTTATTTAGAATAAATAAGTTAATTAAGTTTTCTGGCATTCTAAGTGGTGCAGTAAACTTAGCAAAATGAACAGTTTCATCGTCTGGTAATTTAGCAGCATAATAATAATCCATGGGATCATGACTATCATTATAAATATTGTAAATAATAGGTAAATCTTTTGCTTCTAAAATTCTTTCTAATGTCTTATTAGTTATATCTAAAAAGATAGTAGGAAATGGCAACATTTCATTTTTATCAAAGTCCCAATCATTACCATATTTAGAATATAATCCACAGGCAATATCATTAGCTAAATAAAAGTAATCAGACATTAAAGCACCCTCTCTTATATCATCAAGAACTTCGTCTCTTGTATATTCACCATCTAAATCGATTATTTCTTTATTTATATTAAATTCTAAAATATCAAAATTTTGATTTAATACAAATTGAAAATGAAAAGCCAGTTGTTCTTCTCTTTCTGATAAAGAATAATTGCCTAGTTTTTTCTTTAAAAGTTGTTCAGCAAATCCACTACCTGCTTTATATGTTTTTTCTAAAATTTCCTTTATGTTTTCCTCATTATTACTGATACAATCAGCAATATAAACATTAAGAATATAATTATTATTTTCATCTATACCAATAGAAAAGGCATCATCTTTTACCTTTGTGTCATTACCATCTACTGCAATTTTTGTTCCTAACCAATCCACAATTTCACTCCTCAAAAACGAATTTTTCTCGAGAGTTCCTCATTAAATTTATTTATATAATTTTCCAACTCTTCATCTGACAAGTTTTTTACTCTATCAACATATAGTTTTGTCAATTTACTATTGTCAATATTATCAACTCTAACTTTATCATACTCACCATAAAGTAAACAAAGAACTTTACTTTCTTTACCAATATTATTTGGGTATTTATCTATAATTGTTCCAAGTAAATCACTACTTGCAAATACATCAACTATATTATTAAGTACTTCACCATGCAAATTAAATGTATTTAATATTAGTAAAAACAATTCATCATCTGATAAGCTTTTTACTTTATCAAATTTAGTTGATATCATTTCAATTAATGTAATTATTAAAGGTAATTCATGTCTTATAGCACTTCTAGTATCCATATACATTTTAATCATTTCACTATCAATACAAAATGATTTTGATACTAAAAATTTTCTTTGATTATCATCAAATTCATCTATATTCTTAAATGATTCATCTATCATCTCATCACTTACTAGTTTTAATGACATTTTTTGTCTATTAGCAATTAACAATTTATAACCCTTTAAAAATTCTTCATAATTATTTTTACTCTTCATAACTCTCATATTATTCACCTGTATCAAAGATTGAATTTTGATAATTTAAATTTAAATGTCTATAAGCCTTTTCTGTTACTACTCTTCCTCTTGGCGTTCTTTTCAAGTAACCATTTTGTAATAAGTATGGTTCATATACATCTTCAATTGTTGTCGTCTCTTCACCAATAACGCTAGCAATCGATTCAATACCAACTGGTCCACCATTAAATTTTTCTATAATTCCTCTTAATAACTGATGATCTGTCTCATCAAGGCCATCTTGATCAACTTTAAGTCTGTTTAAAGCCTTTTTAGTTATTTCTACATCTATTACTCCATCACCTTCAACTAATGCAAAATCTCTTACTCTTCTAAATAGTCTATTAGCTATTCTTGGAGTTCCCCTACTACGACTAGCAAGTTCATAGGCAGCATCATCTTCTATTGGCATTTCTAAAACTCTAGAAGTCCTTTTGATTATCTCTTGTAGTTCTTCAACCTCATAATATTTAAGTTTAGAAATAATTCCAAATCTATCACGAAGAGGACTAGTTAAATCTCCTGCACGAGTAGTAGCACCAACTAAAGTAAATGGTGGTAAATTAATTTTAATATTCTTTGAATTTCCTTCACTACCTATTATTATATCTAGGGTAAAATCTTCCATAGCTGGATATAATATTTCTTCTATATAAGATGGCATTCTATGAATTTCATCAATAAATAATACATCACCTGGTTCAAGTGATGATAATATTGCAGCTAAGTCCCCTGCTTTTTCAATACTAGGACCACTTGCAGTTTTTATGTTTGATCCAAGTTCATTTGCAATAATATAGGCAAGTGTTGTTTTACCAAGTCCAGGAGGACCATAAAGTAAAACATGATCTAAGCTTTCTCCACGAATTTTAGCTGCTTCTATGAATACTTTTATATTTTCTTTTACATCTTTTTGACCTATGTATTCACTTAAAAGACTTGGTCGTATTTCTTCATCAGTAAAATCTTCTATATCTACTTTTTCTTCACTAAGAATTTTATCTTTTCCCATAAACCCTCCTAATTAATTATTTCTAATATTTCTTCCCAATTATTTACTCTTTCACAATCAAATTTTTTATTTAAATCCTTACCAAATAATATTGGTTTTGTTGAAGTTTCAACAAGTGAAGAATAAACATTTATATTATCATCTATCATATAATCAATTTTATTTGATAGGCAAATATCTTTTTTATTTTCAAATCCAAAAAATATTTTATCAAATTTTATATTATTTCTTCTTAAATAATTAACTGTAATTTCATATACATTTTTACTATATCTATTACTTCTAGCCGTTATTATATAAATTTCATTACCTTTACTTTTTAATTCATTTATTACGTTAATGCATCTTTCTTTAACTATGCATTCATCTAATACTAAATCAATATATTTTTCCAGTAACTCTCTATAGGTTTCTAACTGTTCAGCACTATAATTACAAAAATCATCATTCTTCTTATCAAAACCAAATTTTTCGAAATATTCATTCAATTTAGTAGTTGTATTAGTAATAGTATCATCAATATCAATTCCTATTCTCACTATTAGTCAAATCCTTCTTTATTTTATTAAAATTAATTTTTTTCACTTTCTTTAAATAACAATCTCCACAAAGAGGTACATATTCTATATTGTCAGCTCCATCTATTACAACCTCTTCACCATCTTCTTCAAAAATACCATTTCTTTTTCTTCCGGAATATCTAGCTATTTTACCACATTTACACAACGTAGTTAATCCTTCCAAAACATCTGCTACCTCTAACAAACGTCTTGAACCATCAAAAGATTCTGCCTTAAAGTTAGTTCTAAGACCATAACAAATAACTGGAATATCCATCACTTTAGAAACAATCCAAAACTCATCAACTTGAGAAGAAGTTAAAAACTGTGCTTCATCAATAAAAATACACTTAACATTATCAAGTTTACCAGATAGATTTTCAATAACTGAATCATCTTGTAATAATAATAAATCCACTTTTCTTTTAAGTCCAATTCTACATGAAATATTATCTTCTGCTTTAGTATCAATCGATGGTTTAACTATTAAAACCTTATAACCATTTTCCTCATAATTATAAGCAGTTCTTATTAAATCTATACTTTTACCAGAATTCATACTGGCATATTTAAAATGCATTTTAGCCATAATTTTCCTCTTATTTCTTCTATTTTAACAATAGTTTTAAAGCTTCTTTTACTTGTTCTTCAATACTTAAACTACTATCAATTTTAATTATTTTAGATTTGAATTCTTTTTCTTTATAACCCAATCCTTTTAATACTTCTATAAGTTCTTCATAGCTTGCTTCTTCTACTAATTCAGATGTACTAATAGTACCAAGCTTACCTTTCAAATCAAGTATAATTTGTTTAGCTACTTTATCACCTATTTTTGGAAATTTTTTCAAATATAGTATATTTTCTCTTTCAATTGCATCAACAACACCAGATACAGATCCTGTTGCCAAAATAGGAAGTGCCATTTTAGGTCCTAATCCTTTAACATTAATTAATTTTAAAAATAAAGCTCTTTCTTCTTCTTGTTTAAAACCATATAATGTTAGTTCATCTTCTCTAACATTTTGATAAAGATATATTTTATAAATTTCATTTTCATGAAATGCATATGGATTTGCTGTATATATTAAATAACCAATACCATGATTATCAATAACTATAGAATTACTATAAATATTTACAATCCTGCCTTCAATATAATCATACATAAGTTTACCTCCTACACAATTATACAATAAAATATAAAAGAAAAAAAGCACTTATGTGCTTTCTTGATATTTGAAACTAATTATTTATATTCTTTAGCGTCTTTTAAATTTTTAACACTATCTATATAATAATTACCATCACTTTGTCTTTTAAAAGTATATTCAATAGTATTAAAATATTCACTATATTTATCTAAGCATTCTTTTTTAGATACATCCATACTTTCTTTAACTTCCTTACCATTAGTTCTATCAATAAAAATAGTATTAGTTGTATCACTATAATAATAATATTTTTTATCAACTACAATAGTATTGGAATCGATTGCTTTTTTATTAACTACATAGTCTTTTCTAGGAGGAGTTTGTCCACCACAAGCTAAACCAGCATAATAATTATTATCTTTTTCTACTAGTACATAGCCATTACATTGACCACTTAATTTGTTAAAATCTGATACCTTACTTCCTTTTACTTCTACATCAACACCAAAATATTTTTTAAATATTGCATCGTAATCATTTTTGCTTATTACAGAAAAACTGTCTCTTTGATTACTAGATGGAATCAATGTATTTTTAACTTCACTTACATTATCTAACTTAGCATAAAAGTACATATTAGAACCTATTGCATCTAGACTCATTGTATCAACAGAATCAAAGGCATTATAAGGAAATGCATCTCCTTCTATATCGTCTTTTTCTATTCCGTATTTATTTATTAAATCATCAATGGTTTTTTCACTAGGAAGAGCATATTCATCTTTTTGTATTTCACCAGATGAGTTATTATTAGATGCTTTATTTCCAGTGTTTAATTTAATATCTTTACTAATAAATATTATATATATCATCATTCCAATTATAATAGCCATTAATATAATTATTACAATTGTTATTTTTGAAAAATTTTTTTCATTATTTTCGTTCATTTGTTATTTTCCCTCTTTAATCTATTTTTAATTCTTCTATCTCATCAACTACAGATAATTGTTGTTCAACAATTAATTTAAGCTTTTTCTTAAATATTTTCATATTTCGTTCTAGAGTATCTGCTTTTATCTCAATTCTTTCTGATCTTAATAAAGCATCATTTACAATTCTAGAAGCATTTCTTTTGGCGTCAGATATAATCATTTTGCCTTCTTCTATCGCCTGTTTTTTTATATTGCTACTAGCTTCTTCTGCTTTAAACATAGAATTTTTAAGAGTTTCTTCCATTTTTCGATAGTTATCAAGTTCTGCTTTTAAAGCTTTAATTTCTCTAGATTGTTTTTTTACTCTATTTACTATATCTTCAGTTTGATTAATAACATCGTCAACAAATTTATTGACTTCAGATTTACTATATCCATATTGTTCAATATTAAATTTATTCACGATATCACCTTCTTTACTTTAAATTAACTACCAATCAAATTCATCATCATCTGTATCATTACTAGTTGTTTTCTTTCCTTTACTAGGCTTTTGCATTGTATCATCTGATATTTTTCCTTCTACATTAATATTATTTGGAGTACATAAAAATATACCTCCACCTAATTTTTGTAAATCTCCACCAATTGCATATAAAGTTCCACTTAAGAAATCAACTATTCTTTTTGCTTGATCAGGTGTAACTCTTTTTAAGTTAACAACTACTGCACTTCTATTTTTTAAATAATCTGCGATTTGTTGTGATTCTGAATAAGCACGAGGTTCTAATAGCATCATTTTATTACCATTATCACCATTTGCACTTTCTTCATTATTATAATATTCACCATCATCAGGATATTCATCTTTTCCTGAAAAGAAATTTTTAAATTTATCTAAAGCCATTATTTATCCTCCTAATTATATCTAAAACGATTGTAACATATTTTAATATAAATTTAAAGTATTTTCAACTATTACTATACCAAACTTTGACTATATCACAGTTATTACTCAAAGGTTCTGGATTTGGTTTTTCTATCTTAACAGCAGTTGGAACTTTAAAAGCACTTCCGAACCCTATAGCACTTCCTGATTGTAGTGTTTTTAGCATTGCCATTACTTCATCAGAAATATTTGGTACCATTTCTCTTATATATTTTAAATCCCTAGGATGAAGTGTTCTTAAAATAATAAAGTTTGAACATTGAGAAATACTTGTTTCACTAAGTTCACTTGGACGTTGAGTAATAAGGCCAAGTAAAACACCATACTTTCTACCTTCTTTAGTAATTCTATCAAAAATATTATAACCTAATAGTTTTTGATCAATATCATCTTGAACATAACGATGCGCTTCTTCCAAGATTATATGAAAAGGCATACTTGCTCTGTCTTTATTTTCAGCAGCAAAATCAAATAACAATTTTGAAATTATTTTAACAAGTGATTTTGCCATTCTATCATTAACGTAATTAATATTAAAATTAATAATTTGAGCTTTTTTATTATCATAAGTATATATTAAACTTCTTATGTATTCAGCTTTGGTTATCATTTTGTCAAAATCAAAATATTGTGAATAACTACTATTTACTAGTGAATGTAATCTAACACTTAATATGTTTGCATAATCAAAAACTTTATCACTTTTTAATATTCCCTCTGATATAAGTGAAAATTCCATTGCTTTTTCTAAATCTTGCAATGTATACATAACATCTTCTCTTGGTTCTGGTTCTTCTAATCCATCAATTATAAAACTACTAATAAAGTTAGTAACTAGTTCCATTTCTAACATTTTTCCGTTGTTATCAACATATAAGCATTGTTTTAATGGTCTATTATATCCTGGTTGTGATATAACTGTTTCAAGATTTAAAGCTGGAGTTGAAACTGTTGATAAAATTGCTTTTATTTGATCACTTATTTTGATTGTATCTTTTCCACTTTTAAGTAAATCTAATATTGCTCTTGCAATTATATCATTGCAATGTTTGATAGCGTCATCATCAGTTCCTTTAATAATAGGCACTAATCGTAATGCTTTATCAATAATTGACAATTGAGCTGGTTCACTAGCTTCTAATAAAAGTGCAATGTCATCTGTTTTTAAAAGCCATAAAGGGATTTTTAAAATATCTCCTTCTGGAAAATTAGTGTTTGTTGTATAGTATTTTGTATTTAACATTGGAGATATTTCATTAAGCCTAGAAAAAGCTGTTTTATATTCTCCATAGGCATCAAAGACAAAAATATTAGCATTAATTGGAACATAATTACTACTTGTAAAAATATTTTGAATAAGTCTAGATACTGTAAAACTTTTACCTGAACCTGTATTACCTAAAATAGCAAAATGATTACTAAAGAAATCATTGATTCCTATATTTATTTTATAATTATTATAAACTGTAGAATATCCAAGGGTTATTTGGTCATTATCAGTTATATTCTGCCTACCTAAAATAAGTTCAAGTTCGTCCATGACAATAATTCTAACCATAGATTTAAATGAAGGTTTCTTACTAAATCCTGGTATAAATTTGTTATCTTTTATTTCTCCAACTATCGCAATTTTAACTTGATCTAGAGAGATACTTCTTATTTCCCCAACTATTTTTTGATTGTTATCTTCAAAAACCACATGAATATTAACTAAATTTGTTTGATTCGATATGTCAATAGCTAACTTAACAATAACTATATTATCGCATATATCAATTATTTTACCTATCATACTATCAACCCTATTCTAAAAGAATTATATCATAATCGTAAATATTATCAAGCATTAAAAAGCAATTAACTAAAATTAATTGTTTTTATCACTATTTAACTTGGATCATATATTACAGTTGTTGTGGAATCTTTATACCAATTATTGGCAAGTGTTATACCACTACTATCAGCCTTTTTAATTGTTATAGTTAAAGAATTGTTATTCCAAAATGCATATTCACCAATTGATTTTATACTACCATATATTGTTACCGATGATAACTTATTACTTTTTGAAAAGGCATAATTGCCTATTACTTCTAGTGTAGTAGGAAGTTCAAGTGATCCTGATAACTCAGTTTCAGAAAAAGCATCTTCACCTATTCTCTTTAATCCTTCATTAAGTTTTATACTTATTAATGGACTGGTCGAAAATGTTTCATCACCTATTTCTTCTAAGCTTGTAGCTCTAGTTAAATCTATTTTTTCAAAAGCTAAATCTGCATATTCTATTGTATTTGTGGCTAAATCACAATAAAATACATCTATTGTAGCACCTTCTGGTATTGATTTATTTTTTGACCAATAAATTGCCATTTCATTGGCTCCAGACTCTGAACCACTTCCAGATCCTGAACCGCCTCCACCAAATATAGGTGAACCACTTCCATCACCATTTAATTCTTCTTCTACTTTAGCTTTTATTTGTAAATATTCTGCTTCAGTTGTAGCATTGATAACTATTCCATCTTCACTATCTGTATGAAATTCTGTTATATTTGATTTAACAAATGAAGCTTTACCTATTGCTTTGATTACCTTTCCTTCACTATTTTTCTCTGGTACTATTAAGTATCCATCTGCATCTGTTGTAATTTTTGATTCATTGTATGCTACAACCCTGCCGTTGTTATCTACCGTAAAGTCTGGTGCTTCTGCAGGTATTATTCCTCCTCCAGTTCCACTAGTATCAACGTTTGCTGAATCTGATTGTACATAATTCAATTTTAATTCAAAGGTAAATTCTTCATCTGCTGATGGTAATGCTGTTGCTTTCTCATTAAATCTTAATGTCATTTGAAATGTTGTTGTTTCTCCTGCTTTTAACACACTTCCTTTGGTTAGATTCTTTGTCTCCATCAAGAACATTTTTTCTTCTGTTCCATCTATTACATTACTTGGTGGTGTCATTGTTATTTCATCTAGTTTGGCATCTATTGTTCCTGCATTCTCTACTGTTATATCATATGTTATATAGTCACTTGGCTTTTTGAAGCTTACATTTAATGATATATCTGTTGTTTTATTATCTGTTATTTCAGTTCCATTCATATCAGCATCTGATTTTTCTTTCACTGTTGCACTACTTATATATATATTCCAACTTCCCGTTATCTTTGCTGTTGTTCCTATATTTAATACTTGTGATAATGCTGCATATCCTATTCCCATAAATACTAGCATACAACACAATATTCCTATTACTATTTTCTTTTTATTTCTCTTCGACATCTTACTACCTCCATTATTGTCTCTTATAGTATAACCTCTTTTTCTTTTTAAATGCAATCTAAAACCAAGTATTATTACTTGGTTTACGTAAACAAATTTACTTATTTTATTTTTATACCTAAATCATTTAATGCTTTTTCATCAACAATACCAGGAGCTTCGCTCATTAAACATGATGCACTAGCAGTTTTTGGGAATGCTACTACATCTCTAATATTATCAGTATCAGCTAAAATCATGATCAATCTTTCAAGTCCAATACCAACTCCACAATGAGGTGGTGCACCATATTTGAATGCATCTAAGAAAAATCCGAATTTTCTTCTAGCTTCTTCATCACTTAAACCAATTGCTTCAAATACTTTAGCTTGTGTTTGACTATCATGTATTCTTACTGATCCACTCAATAATTCATAACCATTAAGTACTAGGTCATAAGCTCTTGAATAGCAGTTTTCTTTATCAGTTAATAACTTATCCATATCTTCTTTTCTTGGTGAAGTAAATGGATGATGTGCCGCTACAAAGCGATTTTCTTCTTCTGAATATTCAAACATTGGGAATTCAGTTACCCATAAGAAATTATATTTTGTAGTGTCAATCAAATTGTAATCATGTCCTAATTTTACTCTTAATGCTCCAAGAGCTGTTTGTGAAACATTCTTTTTATCAGCAACTATAAATACTAAATCATTATCATCTAGATCAAGTTTCTTGATCAAGTTTTCTTTTTCACTATCAGACATAACTTTAGCAATTGATCCAGTTAATTCACTATTATTGTATTTCAAATAAGATAACGCTTTGGCCTTATATATTTTAACAAAGTCAGTTAGTTTATCAATATCTTTTCGTGATAAATCACTAGATTTATTCTTTAATACAATAGCATTTACTACCCCCTTACTACTTAATATATTTTTAAATATTTCAAAATCAGTATTTTCAAATATATCTGAAATATCATTAAGTTCCATTCCAAATCTAGTATCAGGTTTATCACTACCAAAACGTCTCATACATTCGTTATATGTAAGTCTTGGGAATTTATCTAATTCAACGTTTTTAATTTCTTTAAAGATATTTTTCATTAAACCTTCAACAGTTTGCCAGATATCTTCTTCGTCAGCAAAACTCATTTCAATATCAATTTGAGTAAATTCAGGTTGACGATCAGCTCTTAGATCTTCATCCCTAAAACAACGTGCTATTTGGAAATATTTTTCCATACCACCAATCATTAATAATTGTTTATATATTTGAGGAGATTGTGGTAATGCATAAAATCTACCATTAAAAATTCTAGATGGCACTAAGTAATCACGTGCTCCTTCTGGGGTTGGAACACAAAGAATAGGTGTTTCTACTTCTATAAAATTATTATTAGATAAATAATTTCTTGTTATCATACAAACCTTGTGTCTTAATAATAAATTGTCTTTTATATTTTCTCTTCTAATATCCAAGTATCTATATTTTAATCTTGTATCTTCTAATGCTGTTGTATCACTTGCTATTTCAAAAGGAATATCAAGAGATTGATTGATCAACAATAATTCGTTTACAATCAATTCAACTTCTCCTGTTGAAACTTTTAAGTTTTTGCTTTCTCTTTCTTCAATAATTCCTTGTGCTTTAATTACTGATTCAGCTTTTAGAGATGAAGCAACTTCATAATCTTTGTTATCTGGTCTTACTACAAGTTGCATAATACCACTACGATCTCTTAAATCAATAAAGATTAATCCTCCAAGATTTCTCTTTTTTTGAACCCAACCATATAGTGTTACTTCTTCCCCTACATTATTAATTCTAAAATCACCATTATTATATTTTTTCATAAAACCTCCTATTATTCATCATGACAATGACAATCTCCACCACAATTGCAATCATCATCACCACAACATCCACAATCACATTCATCATCTTCTTGTAAATGTTCATCTAAGTAATACATCAAATAATCGATACCAACTAATTCTTCTGTTTTTGTTTTATTATTCTTTATTTTAACTTCATCATTAGCTAAATCATTATCATTTAATATAATTAAGAATTTACTGTTTAATCTATCTGCTTGTTTAAACTGAGCCTTTAATCCACGTGATGTGTATTCTGTTTCAGCTTTAAAGCCATTCATTCTAAGCATTTGAACAAGACTAGTAGCATATTTCTTTTCTGTTTCTGATACATACATAACAAATGCCTCAATACTATTATCAATTGGAAGATTTATTTCTTCTAAATCAAGAGCCATAATAAGACGTCCTATTCCCATAGCGAAACCAATACCTGGAGTTTGTGGTCCATCTAATAGTTCAACTAGTCCATTATATCTTCCTCCTGCTGCTAAAACATTATTTGAACCAAATCCATCTACGTGTGCTTCAATTTCAAAAACAGTATGATTA
Organism: uncultured Bacilli bacterium; assembly: GCA_934183165.1. GTDB lineage: Bacteria > Bacillota_I > Bacilli_A > RF39 > UBA660 > CAG-710. Next base: position 21,501 of record CAKPRZ010000006.1, on the reverse strand, counting down.
TAGTAATCAAGTCCTCTAACTATGTTAGGATCAACTTCAAAGTCTATTTCTAATTCACGTAAATATTCTTTTACTTTTTCAAATCTATTACGTGATTCTTCATTCAAATAATCAATTGTCTTTGGAGCATTTAAGATTGCTTCATGATTTTTATCAACTTTACAATCCAAGATTCGCATTGGATTCTTTTTATATCTTTCTTGACAATCAGGACACAAATCTCCTATATATTTTTTGAAATAATGTAATAGTTCATTGCGATACATCATACGTGATTCTGTATCACCTAAAGTATTGATTTTTACTTTTATTTCTTTTAAACCTAGTAATTTAAATAAATTAACTGGAATAGATATAACTTCAGCATCAATTAATGGATCATCACTTCCTAAAACTTCAACTCCATATTGAGTAAGCTCTCTATCTCTACCAGATTGAGGACGTTCATAACGATACATTGTACCATTATAATAAAGTTTTATAGGTTGTGTTGGATCTCCATACATTTTATTTTCTACAAAACTTCTAACAACTCCTGCTGTACCTTCTGGTCTTAGAGTCATCTTTCTACTTCCTCTATCTTCAAAATCATAGGTTTCTTTTGATACAATATCAGTTGTTTCTCCTACTCCTCTATGAAACACTTCACTTGATTCAAAAATTGGTGTACGTATAAAATTATAATTATATCGTTCCATCAATGAATCAATTACCTTATTTACATATTGCCATTTTTTAGCTTCAATACCATAAATATCATGACATCCTTTTGGTTTTACTATCATATTATTCCTCCTCAAAATAAAAAGGTAGCATCTTCAAAGGACGAATAATATCCGTGGTGCCACCTTATTTTTTTCTTAATTATTCTTTAACGCAGAAATACGCTTCTTTATTATGAAGTGTCTTCGTTATTACAATATTAGTACTTTTCACCAAATGTACCTCTCTATAAATATTAATAATAATTACTCTTCTTCAGAAGTTACTTGTATTTTACAACAAACAATTAAAACTTTCAATATTAATTGTACAATTAATTGTCAATTTCGTTTTCTAACAGAGATAAGTTAAATATTCTATCGTTTCTTTTTTTATAATTTTCTCTTATTATATCGTTATACTTAACATCCACTAATTTAGTTATAATATCCAGTTTTGTATTATCATCTATCTTTTTTGTATTTTCTACAACATCATGAATTAAATTAAATTCAAGTTTAAATATTTTTTCTATTTGAGATATTTCAAATTTTTTCTCATATTTAATTTTCTCTAAATCATATTCTTTATCATGAATTAAACATTTTAATACACCTGTTAATCTATCATTAAAAACCGTTTTACTATATTCTTCTAGTGGCATTGCAAAGTAATTATAATTTATTGTTCTAATATTATCATAATCTAATTCTTCCTTAGATATAAAGTCCGAAGATAAATCAAATAAGTAAATACCTTCAATTTTATATTTTGCATCTTTTAAATAAGCAATTAAAACCTCATTATTTGTATTATCTGTTATACTGGTTCCTACATAATTTGGGATTTCAATATAATCAAGTAATACCTGATATAAATATGAAAATTTATATTGATTAATCCTCTTTTTAGTTAGAATATAATTAATATCTTCACTTTCTTCATCTACTACTTTAAATTTTTTACAAAAATCATATAAAAGTAGCATTTTTTCAATATCTGAATAATCGCTTAAATTTAATTTATCATAAATATTTTTTAACAGTTGCTTTTCGCTTTTAAATTTATCAATACTTAAAATTTTATAAGTTGCATTTTTATCCTTACAAGATATATACCATGTACTTGGATTAATAAAATTCATATTTAATAATTCTTTTTCATCTATATCATCTACATCAATAATATATTTTTCAACATTTTTATCTTCCATCGTTGGTGATATTTCAAGTAAATATTTTATTAATTCAATACTTTTAATATTTATATTTTTTCTAAAATATATTTGACTTATATTATTTATTGAGAAAAATATTTCTTTAATATTTTCTATATCAATATTATTTATGGGCGCATCAAAAAAGATATTTGAAAGATCGTAATATCTTAATTCGTCATTTATATAAATATCTTTTTCAAAGTCCTCTAACAACCTAAATTCCCCCAAATGTTATTTTTTTAAGCCTTTTAATCCTTTCAAACCTTTTGTTCCACTAAATCCTTGTAATATGTTAGTGTCAAATGAATATGTTTTTGAAAGTCTCTTTTTATAATTTTTTATAGCTACTTCAATCATTTTATCTAATAATTCTGTATAATCTACATTTAGTGGTTCCCACAAGTAAAATGCAAGTGAACCAGGGCATGAATTAACTTCGTTTATATATACTTTTTTAGATTTCTTATCTACTAAAAAGTCAATTCTAACATTTCCACATAATCCAAGGGCAGTAAATGCTTTAGTTGCTACCTCTTTTACTTCTTTTTCTTGTTTTTCTGTTAAATCAGCAGGTATTTTTCTAGAAGCTGAAGCCATTCCCTTAGATGATGATTTTTTACCATCACCAATATATTTATCTTCATATGTCAATAGATCGTTATCACTCATTACTTCTTCTATAACACTAAGCTCTTGTCTTTCATAGTTACCAACGACACTAATATTAACTTCAGTTAAATTTTTAACCATTTCTTCAACTATTATTTTAGAGTCATAATTAATAGCATCTTCAATTGCTTCTTTTAATTCATCATCATTATGAGCAGTTGAAATACCAACACTACTTCCAAGATTAGCTGGTTTTATTATAACTGGATAACCTATCTTTTTGACTTTTTTTACTATAGAATCAGCATCATCTAGATACTCACTATCATAAAACCAAATATAATCAGTTAGTGGTAAATCACTACATGTAAATACTTGTTTTTGAACAACTTTATCTTGTGCGATTGCACTTGCTAAAACATCACTTCCAACAAATGGAATACCTACTGTTTTTAAATATCCTTGTAATGTTCCATCTTCAACATTAGTTCCGTGAACAATTGGAAAAGCAAGATCTAATTCTTTGATTTCTCTTCTAAAGAATCCTTGACTCTGTAATATAAATCTACCTTTTCTTTTTATCAAAACAACATTCTTTGTATATCTTTTTAATAGTTGCATATCTTGGTATATATCAATGTCTTTTAATATTTCTCCTGTATACCATTCATTGTCTTTTGTAATATAAATTGGGATAATCTCATATTTTTCATTATCCATTTTATTCATAGCCTGAACAGCCGAAATAATACTTACTTCATGTTCAACACTTTCTCCGCCAAATATAACACCTAATTTTATCATAAATCCTCCTTATTCATTGTATGTATCAGGTAAATCATTTTCATACAATGCATACACTTTCTTCTTTTCATTTAAACTATTAATTAATTTATAACTATCCCTAACATCATTTAATATAATGATTTTATCTTCAGGATATTTTTTTTCTAAAAGTCCTTCGTAAATAGGCTTTGTTTTTTTCTTACCTACTAAGATGACTAAATCTGCAACATCAGCTATCTGGGTACCAAATATTTTATTTAATTCATCTTCTTTTTTTCCTAATTCAACCATTCCCGGTGTTACTACTATTTTATAACCATCAATTCCACTTAAAACATCAAGTGCCCCTTTAGCACCAACCGGATTAGAATTATATGCATCATCTATTTGATAGAAGTTGCCTAATTTTTTGATTTCTAATCTATGTTCTACTGGTTTTACTCTTTTCACAGCTGTTTGTAAATCTTTTATTGGAATAGAAAATAAATATCCAAGTGCTAATGCTGATAAAATGTTATAAATATTATGTCTTCCTAATAATTTAGTTTCAAATGAATAAGTTTTATCATCATTATAAAATTTAACATCAAATGTTGTAACTGTTTCTTTTACTTTAATATTACTAGCTTTAATATCAGCAGAATCACTATCGATACCTACCCAAATTATTTTACAGTTATTTTTTATTTTATAGTTAACTTGTTTAGGATCATCAGCATTCAAAACGCCTACACCATCACTAGGTAAATGTTCAATAAGTTCCATTTTACCCTTCACTATATTTTCTTCACTTCCAAATGTTTCTAAATGAGCTGTACCAATACTAGTTATAATTCCATATTTAGGATTTACTAAATCACATAGTCCATTTATCTCGCCTCTAACATAAGCACCCATTTCAGCAATAAAAATATCATCAAATTTATCTAGTTTATTATTAATAGTCATCATTAATCCATTATATGTATTCAAGCTTTTAGGTGTAGCCAAAGTATTAAATTTAATATTTAGAATATCATTTAAAATATTTTTACTACTTGTTTTACCATAACTTCCCGTAATCCCTATTACTTTTAAAGATTTCATCTCACTTAATTTTTTCTTAGCCATATTGAAATAATGCTTGTATACTAGTTTTTCGATAGGATAATTAATTATTACTGCTAAATATGAAGTATAAAAGCTAAATGTTGCTAGTATTACTTCAATTAATAAAAACACCAATGTTTTATCCTGATAAATAAAACTAAATACAATTGGTAATAAATAAATTATAATCAACGTACAAATTAGTCTTTTAATCCTAGCTGTTATAACTAAAGGTTTTTTATTTTGGTTATTAGAAGATATTTTTCCTTCTTTAAAAAAGCTAACAAAATAAATTATCATAGTTATTAGTAAGATTAAATTATTTATGTTATTATCTCTAAGTATTAATGAAAAGATAATAAGAATAATAGCACTAAAACCAAAATTCAATATTGTTATACTTATATTTTTATTTACCCATTTTATATATCTATTATTTTCATTATATAGATTTTGCTGAAGCATATGAAGAGATCTTTTTTCAACTCTAATAACATAAATAATTATAAATAAAAAGGCAAAAAAGTATAAAATCATATCATGTCCTCCCTTATTATAAAAATTCATTCAAGATTCTAATTACTTGTCCAAGATTTTCAAGGTATGCATAATGTGTACATCCAGGAAATACGATAAGCCCAGCATCAGGAATTATTTTTTCAAGCATTTTTGCTTCTTCTAAAGTAGCTTCTGTATCATTATCTCCCCAAATAAGTAGTGTTGGTGCTTTTATTTTTTTTGCACAGTCACTTAAATCTTCATTAACCACTTTAACTAATATATTTCTCATTACCCCACTTGCATTTCTATAATCTCTAGAACCCATGTGCCTTTTAGCAAAATCTTCAAATTTACGTAGGAATGGTATTTTTTTCAACGATTTAAGAAGTTTTACCTTTAGCGATACCTTTTGTTCAAGTCTTACACATGGACTACCAAACAATACTAATTTTTCTGTTTTATTTCTAGAAGCATAGACAATTGCTACTCTTCCACCAAACGAGTGACCCATTACTATAGGATTCTTTATTTTTAGATGTTCTAATAATTTTTCCAAAATATCACAATATCCATATATACTTAATACTTCTGTTGGTTCACTACTTTTACCAAATCCAGGAAAATCAAGAATAGTTATTTTATATTTTTTTTGTAATCTATCGCCAAGTGGCATCATCATTTCTATATTTTGTCCCCAACCATGGAGTAAGACAATATTTTCTTTGCCACTACCATATTGTATGTAATTAATTTTATTATTATCTATAACTAATTCCATATCATCACCCATTTAATTATATCATAACAAGACTTATTTATCTCATAAAATATGATTTTTATACAATTTTAGACAAAACAAAGAAACAAAAAATTTTCCTTATATATAAAAAAAGTACAATGTACTTTTATTTTGTAAAATATTTTTTTAATACTTTTAATATTTCTTGACTTGCTTCTTTAGCATTATTACCATTCAAATAACAATCATGGAAAGCTTCGGCTATAGTCTCATCATAAACATCAGTTGAAGCATATCCTGATATACTTGATCTAAAAGAGTAAACATCACTGTATCCATTAGGATTTTTCTTTTTATAATTTTCAAAAGCTTCTTGAATCATTTTCATTGAAAAATCTCCATCATTATAAAGCGTAATAATATTCTTATAGGCTTTTCTATTATCCATATTAAGAAGTAATAATTTATTTATTTCTTTTGTATAGTTTAAATGTGCTATAAAAGAAATATAATGTCCTAATTCATGAGAAAAAACTGAAGCTTTATTAGCGTTAGGTGGAAAATATTCACTACTTACCATATTTTCTAGTTCAGCATCAAAAGTAGGTATATTTAAAAAATATGAAGAGTTTAAAAATATTGACATCTTATAAACATGAGGATAAGTAGTAAAAGTACCTGATTTTGCAAATACTTTAGCTGATGAAAATGAAGCAATAGTAGATTCAGCTTTCATATTATTCAAAGTTAAATTTGTAATATATCCCTCTAATCCGGGAAATTCTTTATAAACCCTTTTTATAGTTTTTTCTATCTCAAGAGCTAAATTATAATCCATTTCGCAAAGATTTACAGCAGTTATCTTATAGTTTTGTTCAATTCTTGATTCTACTTCTTTTACTCTTGTATCACTACATTTTGCTTTTTGATTATCAGAATCTTTTACAATTAATTTTCTAGCATCATCTTCACTCTTAACAGTTACTCCTGTATACATATTATCTGTTACAACAACTGTTCCACCATCAACTGCATTGGCTTTCTTGTTTTCATAGTTAGCACTTTTTCCACCAAAACTTATGCTTATTCCACTTTCAAAAATAGCAATCATTAATACTACTGCAAAAAGAAATCCGCTTCCAACAGCTAAATATAAAAACCATTTATTTTCTTTTTTAGTTTTAACTTCTAATTCTAACTTTGGAATTGATACATTTCTCATTAAATCTTCAATGTTCATCTTCTTAAAAGTTGGTTCATCATTTTTTATTGGTTCCAACCCTTTTGTAGCTTCTTTTAATTCTTGAGCACTGTTTGCTTTAGATATATTTTTTTCAACTTTTTGATTTGGTATATTATTATTTTCATTATTATTAATCAAGCCAGAATTTATAAACATACCTGATGGTGTATTAGAATTATTTTCTTTAAATTTATTGTTTATTTTTTTTGTAGTATTTCCTGTTCCAAATGGATCTATAGTAAGACTTAGATTTGGAGTTTTAACAGAAGTATTGTTATTTGTGTTATTATTGTTTAAATTATTTAAAGTGTTTACATTTCTCTTTTTAGGTGTCATTTCATTAATAAATATATTATTTGATTTATTAGAATTATAACTAATATTAACATTATTATTTGTAGTTGAATTTACACCATTATTTATTTTATTATTAACATTTAGTGGTTCTACTGGAACATTTATAAATGTTCCTCTTGGTACATCCTTTTTATCACTAACAGTATTGGTATTAATATTCTTATGACCACTTACAAGTTCTAACATATCATTAGGAAGTTTTGATGGTGTTTGATAATTAGATTGTTTTTTCAAATTATTTTGATCTTCATTATTCATCTTAACCTCCTATATTATTTATTCTTTTTTTATTTTATTGTTAAACTGCTTAATATTCCTTGATAACTATCTAGGACAATATCAAAGTATTTATCTTTTGATATATAATTAATTACAATTAACGTAGTGCCTTTTTTTAAAGCTATAATAAGTGATTGATTATCTTTATTTTCATATAACATTTTATAACCTTCATAATTGTTTTGGGTTATATTTTGTTTTTCTTCTTTTAGTAATTTATAATCTGATTTTTGATTTTTAATATCATATTTAACTTCATCTACTACTTGTTCAATACTACTATTTGTATAATTACTATTTAATGTTGAAATATTTATATCAATAATACTATCTGTTTTATGTGTTAATGAAATGGAATTTGTTTCATTTTTACTAACTTTCCATGTGCTGTCATAATCAAATGACAAAGAATCATTTTCAAATGTATGATTATAACTTCTATTTTCGAAAAAGATTATCCAAATTAAAACTACCAAAAATGCAATCATAAATGTAATAGATATTCTCTTTAACATTTTTCTTTTTTTCTCTAATTTTTCTTGGCGTTTTAGTTTAGCACCCTGTTTTAGTTTATGGTCTTTTTTTAAAACGTAGTTCATAGGATACCTCCTTTTACTAAAACAATAATTAAATAATCAAATTCGCTAATTATAATAACTTTTTTAGATCCTTTTTTATAGAATTTTTTAGTTTCTGAAGAAGTTACCTCTCTATATCCACTATTTTTTAAATCATTCATAAAATCACTAGCATATTCCATATTATCTATTGTTCCATAAGTAGTATTTTGATATCTTAGACTAACTGCTTTATCATAATAATCAGCTTTAACTAAATCTAATATTATATTATTTTCAATATTACCTATCTTTTTATATTTTTTCCAAATTTTATCTGGAATATTTTTACTTATCTGTTCTTTATTTTTATCTTTATAGAAATATTGTGTCTTTAAAGCCTCTAGCGATGTAGTTTTAATATCATTAAATTTTGTCGTTAATAACTGGTCTTGTAATGTCTTTAAATTTTCTATTTTGGATGCTGTTGAAAATTCTTTATCTAGTATTTTAGCAGTATTAATTCCTACTACGTTACCATTACTATTAAATACAGGTGATCCCCAATCATTTTTAGATAATGGTAAAACATTAATAAGACTATCACTATTAGATGAAACAATACCTGTTACTGTTGTAAAGCCAATTCCTGTTTTACTTGTTATAGCAACTACTGGATCATTTTTTGATAAATTATTACTAACATCAAAAGTGACTTTTCCATTCATTTCTTTATCTAGTTTTAACACAACAATATCCCTTGCTGTGTCAATAGCAACTACACCATTTATTTTATATGTTTTTCTATTAACATCACTAACAATTATTGTTTGACCATTCATTAATGATGCTCCAAAATAGCTCCATGAGGTAGCAATAACACCATTTCTTATTAAGAACCCTGTTGCTCTATTTATTGTTGCAGAAGATGATTTAGTTGATAATAATACCATATTATTTCTATTTTTATTTATTATTTCCTTTAGCTTTGAATCTGTAATTTTATCAAGTTTACTATAATCATAAGTAGTATCGTTAGAAATATATTTTTCGCTAGATATAATATCTTTTGCTGCTTCTTTACTTTTTACTGTTTCTATATATTCTTCAACTTTTTTTTGTTCTTCTAAATTTATTTTGTATAACTTATAATTATCTTTTTCTGTATCTTTTTTATAATAATAACTTAATAAAATTGTTGCCTTTTCTTTAGAGTTATTAACACTAGCGTTATTTAAAGTTACGTTACTAACGATGTAATTTCCATCATCAATTGTTTCATTTAAAGTTAAACTGTCATAGTTTATATTTAATTTAGAGCTTAGTGTATATTTATTATCTTTGTAGTTAATAGAAAATTCATCATCAACTACTGGCTCTAATAAAATTTTAAACGAGTCATTTTTAAACAAATACTCTGTCATATTCTTAGATAGACTCGAAAAGTCCTTTTCATTTTTTGTTTGTTTATCAACATCCTTATTATTATCAGCAATTGAATACATTAAGTTGCCTTTAATTTCTGTTGATTTACTATCATCTTCTACTTTAATATCCTTAGAATTAATTACCGAATGATATGTAGATAAAATTTTGTTATATTCACTTTCATCTACATTAAGACTTATAAAAACTTTAGAAAACATTATTTCTACAATTGTTGGTAAGAAGAAAATGGCAAGACAGGCAATTATCCTGTTTTTAATACTATGTACAGTTCTACTAATTTGTTCATTGTCTTGTGAAGCAACAGCTTTAATTAAATCTATTGTTACAAAAATGATTAGTAATATAGGGGCCGCAATATGAATAATGTTTAAAAAGCTTCCAAATAAGCTTATTAATACTTGTGAATCACTAACTTCTAAAATCATAATAATCCTCCTAACTAAAGAAATATATTAAGAATACTCCTATTAAAATGAATGGTCCATATGGTATTACATTGTTTCTATCTTTTATTAAAAATATTATTGAAATAGGTAAAGCCAAAAGGCTTGATACAAATATATCAAGAATAGCAAGGGTTGGATTTAATACAAGTCCTGTAAAAAACATAAGTTTAATATCGGCACCACCTAAAGCCTCTTTTTTTAATATTTTACTTGCTAATATCATTATACAATACATTAAACAAAACATCAAAACACCTGACATAATAGAATAAATAGTATTTTTAACACCATAACAAATTAGTTTAGTAATAATCATAACAATAGAAAAGAAAATAGTAACCTCATCAGGGATAATCAAATAATTTATGTCACTAACTATAACAATTACTAAAAATGATGCAATTAAAAGTGCCATTAAAAGTTCTTTTGTAAATCCAAAATAGAAGTAACTGATACTAAATAATAAACCTGTAATAATTTCTATTAACGGATAAAATATAGATATATTCTTTTTACAATTTTTACATTTTCCTTTTTGAATTATATAGGAAAAAACTGGTATTAATTCATACCATTTTAAAACGTGTTTACAATATGGACAATGACTTCTTGGTTTTACAATTGACCCTCCTTCAGGTAATCTAGAACCCACTACTCCAAAAAAGGAACCAAAGACCATTCCTAAAATAAAGAACCAAGTTAGCATAATAAAATTCATGATCTCACCTACGATATACTCTCATATAAATCAAACATTGGCATTACTATTGAAAGAACAATAAAACCTACGCCAACAGCTAACAAACAAATAATTACTGGTTCAACTAAACTCTTAATAGTTGTAACAGCATTCTTATGTAAATTCTGATAATGATCAGCTACTTTCTCCATCATAAGTGCAAGTTGTCCTGTATTTTCTCCAGTAACTAACATTTCATAAGCAATAACAGGAAAAGCCCATTCCCCTTTAAATGTTTCACTTATTTTATTACCTTTACTAAGACCTATCAAAGTTCTATTAATTATTTCTTTATATATTTCATTGTCAGATAAATTTGATAATATCTCCATACTGTCAGTTATAAAGACATTATGATTTAATAGTGATGCGAAAGTTCTTGTCAAATTAGTAACTTCATTATAAATGATAACCTTACCAATAACTGGTAAATGCATAAATATTGTTTGCATAAACTTTCTAAATGCTTTGATATGTTTAAATAATAAATGATAAACAATTAATAATGCTGCTAATACAAGAGCAATCTTATACCAGTTTCCTGTTAAAAATTTACTAAAATTAATAATAAATTTAGTAATTGCTGGTAATGATGCTCCATTGCTTTCAAACATTGTAACAAACTGTGGTACTACTGTTACCATAACAAAGACTAAAGCAGCAATCGCAAGTACCAATATTACAGTTGGATAAATAAGAGCTGATAACATTTGCTTTCTTGATTTTTCTATTTCGGTATAATAATCTGCCATTTCATCAAGAGTTCCAGACAGATCACCAGTCATTTCTGATGTTTTAATCATATTAATAAGTAATTTAGGGAATGTGTTACCCTGTTTTTCTAACGCAGTAGAAAATTTCTCTCCCATAACCAGTTGATAAACAACCTTATCAAGTACTCTTCTGTGAGAAGCCTTAGTTGCTTGTTTTGATAGAATTCTAATAGAATCAATAAGTGGTATTCCCGCTTTAACATAAGTAGAAAGTTGGGTTAACATAAATGATAAATCATTATTGCCTATCTTATCAGAACCAATAGTAATATTTAGATTAAATTTTACAGGTTCAATACTTACTACTTCATATCCTCCATTTACTAAGAATATTCTAACATCATCTTTTGTTTCGGCATCAAAACATCCTTTTACTTTTCCACCATTTGATGTTTTAGCAACGTAAGTAAATTGGGTTAACTTTTTAGGTTTATCTTCTTTTTTTTCTAAAGACACATTTACTTGCTGTCTTTTAAAATCAGTACTTTCTTGTTTTACTTTTTCTAATTCTTTAGAAAGATTTTCTCCTTCTAATTTTGATTTTTTGTTTTTTCCAAGTAAAAAGCGGAATGTATATTTAACTCCCTTTCCTGCATAAATAAAAATATTTATAGGGAATAGTAAAACGTTTTTCATATAGGCAGACCTCCTATCATACTAATATAAAGTATATCATATATGAATTTAAAATTAAACTATTTTTAAAAAATTCATATAATAAACTGAGGTGGAAAAAGATGTTTGGCAGTGGTTTAAATGGAATGTATGCCTATCCTAAATCAGTCGGATTATTAGCGGGGTTAAAAAAGATAAATTGGGGTAGTTTCCTTAGTAATACTCAAAAAACTTTAAATATTGTTAATCAAACAATCCCTCTTGTTTATCAGGTAAAACCACTTGTTAATAATGCCAAAACTGTTTTTAAAATTATTGGCGCAGTAAAAGATGATAATACGACTTCTAAAGCAGAAAGTATTGTTCAAAATAATGTAAATAATGCAAATAATAATATCAGCAATAATACATCAAACAATATATCTAACTACAAGAATGATAATCAACCTAATTTTTTCATTTAAATAAAAAAAATAATTCTCTTTATAAACTGTCCAACTTTTAGGGTTCAGTTCAAATAGAAAATTATTTTTATTTTTATTTTCTTTCTAATACATCCATAATGGCTGGTATAATTTGTTTTTTTCTAGATACGACATTATTTAAATACAATCCTTGATATATTTGATCTAAATTAAAGCTATCTTTTAATATTTCACTTGCTTTATCATTATAAATTATATATGAACCATTTTTCATAACATCTGTTATAAATAAAGCCACTACCATATACTCATTATTCTTAGACACTTGATTTAATAAATCTCTCATCTTATCAATATCTAATTTTAATCCAGTATAATCTGTTGTCATTATCTGTCCTATTCCAGAATCTATATTGCCAAATTTAAATACTTTAAAATCACTAAATAATACTTCTTCTAATGTTTTACCTTTAATAGAAGAACCTGCTTTAAACATTTCTATACCATACTCTTCATAGTTAATATTAGCTATTTTAGAAAGTCTTGCAACTGCCTGTTTATCAAGTTGAGTAGTCGTTGGTGATTTAAGAAGCAAAGTATCAGATATAATACCTGATAACATAATACCTGCTATACTTCTTGGTATTGATATGTTATTTTCTTCATATATTTTATGAATAATAGTATTAGTGCTTCCTACTGCCATATTTCTAAAATTTATTGGGCTATTAGTTTTAAAAGTTCCTAGTTTATGGTGATCAATAACTTCCATAATGCTTGCTTCTTCTAGTCCATCAACACTTTGTTCTAATTCATTATGATCTACTAAAATAACTTGTTTTTTGTTTTTTGACGATGCATCAACCAGTCTAATAAAACCTAAACAGTTGTTTTTTTTATCTACTATTGGATAATTAGTATGTTTAGTTTGATTACTTATTTCTATAAAATTACTTACATAGTCATTCTCATCAAATTTAATTGGATCCTTAGTTAAAATAATATCATCAACATAATTAGATAAGCTAATGACTTTGGAAGTATGAAAGGTATCTAATTTTGTTTTAATTATATTTACATGGTTACTTTTAGCTATTTTCAAATGTTCTTCTTTTATTTCTCCACTACCAACAATAATAATCATTTTAACTCTTGAGTTAACTGCATATTCCAAGATACTATGGCGATCCCCTACTATCAAAACAGTATTATTATCTAACTCAATATTATTTAAAAAAGTTGTACTCCTATATGATGCCACTATTATATTACCAACTATTTCATCATCAAATTTTAATATTTCATCACCATCAATCGCATTTATAATATTATCATACGATGTTTTTAGTTTTGTAAAATTTCCTTCTATGCAGTATTTAGATATATCTTTTAAGGTAATTATTCCTTCTAATTTATTATTATCGTCAACAACAGGACAACCACTTATTTGTTCTTTCTGTAAAGTTTTATAACAATTTTTAACAGAGCAATTTTTATTTATTACTGTTTTATTATAATTAATATCCTTTATTTGACTCTTAACATCATTTAAGTACTCTGGATATTTAACATTAAAATAGTTTAATGCAAACTTAGTTTCATTGTTCAATCTTCCTAATACTTTAGCTTCAGCATCAAACCCTTGAAATTTTTTTAGATATGCTAGAGAGATCGCCGATGTAACTGAATCAGTATCTGGTTTTTTATGTCCAAAAATATATATTTTACTCATCTATATCACCCTTTAATTCTTTTAATTCTCTATTAAGAATTGAATATAAGTAAATTCTTACTCTCTTTTTTGTCTTCGTTTGAATAAACTCTTTATAACCATTCAATTGTTCATAATAGTCACTATCCGAAGTATTATTAAGTTTATAATCAATGATTTTAATTTCATCATTATATTCAAGCATCAAATCAATAATACCGTGTTTATTATTACTATCATCATTATACACAAATTCATATTCTTTGTATATAGATGGTGTCATAAAATCAAGCCCGCACTTCAAAAAGCTCTCTATATATTCTCTATATTTCATATCCACTAATTCTAATTTAGGATTTTTAAAGTCTAATAATTCCAAAATACTATGTATCATAAGTCCAGTATTCATATTATTTCTTATTTTAGAATCAATTAAACCTTTATTTGATTTAGAATACCTACTGGATACTATTTTTTTAGATATAATATTATTTTCTATTATTTCAACTCTATTAGAGGTTTTATCAATATTATTTTCATAATTAGTAATTTTAACAAGATCATAATCTTTAGTTAATTCTAAACCCTTTATATTAATATTTTTGATATATGGTGTAATGCTTTTATAAATACTATTTAAAATATCTAAAAACGACTTGTAATTTAATCTTTCAACACTACTAGTCATGGTTTTATCTTCCAAAGGCGCTACAACAATCATCTTTTCTCGGCATCTAGTAAGTGCTACATAAAATAGTCTTATTTTTTCACTAATTTCCTCTTTCAAATAATTCTCTTTAAATAAATACGAATAAAAAGTTTTACATATACCTTCATTAAAATATGGTGTAATTATTCCAAATTTATTATCAAAAATAAATCTGTCTTTAGTATCAGAAACATTAAACTTTGCATATATACCACTATAATAACAAATAGGATATTCAAGACCTTTAGATTTATGAATAGTCATTATTTTTACAGATGACGAAGAATTATCATTCATCATTACTTTAATATTAAAGTCATCATCAATTATTGTTTTTAAATATTCAAAGAAAGATTCTATATCATAATCGATATTTTCTATATTACTAGCTAAATTATATACATATTCAAATCTTACTAAACTAGATTCAACATTACCTACAGTAATTAATTTATCATAAATATTAAATTTTTCTATTATTAAATTTATTAACTCTTTAATACTTATGCCTTCATAATCTCTATTGATTTCTTTAATAATATTTACTATTTCATTATCTAATAGATTATCACTGTTCATTATTTTAAAGATTTGATCATCACTAAATCTAAAAAGATAACTTCGAGCAATTGATACCATTGAATATTTAAATTCAATATCAAACTCTTTTTTATGATATTTAATCAATAACAAAATTATATTTTTAATTAACGAAATATCATTACTATCAGTAATAGAGGTATCCGTATATTTAGTTAATGGTATATTCAAATATTCAAATATCTTTTTATATAAATCAAACTTAGTTGCTCTATCCATTAATATTACAAAGTCATCATATTCAATATCACGAAGTGATGATGTTTCTTTATCAAACACTTGATATTTATTATCTATTTTTGTTTTTATATCTCTAGCTATTGTAAACGCTTCAATTTCATCTTTATTAAATTCAGAATCTATAGAAAATTCATAATTAAGTATTTCTAGGTTATTGTTTTGTGACTTCAAATCGTTTTCTAAATAAGCAGTATTCCCAAAAACCATTTGATGACTTTTTATGTAATCAGCACCACCAATAAAGTCATCCATAACTATATTAAAAATAACATTTATATCATCAAGAGGTTCTTTTCTTGAACGAAAGTTTTTATTTAAATCAATTTTATATCCACCTTTATTCAAGGAATAATTATCATACTTATTTTTAAATATATATGGATTGGCATTTCTAAAGCGATAAATAGATTGTTTAATATCCCCTACCATATAAACATTATTATTTTCAATAAGTGATATAAATAACTCTTGTAAGTCAGATGTATCTTGATATTCATCAACCATTATTTCATTTAATGATTCTTTTAATTCATCACATATATCTTTGTTATTAATAAGGATACTTATAGCCATTTTACTAATATCATTAAATTCATAAATATTATTTTTAAATTTAAACTTATTAATACTTTCATCAAGGAATTTAATTATATTAATAACTGCTTCTACATATGGTTTAGTTTTATAAATACTAGTCTTTAAACAATCTGAATTTTCATATAGACATATATTTTTTAAATCCTTAATGATACTTGTTATGTTTTCTTTTATATTCTTAGCTTCATCACTACTGTTTTTAGGAAGCATAGGCAATTTGATAGATAATGAATTTTTTATAGTATCATAACTATTACTTTGAATTAAAGACAATAACTCATCATACAATTTGTCAATGTAATTACTGTCAACTTCATAAGATAATTGTTCAAGTAAATCTTTTATACTAGTTATTTTTTCCAATAATTTTTCTGTAAACATAGAAATATCACTAGTTATTTTGACATCATTATAAAAATCATTTATGTAATTATCTAAGTATTTTTCTTTATCATATAAAAGATCTAATTTATTACTTATACTTAAAATATATTTTTTTATGTCATTGTCATTTTTTACACAAAAATCATAAATCAACTGTTTAAATTCTTCAGTAACCTGTTCATAGTTTTTATCAAAAATTTCATTTAATATTTTATTTTTTTCATAGTAAATAACACTAGCATCAGCAATATTAATATTTTTATTAATCCCTAAAATATAATGATATTTTTTTACTAAAGATAGACTGAAACTATCAAATGTTGTAATATATGCCCCATCTATTAAAGATAATTGTTTTTCTAGTTCTGGTATTTTTTTTATTGATGAGCGAATTCTTTCTTTCATTTCAGCTGCGGCGGCATTAGTAAATGTTAAAATAAGTAAATTATTAATATTAACCCCTGAATGTAACTTTCTAATAACTCTAGCAGTTAAAACAGCTGTTTTTCCGCTACCGGCACCAGCCGATACAATGATATTAGATCCTTCCTTATCAATTGCAAGTTGTTGTTCATTCGTCCATCTAGGCATTATTTTCACCTCCTAAAAAATCAAGAGATTTATTTTCTTTAAGTTTAACAAAGTCATTATTAGTTCTATAACAAATATCTCTAAATTTACAAAAATCACAACCTATTTTTTGAGAAGATATTTGTTTAGGATTAATCTCAAAATCAGCATCTAAAATTTTATCTCTAGCATCAATTATTTTTTTATCAATATAATCAACTAAGTTGTTTATTTTATTATCGTCAAGCACTTTAGCATAATGATAAAAACCTTTTGATGTCATCTTCATAGATTTTACAAATTGACTATCTTCATAATCGGGTATAAAAACTTCTAATATTGACAAATCAGAATTAGAATATCCACGAAGTTTCATATTATCTTGTTTTTGTTCAGTATAAGTTTTAACAGGAGAATAAGTTACTTCACTTGATAATATTTGTTGTAAATAAAAGCCTGTAAATCTTACATTTTTAAATAAATTACTCTTTTTAACTAAATACAAATATATAGGTAACTGCATACTAAGTCCATATAAAACATTATATAAATCAATTTCGTTATGACCTGTTTTATAGTCTATTATACTAACTAAAGTATTTTTCTTTTCTTTATACATTATCTTATCAACAATACCATTAAATTTTACTGGAATATTTTTAGATATATCTATACTAATTTTGTGTTCTAATAAAAGTTTAGTAAGTCCTGTTTCTTTATGTAATTCTCTTACTCTACTAACAACTAATTCTAATTCTTTTTTTAATTTATTTATAAAAAAAGTCTCCATTTTATCTAATTTCATATTTTTAACATAATTATCATATTCAGCTTCAAAATCAAAATCAGTAGTAAATGCTTTAGATAATATATAATGAAATAAAGTTCCTATTTTAGTATTAAAGTTTTCTTCATATTTATCTAATTTTAAAATATTTGTTAAATAATATTTAAAAGCACAATGATAATAATTATCAATACTTGTGTATGATAAAGATAAATTCTTAATAGTTTTTAAGAAAAAAACTTTATCTAACTCAGTAAATTTATTTGAATACTTTAAATAATCTATATTAAAACTATTGTATAATAAGCTAAGGTCATTAGATTTTTGACCATATTTTATTAAATTATCTAACTCTTTAGCAAGAAGCAATTTACTAAATAAACATGAATATGATTTATTACTTTCTATGGATTTATATTCTACTTTCATATTTAATTCATTTACTAGATTAGATAATAAAAATTCAGAATCTATACTTCTTTCTTTGGCAGTTATATATAGATTTTTAATTTTTTTAAGACTATTAATCACACTCTGTTTTTCATTAATATTAGCATCGATAGAAGTTTCCAATAAAAGATTATTTTCTATTTTAACTTTGTCTGATAAATAATCTTCATCTTTATGAATTGTTGGAATTTCTTTTTGATTAAAATTTAGTAAGAAAACATATTCATCATCAAATATATTGTTTTTTATGTCTACAAGCTCTACTTTATTATCCAATTTTTCAGTATGAACAGATACACTCTTTAATTCATTTGAAACTAATTTATAGATATTTTCAAATTTATAATCTAAATCGTTATATTTATTAGATATATCAAGTAATATGTTATAAATACTATTTACCCTTTCATTAGTCAAATCAAAATTATCTTTAATATAATCTAAAGCATCTGAAAAAGTAGAATTTCTAAGAACCTTTAAAAACTCTTTTACTATTTTAGTTGAATATATAGAACTTTCTTTTATATCAATTGGTATATTAAAAAGTTTTGACACTTTATCTAGTGTATAATAATACTTTTCAGTTACATTAGCAATTTTTATTTTATTAATGTCTAATCCTTTTTCTAATAGCTCTGAAATTTTAAAAAACACATACTCCACTTCTTCTTCTAAAGTTGAAAGCACATTTAAAGATAAATCATTATTATAGGTATTATTATCAATTATCACTTCAGCATTAATTTTATCCAAGATTGATTTAGATAACTTATCTATACTAGCATATCCAAAGCAAATTACTTTTCTATTATGGATAAAATCAGTAAATAATGGATCTTTTTTTAATAATTTATTTTTATCTAAATATTCTTTAATTGATTTCAAATATGATAATTTGCTATCAATATAATTTTTATCTTCAATATAATATAAATTATTCATAATAGTTTTAGATATATCTACTTCTAAATTATATTTATCCATAATAGTTAATATTGCATTAACGTCATAATCAAAATATATTTTTCTTTTTAATTCTTCTAAATTCATAAATTTAACATTTAAAAAATTATTAGATTCACTAAGTTTTTCTAGTATTTTTAGTTTTATATTATTTGGTGTAATAATCAATGTATTGTCTGTTATATATTCTAATATTTTCATACTTATACCTCATGACTATTATATCATCACAATTAGTTTACATAAAGAAAAAGAGTGAATTTTCACTCTTTGAATTATAGCTAGTATGTTAATCTATATATTGTATAAGATCCTGGTGGACCATATATTTGATGCTGAACTTGTTTGTATCTTCCTGA
Organism: uncultured Bacilli bacterium; assembly: GCA_934183165.1. Lineage (GTDB taxonomy): Bacteria > Bacillota_I > Bacilli_A > RF39 > UBA660 > CAG-710. The sequence continues at coordinate 1,603 of CAKPRZ010000006.1, read as the reverse complement.
ACCACTATTATACATATATTTATTATCATCATAAATTTGGAAATGCCAATTACCAAATTTGATTAGATCACCAGGTTTTAACTTAGAATAAGCATCATCTTCCCCAGATCCCGGTATAGTTTTAAAGGCTTGTTTACCATTCACTTTTAACCCTAAAATTTCATTACCCAACGTACTAACTCCTCTTGATGGATAACGCTCATTACTAATTCCAGTATCCCATAATACCCATCCAATAATATCTGTACAACATAAGGTTTTTGAGTTCCATACGCTTTCTATCGAACCAGATGTACATCCGTACTCACGTCCCGAGCCAGAATATTTATATAACCTTTGGGCAGAAGCTAAAATATGATGCTTTGCTAAAACATATTTACCTTTTTCGGTATATTCTTCAAAATTACCAAGATTACTCCATCCATAAGAGACCGTTGGGTCAATTACAGCTATATCGCTTGGGGATAACTTTCCAGCAGTTCTTATTGATTTATTTTTTACTGCATATGCTATAACATATATTGCTTTACCATTCTTTTTAACTTTCAATGCTACCGGATATCCCCTCATTATTTCGGTATATATTGTTCTAAGATATGTTGCATAATCATAATTAGCATAATATTTATATCCTATAATATCAAAATTAGTTCCTTGACCAGTTATAAAATATGTTTTCCTTTTATCTTTACTTGGATTTAAATAGCCTTTGCTTTCTCCACCAGATGTTTGTCCAACAAAATTAAATCCTAACATTCTTTGCATATGATAAACCGCTACCGCTCCATCATAATGATTACCACTTGCCTTTGTATCATCTAATCCTTTAGCAAAACGAAGTGTCCACCAATTGTTTCTATTGTAAACAAAATGATTTTCTCCTTTACTATTCTTGCCAGAAATGTAAGGACCATTTAATTCTGTAATACTAACTTTGTCTTTTTGCGCCATTCCACTATTTTTGATACATTTTCCTGTTGTTTTATTGTAAGTGTATCCAGAAACGCAGCTTTGAGGAACTCCTAAAGAATACGTTCCATTGCTTTCTCTAAGTGGTCTGAAATTTCCTAAATTTGACCATTTTCCAGTTATTGTATCAATTACTAATATGTCATTTGCTGATAAACTACCATTTGCTCTATTACCTCTTTGACTTTTTGATGCTTTAAATGCATATGCTACAACATATGAATATTGGGCACCTGCATCACGGGCCTTAACAACAACAGGATATCCCACTGCCACATTGTTATATATAGTTTGCAAGTATTGTTGATAAGTTGAATAATTTTTATAGCTATAACCAACTTTACCAAAATTTACTCCTACACCAGTTACAAAATAAGTAGTTTTATTTGAATTTGAATATAAATTGTTTCCATCCATTTTTCTACCCAATATTCCATCTATATGATATAAAGCTACTGCTCCATTTTCTATTTTTTTTCCATTATATAGTTTGCTAGATATTGGTGAACTTGCAGTTACATAGCCATTACTTTTGTTGTTGAAAATAATTGCTAATTCATTATTCTTTTTATTTAACCATAATCCTCTACTCTTAGCTGTACTATCATTAGTTATATTTGCCTCAGTAATTTTA
>CAKPRZ010000005.1 GCA_934183165.1 uncultured Bacilli bacterium | reverse complement strand
ATATTATGTTGTATGTTAGTATTTATGGGAATAGGATATGCAGCATTATCACAAGTATTAAATATAGGAACAACAGCTAAGGTAACAGGAAGTTGGAATATATATAAGTAGTGCAACAGTGAAAGAAAAATCAGATGCTGATATGAATGGAACTGAAATAGGAGATAATAAAACAACAGATATATCATTAAATGTAAGCTTCAAAAAGCCAAGTGACTATATAACATATGATATAACAGTAGAGAATGCAGGAACAATAGATGCCAAACTAGATGAAATAACAATGACACCACCAAGTAATGTAATAGATGGAACAGAAGAGAAAATGTTTTTGATGGAGACACAGAATCTAACCAAGGGAAGTGTGTTAAAAGCAGGAGAAACAGCAACATTCCAAATGACATTAAGATTTAATGAGAAAGCAACAGCATTACCATCAGCGAATGAAGAATTCATCTTTGGATTAAAATTAACTTATGTACAATCAGATTCAGCAAACGTTGATACTAGTGGAACTGGAGGAGGAACCATCGGTTCTGATAATTCTGGTTTAAAAGTTGTTAATGGAGTATTAACGGAAATAGATATGGATAAATATCAATTAGACAGTAATGGATATTTAGTGGTTCCTGCGACAAATGAAAATGGTGATCAAATTACCACAATAGGTACAGAAGCATTTACAAACTATAATGTTACGGTAAATAGATATAGTTATGAAGAAAATGGCACTTCAAAGTATTTGGTAATTATTCATGATAAAAATAATGCAGATGATATAAAACAAACGGTTATTAAGGCATTTGGTAAGGACGAAAGTGAAATAACATTTAAGATAGAGGAAAAAACGGGAGTTCTTCAAAACGAGGACTTTGATTATGAATTTTATTATGCGGATGTTGATAAACAAGAATTAGTTCAATATGGTGAGATAAAAGCAAAAAAAATAGATTTAAGCCAAATGTCATATCTTAAAACTATAGGTGTAAATGCTTTTGAAGAAACTGGATTAGAAGCTATAAAGTTTAATAATGGTCTAGAAAATATTAATGATTACTCATTTTCATATACTGAATTATCAGAATTGAATTTTCCATCCACTTTAAAAACTATTGGGTATGGTGCGTTTAATAATGATCAGCGTCAAGGAAAATTAACAAAATTAACCATCCCATCAAGTGTCACTTCTATAGGCGAAGATGTATTTTATTCTCATAATATATCAACTCTTATCTTTGAAGGAGCTAATGATAACACTGCCAGTATAAAAAATATAGGCACTAATGCTTTTGGTAATAATAAAATAAGTAATTTGGTTATACCTAAAAGTTTAACTACAATAGGAAGTTCAGCATTTGGCGGTAATCCTCTTACGAATGTTACTGTAAGAAAAAATGAAAGTGATTGTTCTGGATTTTCTACGGGATGGGCTGGAAATGCAACAGTAGTATATGATCCAAGTTAAAGGTTGGTTTATGCCAACTTTTTTTATTTACAAAATAATTTATCTGGGATATAATTTAATAGGTATAATAGGAGTGTGATAGTTTGCTAAAGAAAATGGATAAATGGCTATTATTACTTACTCTTGTTTTGTTTGCAATCGGTTTAGTTATGGTTTTTTCAGCTTCAAACATTGCGGCATTTATGCGATATGAAGCTAGTCCATATCGTTTTGTATATAAACAAAGTGTTTTTTTAGCAGTATCTTTTATTTTTTCACTAATAATTATTAGATTTAATACAAAAGTTTATGGTGTTTTATCGTGGCCGGCTATGTTAGTTACTATTGGCTTGCTTGCATTTGTTTTAGTTTACGGAAAGACAACAAATCATGCTACTTCATGGATAGCTATAGGACCATTAAAACTGCAACCGAGTGAATTTTTAAAAGTAATTTCAATTGTTTGGTTAGCAAGTTTTTATGAGGTTCAAAAAAATAGATTGGATAGTTATATGACGAGCTTATTTCCAATATTTATATGCATGATTGCTTTTGGACTTATTTTAATTCAACCTGATTTGGGTACAGCTTTGATTTTTGCTTTTGTTGTAGTTTTCATCTTCTTTTTGGCACCAATAGATAAAAGTATTAAGACTAAAACAGTTGGAATTATGGCTGGTTTAATAATATTAGGTTCACTTGTTTTAATAACAAATGGGAAAAACTTAGTATCTGAAAGACAACTTTCTCGATTTGATTTTTTTAATCCTTGTAGCGAAAAAAAGTTCTATACGGATGGTAATCAGGTATGCAATGCGTATATTGCTGTTAATAATGGTGGCTTGTTAGGTAAAGGACTTGGAAATAGTACTCAAAAGTATTTATATTTGCCAGAAGCTCACACAGATTTTATTTTTGCTATTCTACTAGAAGAATTAGGCCTTTTAGCTGGTATTGGAGTTATTGTTTTGTATATGCTTGTTCTTGCTAGGATAGTAACAATAGGTCGAAGATCACACAATAATAGAGGATCGATAATATGTTACGGCGTTGCTTTTTATATATTTTTGCATATTGTAATTAATCTTATGGGTATATTTGGAATGATGCCAATGACGGGAGTTCCACTTCCTTTTATGAGTTATGGAGGAAGCTTTACACTTTGTTTGGTAACAGCTTTAACATTTGTTCAAAGAGTCGCAATAGAAAACAAAAATTTTGAGGAAAATTTAAATAAATGATTAATAATCTCCTATGAAAGGAGGTTTTTTTATGGAACAAATAAAAGAGTGGTGGTATTTATATAAAGATAGAGTATTAAAAGGGATAATCTTTTTAGTAATTAGTGCATTAATGTTCATTGGAATTTATTTTTTTAATATAATGAAGACTGATGCAGATGCTATTACTTCTAAAATAAAAGAGGAAGAAAGTGCAAAAACGGAAAGCGATGACACTAGTAATAATATTATTAATACAACGAGCACTAACACGGAAAATGATAAGTATAAAGTTGATATCAAAGGTAGTGTTAAAAACCCTGGCGTATATGAAGTTGATTCGAACAAGCGAGTTGAAGATGTTATTCAAAAAGCAGGTGGCTTATTAAAAGATGCTGATACTTCGGTTACTAATTTAAGTAAAAAGGTTCAAGATGAGATGGTAATTATAATTTATTCAAAAGAAGAAGTTGAAAATTTTACTGAAACTAAAGAAAAAGAGTCAAAAGAAAACAGTAAGTGCAGTAACAATGATAAATTGAATAATGATTCTTGTGCTGATAATTCTACTAATACTAGTACTAAAACTAAACAAAATACGTCTAAGAGTTCTAGTGTTAATATAAATAGTGCATCACTAGATGAATTAACTACTTTAACTGGTATAGGAGAATCTAAAGCAAAATTAATAATTGAATATAGAAACAAAAATGGTAAATTTAAAAATATTGAAGATATTATGAACGTAAAAGGAATAGGACAAAGTTTATTTGACAAAATTAAGAATAATATTAAAATCTAATTTGTTTTATATATTCTTGATTTCAGTAGCGCTTTTAAATATTATTTATTTTACACAAATAAAAAAATATAATAGTAAGATGAACATAAACGATAAATATATAGTTGGTATGATTAAAGAAATAGATGTAAAGGAAAAATCTATTTCTTTCTTATTGAAATCAAAAGAAAAAATTAAATGCACATATTATTTTCAAAAAAAAGAAGATATTGATAAATTCAAAAAATTAAAAATTGGGGATATTGTTAAATTTGATGGAAAGATAAAAAAACCAACAAACAATACAAATGTTAATCAATTTAATTATAAAGAATATCTTTATAACCATCATCAACATTATACATTTATTATAAATTCTTACGAACTAAAGCAAGAAAGCAAAAATCTTTTTTATAAAATTAAGAATAGTATATATAATAAATTGAATTTAGATAGTAAGGAAAATAAATATATCAAAGCTTTTGTACTTGGTGATAATACGTTAGATTCTGATATTAATTTAATTTATAGGAACCTAGGCATTAGTCATCTTTTTGCGGTATCTGGAATGCATGTTTCACTACTTATTGGTACTTTCTATATGTTTTTAGAAAAACATAAAGTAAATAAGTTTATAAATGTTTGCTTAAGTATTATGTTATTACTTTTGTATATGTTTTTAACTTCTTTTACTGCATCCATTATAAGAAGTGGAATATTGTTCATATTTATTAAAATAAATAAGTTATTTAATCTAAAACTTTCTATGGTTAAAGTGTTTATTTTGATGTTAACTATAATTACATTTTTTAATCCTTTTATTGTCTTTGATTTTGGCTTTTTATTATCTTCTATAATTACTTTTTATCTTATTCTTTTTAGTTCATTAATAAGAAAAAGTAAAAGATATTTTATTAAAATATTTATTACTTCACTTATATCTTGGCTAGTAAGTTTTCCTATCATTATTTATAATTTTTTTCAAATTAATTTATTGAGTCCTTTCTTTAATATGCTTTGTGTTCCTATGGTATCATTATTGATATTTCCATTATCTGTAATAACACTTATTATACCCCAGGTTAAATATTTATTATTACCACTTATTAATTTACTAGAACGGTTTTGTCGTATGTTTAATAAAATTAATTCCATCTTAATATTTAAAAAGCCTACATTATTATTAGTGATTATATATATTATACTGATTACTTTAATTTTTTATAAATGGCATCAAAAAAAGAAAAGTTTATATATTTTATTTTTTATAATATTACTAATTTTTCATTATAATTATAATTCTATTTTCAAAGATAATTATGTAATTATAAATGATGTTGGTCAAGGTGATTCGTCAATTATTCATATTAACGATGAAACTATATTAATGGATACTGGAGGTGTATTAAATAAATATAGTAATCAAAAGTCTTCTTTATCAACTATGTTAGTAAATATTTTGAAATCCTTGGGTATTAAAAAAATTGAATATATGATTTTAACTCATGGAGACTATGATCATATGGGTGAAACTATTAACTTAGTAAATAATTTTAAAGTAGAAAATATCATATTCAATTGTGGTTCATATAACGAATTAGAAAAAGAACTAATTAAAGTATTAGAGAAAAAGAAAATAAAGTATTATTCCTGTATTAAAGAACTAAATATAAGTAATTATAAATTGCAATTTTTAAATACTTCTTTATATGACAATGAAAATGATAATTCTAGTGTAATTTACTTTAATTACAAAAATTTAAAATTTCTATTTATGGCAGATGCTAGTATTAAAAGAGAAAACGATATTTTAGATATGTATAATTTAAATGACATAGACTTTTTAAAAGTAGGGCATCATGGATCAAATACAAGTAGTAGTGTATTGTTTATAAATAGTATAAATCCAAAATATTCATTAATTAGCGTTGGCAAAAACAATCGTTATGGTCATCCTAAAGAGGCAGTGTTAGATATTTTAAAAGATAGTAAAATATACCGAACAGATTTAGATGGAAGTATAGAAATTAAGTTAAATAAAAAAGGATATAAAATTAAAACTTGTCCACCATAGAAAGGAGAAAAAGATGAATTATTATGATGAAATAAAAAATAAGATAATTGATAACGAAATATATGCAAAAGTTAAAGATTATTCAAAAGAAAGACATAAAGTTATTACATACTTTGAGGTTGGTAAATTGCTGGATGAAGCTGGTAGTCGGTATGGAGATAATATCTTAAATGATTATTCAAATAGATTGGTTGTTGAGTTTGGCAAAAAATATAATGAAAGGACATTAAGACGTATTAGACAATATTATAGAATATTCAAAGATGAAAAATGGTCGCCACTGGCGACCAAATTGTCTTGGAGCCATTATTCCGAATTATTATCTATTAAAGATGAAAATGAATTGATATATTATATTAATATTGCATATGAAAGAAATTTATCAAAAAGAGAATTAAGAAAAATAATCAAAAATAATGAGTATAAAAGATTATCAATAGAAACAAGAAATAAATTATTGAATAAAGAACAATTAGAAGTAAAGGATTTAGTACCCAATCCTATATTATTAAGAAATAAGAATAATATAGAAATAGTTGCTGAGAAAGAATTGCATAAATTAATTTTGGAAGATATAGAATCTTTTATGCAAGAACTTGGCAATTCATATAGTTTTATAGGTAGTGAATATAAGATTAAGATTGGTGATGGAAATCATCATATAGATTTGCTATTATTCAATATAGGGTTTAATTGTTATGTAGTAATCGAATTAAAAGTAACAGAATTTAAAGTAGAATATATATCGCAAGTTCAAAAGTATATGAATTATATAGATAAAAATATAAAAGAAATAAGTAACAATAATACTATGGGTATTTTAATTTGTAAGAGGGAAAATAAATTTGTTATAGAATATTGTTCAGATGAGAGGGTTGCTGTTAGAAAATATGAATTAGTGTGATATAATTGATGTGAAGGTGATAGATATGTTTAATATTAGAACTCCACAAGATATTTTGAAATTTATGGATAATATAGAATATGGATATATTGATTTGTTGGGTGAAAAGCATATAAATAATCTGAAAGGATTTAGAACTAATTATAGAACATTAAATATTGAACAAATTCTTGAAAATAAAATTGGTACATGTATTGAACAAGTACTATTAATGCATAAATTATTAGATAGTATAAATATTCCAAATAAAATGTTTTGTACTAGGGTTTATGAATCTGGAGAAATTGCTGATGATAAAGATGAACATATGCATTGTTTTATACTATACTATGATGAATTTGGAGTACATCAAATAGAACATCCTAATGGACAAAGGAAAGGGATATACGATTTCAAGGATGAAGCAACTGCAATAGATAAAATTAATGAAATATACATTGAAATGTCTGGTGGTATTCCTAGACCAGTTACAGAGTACTATGAAGTGCAACCGGGTTTAAGTTTCAAAGAATTTAATGATTATATAAATAAGTTGGATAATTATAAAAAAATAAAATAAAGCCATAATTTGTTATACAATTCTTTGTTTTTTATGTTAATATAGTAAGAAAAACAGGAGATGTGATTTATGAAATCAGAAGATTTAACAAAAACAAAAAAAGAATTAAAACAAGAATTAGAAAAAAATTATGAACAAATTAATCTATGTGATGAAAGAACAAGAATGTCAAAGGTAACTTCACCTGAGTACAAAACTGGTCTTACTTTGTCATTTTCAATGATTGGCTATTTAGTATTTTTTTCCTCATCGTCAATTTTAATTAAAAGTGTAGGGGTTTCTACATTTACCAATGCTATTCCTGCATTAAGCTTTCCTGCAGTATTAGTAGGTGGATCTTTAGGAGTTGGAACATTAATCAGAACGTTAATGGATAAAAAGTTTCACGTTAAAAAAAGATTGAAATCTTTCTCTACAGCTAAAACTCAATCTGAGAAACTAGAAGAGGAAATACATTATCAAATAGAATTAGAAAAGGCAAATAATAGAAATTTAGTTGTAGAGCAAGCTATAAATGATTTGGATGCTAATGAAAGGGTAATAAGAAATTTATCAAGTGAATATGATATAAGTGATAAAGAAATCTCTAAAGATGAAAAAGAAATAGAAAAAACAATTAAAGAATTATCTACTATTGTTAAAGAACAGTATAATAAATTGGATGTACTTTCAACTCAAAAAATTTTAAATAAAAGATTTTTATTAGTTAGATCTAAATTTCAAAAAATACAAGATGTGATGTTGACAGTTGGTTTGAGTTGTATAGCTCCTTGGGTATTAACTAATTTACCACTTATGATGGTAGATGAAGCTATTCCTTATAGTTCATCAATTTTAAGTTTACTTGCTACCACACTTGCACCATTTGCTGTAGGAATTGGTGGTGCCACCTTATATATGGCAAAAAAAAATAAAGATCAAAAAAAGGTGTTTAATAATTTGAATTCTCAATTAGGAGAAAATGCTTTAACTGAAAAGCTTGGAAAATTCGGAAGTGATTATGAAGAGAAAAATAAAATAGATGGATTAATTAGAAGACAAATAAACGATACTAGTTTTGCTTTAATACAATTAAAAAAACAAGAACGAGTGTTAGAAAATTTAGCTTCTGCAAAACAATCGGAAGCATATGCTGAAAGTAAAGATAAAACAATGGACCATGAAAATATTTTATCTCAAGGTTTAAATATTAATCATGAAAACGAAAGATATATTGATGAAAATTTAGATAATTCTTTGCCTGTTGAAGAGAAAGAAGGACCTACTTTAGTAAAAAGAAGAACAAATAATAAAAGATAATTTAAAATATCATAAAAATTTGATATTGAAAAATATAAAGTAGAAGTTCTTATTTTAGAATTATTAAGGAAAATGAATCCCACAAAAACAATAAATCAAGAAAGTTTTAAATAAAATTAAGCTATAAATAATTTGTAAGAATAACAATGTTTTGTGTTATAATTTTTGTAGGGTGAAATAATATGCAAAACATAAGCTTTAAATATAATGATGTAACGTTTATTGTTTCTTTTACTAATAATAAAATTCATATATATAAATTAAATAACGGTAATTACATTGAATTAAATGCTAAAGAAAAAGAAGAATTGGATACTTTACTTAATAGTCAGTACAGTTATATATATGATAGTGAATTGCTTAGATCTTTAGTAATTAAAAATGATAAAATCGAAAATAAAAAATATTTATATGATTTTTTAATATGGTTAGAAAATATAATGCCACTTGGTTGTAGAGATAATTTCTATAGAAACGTCAGCACATTGTCTACTGAATTAAATCTTGATTTTGATGGAACAGGTGAGATTTCTTCGAGTTATGGTGCACCAGCAAAATATGATACTTTAAACAATAAAATAATAATGGAAAAATCAGAATTAAGTAAAATACGTGAAATTGCTAACCAGACAACTAATCCCGATGAATATTATTGGAAAGAATATTCACAAGTGTTACTACATGAATTATCTCACATGGCATCTAGTAAGTATAATCCTGATTCTGGTGTTGTACTTTGTGGATTTGATACTTATCCAACAGATGAGCTAGAGTCACAAAATAGAGGATTAACTGAAGGATTTACTGAAATTATTGCGTGCGCTGGTATTCCATCAAGAACATCAGAAATATCTAGTGGCTATTACATAGAGGCATCAATAATTAATCAATTGATTCAAGTTATTGGTAATGAAACGCTTTTAAAATCGTATTTTTCTAACAATGGAATAACTGATATTAAACAAAAATTACATGAATTTATTCCAGATACTAATAAATCATTTCAATTATTTAGAAATATTGAATTAAATTATCAAATCAGGCATATCAACGAAGAACAAAATGTGTTGGGCAGTATTCAATCTACGATACTGGATTACTTAGAAATCAAATTACAAAAATTATATGAATTGGGAGAATCAGAAAATATTGCTAATGTATTAAGCATTTATGAACAACTTTTGATTACCCCAGAAAAATTAGAAGCAATGAATAAAAATCCGGAAAATTTTAAAGGATTATTATCTAGCTTAGAAAAATTTTCTGGTTTAAAAGAAACATATCTTGGCAAATTATATGATAGTAATGGTAATAAAGCAAAATAATGGCATATAGTTCATAAAAAGCAGATATATGAATAAATTTAAGTAATAGATAAAAAAATAAATTAATATGTAACAAATTCAACTTATAATCCATAATATATACTGTGACGCTAACGTTTAGCGTTTATATAGATTGAAGGCTTATGAGGCCTTCTTTTTTGATATACTGGTTAATACTTGAAAAAAAACGAAAAATATGGTATTATGTTACAGGTTGAAAAAAGAATTTATTGAGGTGTAATTAAATGGATAAAGATAAATATCTAGATAAACGTTACAATACTCTGGTTCAAGATATATTAGAAAATAAGAAATTTAATGAGATGGAAGAAATTGTACACCATGGATTAGACAGGAAAGGACATTCAATGAGAGTTTCTTATTATTCTTACAAAATAAGTAAAATATTAGGACTTGATTATGTAAGTGTTGCAAGAGCTGGGCTTTTACATGATTTCTTCTTTGAAGATAATAAGGCAAGTGGTCCAAAAACTAAACTTAAAACACTAGTTAATCATCCTAAATATGCTTTAAAAAATGCCAGTGAGTATTTTACGCTTAATGAGATAGAAAAAGATATAATAACTTCTCATATGTTTCCTGTTGCTATGAAGGTACCAAAATATATGGAAAGTTGGATTGTTAATATTGTTGATGATGTTGTTGCAATAGCTGAAGTTGGATACAAGGCACGTACAACATTGGCATATGTATTTAATTTTGCATTGATACTTATGTTTACATACCTAAGATAATCTTGGGTATTATTTTTCGGAGGGGTTATGAAAGAATTATTGAAATTATTGGAGTTAGAAAAGCATCAAGAATATTATAATAGTAATGATGTTTCTTTAATAAATAAATCTATTGATTTTGCTAAGGCTGATATGATGTTTTGGGATTGTTGCGATAATTATAGATGGGATGAAATAAAACAGGTTACTGAACAGGCTAACAAAGCAAAGAAAACTTTTGAAGAGGGATTTGCATCATATTATAATTTTTATTACATTGAAAAATTAAATACCTTTAATTGTTTGTATCACTTTGCTGATGAATTGATTATGAAAAAATCTCTATTAAGAAAATATCTTCCTATAGTGAATAGTGATAACAGTTCAATTAAGGAACGATTTCATACGGATTTTGTTAATTATATGTTGGTAAATAGAATTTACAATGAAAATCAAGAGAATGGTATAGCAATTTTTACATTATTAAACAGACATTTGAAATCTAATAATGAAAAAGATTTTTATGATTTGGTAAGTGACGGTGGTTTACTTGCTGATGATGTTGTATTACTTACCTCTAAGTCATCACCATTATCTAAATATACTGTTTCTAAACAAAGTCAAATTATAATAAATGGATTAGAAAATCATAATAAAAATTTTTTATCTCTTCCAAAACCAAAAACTATTAAACTATAGTTTGTTTATCAATTTTTTGATAAATGTTCTCGTAGCTCAGTAGGATAGAGCGATCGCCTCCTAAGCGATAGGTCGTTGGTTCGATTCCAATCGGGAACACCATAATAATAACAAAATGAATCTTTGTGATTCATTTTTTTGCTGTGTAGGAACTATTCAAAAAGACAAACGTATGAATTTGGATATATATAAATGTGATAGAATTCTTCTTGAATCCATAAATTTTATCAATGAGTTAAGAGAGCCAAAACAAGATGCAACTTATTATTTGATTTCATTAATTGGAATTAGTGAACTTCAAAAAAACTGTAACATCTTTTAGTGATATCGTTAAAAAGATGTAAAAAATAAAATTTACATTTAAAACTATTAAAAAAAGTTATAAAAAGCATAAAAAAATAATATAAAAAATTGGGTTGACTTTTAAGAAAAAAATTATTAGAATTGACTTAATTTATAAAAGTGAGGACTTAATATGCTTTATTTAAATAATGGATTTTTATTTAGCAAATATGTGAAAATATGTATTAATATTAAAAATATTATTAATACAATTTGTTTATGCAAACTTCCTTGCTTTGTGAGTGCTGACGCTATATAGATGTATAGCGTCATTTTTTTTAGGGAGGTATATTATGAATTGTACGAAATTAGATTTATTGATTGAAAAAGTAGATGAATATAATCCATGTGAAAGTGAAAAAATTAAAAGAGCATATGATTATGCTAATAACTTGCACTGTAGACAGATGAGAGAAAGTGGAGAGCCTTATATTACTCACCCTTTAAATGTTGCTTATATTTTAGCAGAATTGCATGCTGATAGTGATACGATTTGTGCTGGGCTTTTACATGATACTTTAGAAGATACTAATATCACTAAAGAAGATATTGCTCATGATTTCAATCAAAACATTGCTAGTCTTGTGGACGGTGTTACTAAGTTAGCTAAAATGAATTTTTCCTCGAAACAAGATCAAAATTATGCTAATACAAGAAAAATCATAACAAGTATTACCGATGATGTTAGAATTATAATAATCAAATTAGCTGATAGGCTTCACAATATGCGAACATTAGAGTATAAATCTGAATACAAACAGAAAGAAAATGCAATAGAAACAATAGAAATCTTTGTTCCCCTTGCTTATTATATAGGAGCATATAGAGTAAAATCAGAATTAGAAGATTTAGCTCTGCAATATTTAAAACCAGATGTGTACAAGAAATTAAAAGAGAAAAAATTGAAAATAGAAGATTCAAATAAGCAATGTCTGCAAGAAATGTTAAGTAAAATTCAAATATTATTAAACGATAAAAATATACCAAACGAAATAAAGGTAAGAACAAAAAATATTTATGGCATCTATAAAAGATTAAATGAGGGCAATAAGTTATCTGATATACATGATCTACTAGCTTTAAAAATTATGGTGGATGAAGTTGAAAATTGTTATAGAACTTTAGGTATAATTCATAATGAATATCCTCCTATTAATGATAAATTCAAAGATTATATTTGTAATCCAAAAACAAACATGTATAGGAGTTTGCATACAACTGTTTTTGGACCAGATGACAGGTTGGTTCAAACACAAATTAGAACATTTGAAATGGACAAAATTGCATCTTTTGGTCTTACAGCATATTGGGATTTTAAAAAGGGTGATGCTAGAAATGTCATGCAGGAAGATTTAAGAGATAAATTTCAATTTTTTAAATCATTGACAGAGATTAATTCTATGTTTGGTGATAATCAAGAATTTGTTAATCAAGTGAAAAATGAACTTTTTTCAGATAAAGTTTACGTTTATACAACAAAAGGTGATATTATAGAGCTCCCTAAAGGATCAACTCCAATAGATTTTGCATATAAAATGCACACTGATATTGGAAATACCATGGTTGGTGCATTTGTAAATGACGAATATGTTCCGGTTGATTATATTCTTCAAAATAAAGATCGTGTTAGAATAGTAACAGATGATTTAGCATTTGGGCAAAGAGAAGATTGGGTTAGTAAAGCTCGTACTAGTTTAGCAAAAAAGAAGATAAAAGAATTTAATAATAAATAAAGGGTGATTTTATGAATAAATATAACAACGTTTTAACTCCAAACGAATTATTTGAATTCATGCAAGAAAATATAACGTATGGCTATCTATCTAAAGATGGTAAAATTCATCATTTTTATGATCAAGATTTTAACGATGATTGGTACAATAAGTATACTTTACAATCTGCAGAAGAGGGGATTAATAACAAAGTTGGTAATTGTTGGGATCAAGTAGAATTAGAAAGACAATGGTTTGAAGAAAATGGATATATTGTAAAAACTTTTTATGAAATGATAAAACTTGATTACGAGAATATTTATCCAACCCATTCATTTTTGGCTTTTAAAGATAAAGAAAATGATAATTGGTATTGGTTTGAAAATGCAGACTTCAATAATAGGGGTATTCATAAATTTGATAATATTGATAGCTTATTAAAATATCAAATTGATAAATATATTGAATTATTACATACCTTTGATATTAAAGATATTGAATTAGAACATTTAATAATTACAACATTTGAAAAGCCTAAGAAGAATTCATCAGCAGAAGAGTATATTTACCATACTATGATGAGTGATGATATTAAAATCTCATTCCAAGGCAATAAAAAATGATATAAAGTAATAATTAGGTATTTTAATTAAACTCCTTGAATATTAGTATTATGTATGATATATTATCAATATAATAAAAAAGGAGTGGAATTATGCGAAAGAAAGTATTTGGTAGTTTATTATTATTTTTATGTGTAGTATTAGTTACAACAGGTTGTGGTGCTAAAACAAGCAACAATTTAACTAATAAAAATGACAATAAAAGTAATAATCAGGACGTAGTAAACAAAGAGGTAGTTACAAAGTGTACATTATCTAAGAGTGACTCAACTAATGGATATGATGTTAACTCAACATATACAGTTTATTCAACTGATAAAATAGTTAATAAAGTTGAAACTGTAGAAAAGGTAACATCTACTAATGCATCTGTATTAAAACAATTTGAAGATACTTTAAACAATTTGTATTCAAGTATGAATAGCAAATATGGTGGTTATACTTTTAGCGTAACAAACAGTAACAATGAAGTGGTTGCAACTACTAAAATTGATTATACAAAACTTGATATAGCTAAACTAGTAAGTGATGAACCTTCAACAAAAAGTATTGTTAACAGTGATAACAAAATAACTTTAGATGGAATATTAAAAACATATGAACAAATAGGCGCTGTTTGCCAAAAATAAAAACAAAGCTAATTTAACTTTGTTACAATATCTAATAAATGACTACTTGCACCAAGTAGTTCTTTTTTTTCGCAAGTTTTTAAATGAAAATCAATAAACAACTTAAACTCTTCATCATCTAATTTATTTAAAAATGGTCTTATATAATCACTTGGACCATCTTGAGCAATTATTTTAATTCTTTTAAGACTGACCTCTTTATTAAACTTATTTATATCGCTTAACCTTGACATACTATACAAATCATTTTCTGATGATATTATGTGATAATTGTTATCTATCTCTTTATTTTGAAATGCCTTTTTTATATTTCTATCAATAAAACCATGTTTAATAATACAATATTCATTCATATAATAGCTTATTAATAAAATTCCATTAACCTTTAAAAGCCTTTTGGCTTCTTTTAAGGCTAGTATTTTTTCTTCATTACTAACTAAATGATACATTGGTCCAAAAAGTAAAATAATATCAAAAGAATTATCCTTAAATTTTTTAAGATTAATAGCATTGCCCAAATAGGATTTTATCATAGGCCTTTGCTTTTTTATATACATCAAATTATGTTTGACTAATTCAACGGCAGTTACATCGTATCCGGTATCAAAAAGCGGAATAGTGTATCTACCTGTTCCTGCGCCAATATCTAGTATTTTGGGATTATTAAATTCTTTTAAATACTTATTTATATATTTCATCGTTGTTGTGAATTCTACTTGTCCATGTCTTCTAGTTAATCTTTTATCTTCATTAAATTTATTATAATATTTAACTAAATTTTCTGTATTCATATCATCACCAACTATTATCATATACTGTTAAAATTAAGAAATCAAATAAAAACCTTTAAAAAACATAAAAAATATTATATAATTAATCTAGTTTTGAGGTGAATAATATGACAAATAATGATTTAGCAAATTTAATATTTCCAAATTTAAAACATGATGTAGAGTATTATGAGAATTTATATCCTGCCAGAGAATTAAAAGAAGGAGAAAAAGTAACTAGGTTTGCGCCATCTCCAACTGGATATATGCATTTAGGAGGATTTTTTCAAGCATTAATCGATTATAATTTAGCTAAAAATTCTAATGGTGTTTTCTTTTTAAGAAATGAAGATACTGATAAAGCAAGAGAAGTAGAAGATGCAGTTAAATTAATTATGAACACACTAGAACATTACAAGATAATACCTGATGAATATGAGTATCTTGGAAAGATAGTTGGTAATTATGGTCCTTATATTCAGAGTGAAAGAAAAGAAATTTATCATGCTTACATTAAAAGACTTATTGAGTTAGGCAGAGCATATCCATGCTTTTGTACTAAAGAAGAATTAGACGAAATGAGAAAGAGTCAAGAAGCAAGAAAAAGAAGAACTGGTTATTATGGAGTATTCGCTAAATGTCGTAAATTAAGCGTTGAAGAGCAAATTAGAAGAATTCAGAATCATGAACCATACGTTATAAGATTTAGATCAAATGGGAACTTTGATAAAAAAATTATAGTTGAAGATTTAGTAAAAGGAAGATTAAGTTTAAGTGAAAATGATATTGATGATATTATTATGAAATCCGATAATATGCTTCCTACATATCATTTCGCTCATGTTGTTGATGATCATTTGATGCATACAACTCATGTAGTAAGAGGGGAAGAATGGCTTCCAAGTGTTACTAAACATATAGAAATGTTTAATGCTTTTGGTTTTAAACCTCCTAAATATATTCATACTCCTCTTATTATTAAAAAGGAAGGCAATACTGTAAGAAAGATATCAAAAAGAAAAGATCCTGAAGCTTCAATGGGATATTATGATGAATATGGATATCCAACATTAGCAGTAATTGAAGCATTAATGACTATTATTAATTCTAATTATGAAGAGTGGCACACAGCTAATCCTGAAAAATCTTTTATTGAATTTAAATATTCACCAAAGAAAATGTCTTCTTCTGGAGCGTTGTTTGATTTAGAAAAATTAAATAATATTTCTAAAGATATAATTTCAAAGATGACAAAAGAAGAGTTACTTGATGAATCACTAAATTGGGCAAGTAAATATGATGAAGAGTTAAAAAACATTATTGAAAGTGACAAAGATTATTACATGAATATAATAAATATTGAAAGAGAGCAGAAAAAACCTAGAAAAGATTATATTAATTATTCTGATATAAAAAATCACATTTGGTATATGTATGATAATATCTTTAATAATAAAGATCATAATTATGAATGGCAAAAAATTAGTGATGAAAGTGATATAAGCAATGCTTTAAATTTATACTTTGACAAATATTATAATGAAAATGATGATAAAGATACATGGTTTAATAAAATGAAAGAAGCAGCAGATTCTCTTGGATATTGTACTAATATGAAAGAATATAAATTAAATCCAGATAATTACAAAGGAAGTATTGCGGACTTTAGTACAATAATCAGAGTAGCAGTAACTACAAAATCAATGACTCCTGATTTATATGAAATACTCAGATTATTAGGAAAAGAAAGAATAAATAAGAGAATTAAAAATTTAGTGAAATAAGATTAAAGTTGATTTATCAACTTTTTTATATTGAAAACAATTATTTTTATTGGAATAAATTTAAAATTTAGATATAATATAAATATAATTAGGAGGGATTAAATGACATTAGTTATTATGGCGGCCGGAATGGGAAGCCGTTTTGGAGGATTAAAACAAATAGAACCAATTAATGATAATGGTGAATTTATTATTGATTATTCTATTTATGATGCCATTAGATGTGGTTTTAAAAAGGTTGTTTTTATAATTAAAGAAGAAAACTATAATATTTTTAGAGAGACAGTTGGTAAAAGAATTGAAGATAAAATAGAAGTTAAATATGTTTTTCAAAATAATTTAAATGTTCCTAAAAACATTAAATTACCTGAAGATAGAACTAAACCACTTGGTACAGCGCATGCAATATTATGCTGTAAAGACGTAGTGAATGAACCATTTGTAGTTATTAACTCTGATGATTTTTATGGCTATGATGCATTTAAAACAATTAGAGAATATTTAGATAGTAATACGGATGAATCTAAATATGCTATGGTTACATATTTAGTTGGTAATACTTTGACAAAATATGGTGCTGTTAAAAGAGGGGTTGCATATTCACAAAATGGGAAATTATCAAAACTAGTAGAGTCTTCAATTTCTAGAGAAGAAGATGGACTACTTGCAACACCACTTGATGGAGAAGCTCCATTTAAAGTTACTAATGATACACTAGTATCTATGAATTTTTTTGCTTTTTATCCTAATATTTTTGATTATCTTGAAAAGCGTTTTCCATTGTTTCTAGAAGAAAACAAAAATAATCTTGATAAATGTGAATATCTAATTCCAAATGTTGTTTTTGAAATGATAGAAAAGGGTATGATTAGTGTAGAAGTTTTAAAAACAGATGCTATTTGGCATGGTGTAACATATCGTGAAGACAAAGAAGAATTAGTAGAAGCAATTAAAGAATTAGTAAAGCAAAAAGCTTATAAAACAAAATTGTGGGACTAGTGTAATTTGCTTTTTTATATAGTATATGGTATGATATCTTTATCAAGGAAACTTGAAGGCAGAGATTAATAGTAGTACTTGATCTATTATGATTAAGTACTATTTTTAGTATTTTAAACTTCTTTATGGGAGAGTGAAATTATGTTAATAAAAAAGAAAGAAGCCAATCCATTAGATAGAAAAGTTATAGATAATTTAAGAGGATTAAGTATTGATGTTATAAATAATGCTTCTAGTGGTCATCCTGGAATATCTTTGGGAGCGGCACCAATAATATATACATTGTATGCTAATCATTTAAGATTTGATCTTAATAATCCTAAATTTGTAAATCGTGATAGATTTGTATTATCAGCTGGTCATGCTTCATCTTTATTATATTCTACTTTACACATGGCAGGATTTGATATTAGTTTAGAAGATCTACAAGAATTTCGAAAAGTTGGTTCAAAAACGCCTGGACATCCAGAATTGGGCGTAACTGATGGCGTTGATATGTCAACTGGACCTCTTGGACAAGGAATTGCTAATGCTGTTGGTATGGCTCTATCTAGAAGATATTTAAATAAAAGGTTTGATGATAAAATTTTTGACTTTGATGTTTATGCATTATGTGGAGATGGAGATTTGATGGAAGGAGTAAGCTATGAAGCTTGTTCTTTAGCAGGTAATCTTAAATTAGATAATTTGATTCTTTTATATGATTCTAATTCTGTTACATTAGATGGACCTCTTAGTGAAACTTTTAATGAAAATATTAAAGAGCGTTTTGAAGCTATTTCTTGGCATTATATTTTAGTTAATGATGGTGAAGATGTAATAAGTATTGATGATGCAATTAAAGAAGCTAAATCTGTACATTTACCTACGATTATTGAAATTAAAACTACTATTGGAAAATTTTCAAAAAAAGAAGGAACAAATCTAGTACATGGAGGACCACTTGATAGTGAAGATACAGCTAACATAAAAGAAAAACTAGGTTTAAGAAATATTCCTTTTCAAGTTAGTAATGAAGCGGTTAATTATTTTAGAGAGACTATAAATGCAAGAAATGGCCAAGTCGTTGATAATTGGATGCAAAAGTGCATGACTCTCGATGAACATGATAAAGAATTATTGAATTTATTACAAGATGAAACATCATCTATTGATTTAAAAGATTTATATTATGAAATTCCTGAGAACAATATAGAAAGTACAAAAGTTACATCTAATAAGATTGTAAAATCTCTAGTTACAAAATATCCATTTATTGTTGGTGGAAGTGCTGATGTTGCATCTTCAACTATGCTAGATTTAACAGATGACCCAGGTAATATTAACTTTGGTGTTAGGGAGCATGCAATGGCTGCTATCAGTAATGGTTTGGCATCAATGAATTTAAGACCGATCATTTCAACATTTTTAGCTTTTAGTGATTATTTAAAGCCAGCGCTTAGAATGAGTGCATTAATGAATTTGCCAGTTATATATATATTTAGTATTACATCTTTTGAAGATGGACCAACACACCAAGCAATAGAACAATTAACTGGTCTAAGAGCAATTCCAAATCTTGATGTATATTATCCAGCGGATGCAAATGAGGTTTTAGGCTCATACAAAGAAATATTAAAAAATAGGAAACCGGCTGTTTTAGTATTAAATAAGTTAGATGTTCCGATATTGGAATCCACAAAGGTAAGTGAAGTGAAAAACGGAGCTTATATTGTTCGAAGCGAATCGAAGAGAATGGATGGTACTATTATTTCTAATGGTGAATATTTACATGATGCTATTAACATTGCTAATAAGTTAAAGGAAAAAGGCCTTGATATACGAGTTGTTAGTATGCCATCAATTGAGAGATTCAATCAAACATCAGAAGATTATCAAAAAGAAATTTTACCAAAGAAAAAAATAACATTTGTTATTGATGGATCTTCATCATATTCATGGTATCAATTTGTAGATAATAAGAGTCATCTATTTACCAATGATTCTTTTGGATTATCTGGTAATTATCAAGATGTCTTAAAAGAAAAAAAATTAGATGAAAATTATATCGAATTAAGAATAGAAGAATTATTAAAATAATCCTTTTTTCAACATTTTTTGCCTAAAAAAAATATTAAGATTATTTTAGGTGAATGAAATGAGAATATATTATGTTTTTGATATTAGAGATGAATATATTAGTTTATATAATAATTATCCAAGCAGTTTATACAATGTATTATATCAACTATATTATTTAAGAAAAAAAGATTTAGAATATGGATTTAATATGTTTAAACAATTAACTAATAGAATTGATGATGAAAAGTTGGATCAAGATATATTTTTAAAACTACATAACAAAATGACTTATGCCAAAAAAGGAAAGAATCATATTATAAATAATTTATATAAAGATGAAATAAGTGTATTAAAAGTAAAAAAATCATATATACTGATCAACTGTAATAAAAATTATACAGAATTTTTTAATGTGTTGGCTCATGAAAATAAAAATTATTTTGTTTGTGATTTTATAAATAATGATTATTTCTTTTTGATGGATATAAAAATACTTGTCTAAACGTATTATTTTTAGTAGAATATACTTAAGGAGATGATAATATGTGGCTTGATATTTTACAAGTGTTTATAGGAATAATAGTAGGAGCTGTAATTGGTTTCTTTGTATGTAAAAAAGTAATGACAAACTATTTAAAAAAGAATCCTCCAATAAATGAGGAAATGATAAAGGCATTAATGATGCAAATGGGAAGGAAACCTTCACAAAAGCAAATTAATCAAATGATGAAATCAATGGAGAAATATATGTAATAATATGATAGTTTCAATACTATCTTTTATATTGGCTTTTATTTTAAAATGAAAGTAATTCTGGTAGTGTTAGAAAGTATTTGACTATTAAATAAATTTATGATAAAATCTTAATGTTTGTAGCCTTTATAGGTTTCAAACCGCGTTGAAAAGGTTTGAGAAACTGTATAGTACCTTAAGAGCGAGTCTAGATAATATAAAGGAGGATAATATGAAAGCAGTAATACAAACTGGTGGAAAGCAATACTATGTTGCAGAAGGTGAATCAATTTACGTTGAAAAGCTAGAAGGTGAAGCTGGAAGCAAAGTAGAATTTGATCAAGTATTAATGATTGATACTAAGGTAGGTAATCCTTATCTTGATGGTGCTAAAGTTGTTGGTAAGATTGTTAAACATGGTAAGCAAAAGAAAATTAAAATCTTTACTTATAAGCAAAAAGATAGAAGCAATCGTCATCACCAAGGACATAGACAACCATATACACAAGTTCTTATTGAAAAGATTAATGGTTAGTTAATATGTTAAAGATAGTGGTAAGTAAGAAAAATAATAAATTTAACAAAATTAATTTATTAGGTCATGCAGATTATAGTAGTTATGGCAAGGATATTGTCTGTAGTAGTGCTTCATCAATAATGATAACTACTATTAATGCTATTATGATGTTTGATAAAACTTATATTACATACGAAGAAAAACAAGATCAATTTTTAATTAAGATTAATAAGAACAATGAGATAGTCGATAATTTAATTCAAAATATGATTAATATGTACAAAGAATTAGAAGATGATTATCCAAATAATATTAAGATAGAGGAGGAATAACGATGTTTAAGTTAAATATACAATTATTTGCACACCATAAAGGACAAGGTTCTACATCAAATGGTCGTGACTCTGCAGGTCGTAGATTAGGAGCAAAAGCTGCTGATGGAGAATTTGTAACAGCTGGTAGTATCTTATATCGTCAAAGAGGAACAAAAATATTCCCAGGAACTAATGTAAGAAGAGGAAATGATGATACTCTATATACTACAGTTGATGGAATCGTAAAATATGAAAGACTTGGAAAAGATAAAAAGCAAGTTAGTTGCTATCCAGTAGAAGATTAATTTTCAAGTTAGTAAATATATAAAAGAGCAGTACAAAATTTTATTTATACTGCTCTTTTGTTGTTAATGGGGATAGTAACATTTTAATATGTTTCTATATAAAAGATCATATATTGTATTTTCTAATTTTATAGTATATAATTATATTATCAGAGGGTATGAATGTGATATAGTTAATGTTTTACACAAATATAATAGTTTGGAAAGGAGGTCTAGCTATGTGGAAATGGATTTATAGATGCATTAGATGGTTTTAATCAGTGATAAATGTAAAAAAGCTCAAAAGAGCTTTTTTTATTGAAAACGAGATAAATACTTGCTCCATAATTATTTGACGTGCTATAATTAAATAGAAAGTAGGTATATAATATGAAACGTAATGTTAAGAATGATGATGTTAATTACAAGTTTGATGGCATGAAATTAATTAAAACACTTATTGTTTTTATGTGTTATTTATTATATTCAAATGTTATTTCTACTATATTAACTACATTTAAAATAACCAGTAATACTCTTATTTCTTTTATTGCAGATTTTCTTTTTTTAATAGGAATAATAATAGCATATAAAAATAATTTAAAAAATGATTTGGATGAATTAAAAACTAATTATAGTATATCTAAAATAATTAAAACAGTGGTGCTATGGGCATTAATAATATTTGTTTTTAATATGGTTACTTCAGGGTTAACAGAACTTTTGTTTCCTGATATGACATTTGATAATAATACAAATGCATTATTCACAACTTTTGAAACATCATTACCGTACTTTTTATTCAAAACAATGATTTTTGCTGTTATTGCGGAAGAACTATTACTAAGAGAATCAATTGCTGATGTTATAAGTAACAAGTATATATTTATAATTGTTTCGGCACTTATTTATACTTTACTTAATTTTATATTTGTAGGATTTAAATCTCAAGTAATAATAGTAGATATATTATTATATTTATTACCAGCATTGATATTTTCTATAGCGTATGTCAAGAATAAGAATAATATTATAATTTTGATGCTAATTAAATTTGCATATAACATAATACCTACTATTATTTATTTGATAAAATTATATAATTAAGAATAAAATGGAGGTACTATGAAAAAATTTATAATATTTTTAATAGCAGTTCTATTTATACCAACATTTTGTTATGCATCGGTTATAGATGAAGTACCTCCGTATGTTGACATTATTGGTATAAATGAAAATGACTATACTATAACAAAAACCATTAAAGACAATGAAATTGTTATTGACTTGGTTGAAAAAGATACTGGATTAAGCTATTCGTGGAGTTTTGATAAAAATAAAATTAAAGAAAAAATAAAATTAAATTTTAATATTGATTTTGAGTCAACTAAAAAAGAACAGATAGATAATGCAGCTGGAGACAATGATAAAATTTATTTATCATTTAGTCATCATGGAACTCTTCCTACTAATACTAAAATAAGAGTTGATGTGTCTTCCAAGTTTAAAAATGGAGAAAAACTATATTTGTATTATTATAACGAGGAGACTAATAAAGCAGAGTTTGTAGCTGACAACATTGTAGTTAGTGATGGTTATGCAGAATTTGAAATAGATCATTGCTCAGAGTATTTTTTGACAGATGCTATAGTTAATGATACTGTCAACAACCCAAAAACAATTAATAAAATAATAATCGCTTTGTTTTTATTAGTAATGATTCTTATGTGTTATACATTGTTTAGAAAGTAAAATTGATTTGACATTTTACTTTTTTTGTGTTATTATTTAACTCCGTCTAAAAAAGGTATACATTTCAGTAGTACATAATATAATAAAAAGGAGGCTTTTTTGATGGAAAATAAATATTTAAAAAAAGAATATGCAAAGTTATTAAGAAGTTATACTGATGGCTCTAGTGTGTCTGTTATGTGTGATAAGTTATCAGTAATAGATGAATTTTTAATAAAGGGATTTGATAGTGAAGATGAATTATATAACTATTTTTCTAAAATGCCTAAAAAAAATATTAATGGACAGTTAGATTCAGGTGAATTTAAATTGATTTATTTTAATGGTGAAAATTATAAAGATCTAAAATTGTTATTTAGAAATGATTTAGAGCAAACACAAAGCACTTTGCAAGAAGATTTATTTAATGATGAAGAGTTAGTAAAGAAAATGCTTAATAATTGTCCGGAATTATTTCCAAGAGATTTTTATGATCGAATGCTTGTTTCGTTTGATGGTAAAGTTCCTAAAAACATCTATTATAGAAATGTCAGAACTTTATTGAATAACTTATTAACTGGAAATTTAAGTAGAAATTTTAGATCTATTTATAATACAGTTAATGAATATACTAGTGAAAAAATAAAAACTGGAGAAATACAAAAGTTAAAAAGAATTGATGAGTAGGATATATTCATCAATTTTCTTGTTTTTATATTTATAAAATGGTAAAATTAGGCTGATTGAGGTGAATGTTATGTTTATAGATGAAGTAACCGTAAAAGTAGAAGCAGGAAATGGTGGAGATGGTTGCCTTGCTTTTAGAAGAGAAAAATATGTATCAATGGGAGGACCTTTTGGCGGTAATGGTGGTCATGGTTCTAATATTAAATTTGTTGTAGATGAAGGATTACACACTTTAATTGATTTAAGATACATGAAAGTTATTAAAGGTAAAAAAGGAGAAAACGGAAGAGGAAAAAATCAACATGGTGCCGCTGCAGAAGATGTTATAGTTAAAGTTCCACAAGGAACTGTTGTAACAGACTTAGATACTGGTTTTATTTTGGCAGATTTAAAAAATAAAAATGATGAAGTTGTAGTTGCATATGGTGGTCGTGGTGGAAGAGGAAATACCGCATTTAAAACACAAGCTAATCCCGCTCCTAACTTTGCAGAAAATGGTGAACCAGGTGAATGTAGAGAGTTAAAGGTTGAACTTAAACTTCTTGCAGATGTTGGATTAGTAGGAATGCCAAGCGTTGGAAAAAGCACTATTATTTCTTGTGTATCAAAAGCAAAGCCTAAGATAGCAGCATATCATTTTACAACTTTGACTCCTAATTTAGGAGTTACTAAAACTCGTGATGGTCGTAGCTTTGTGATTGCAGATTTACCAGGTTTAATTAAAGGTGCTAGTATGGGTGAAGGATTAGGAGACCGTTTTTTGAAACATATTGAAAGAACAAGAGTTATTGCCCATGTCATCGATATGAGTGGATATGAAGGAAGAGACCCTTATGAAGATTATGTAACTATTAATAAAGAGTTAGAATCATTTAATCCCAATATATTAAAAAAGCCTCAAATAATAATTGCAAATAAAATGGATATGGATTCTTCAAAAGAAAATTTAAAAAAATTCAAGCAAAAAGTAGATAAAAAAACATTCGAAGTATCAGCATTAACTAATAATGGGCTTGATGCAGTTTTAACTGAGTTGGCAGATATGTTAGATAAAATCCCTGTTAGTTCATTGTATGAAGATGAAAAATTTGAATCACATGTTTTATATAAATTTAAAAAAGAAGAACCATATACTATTACTCGAGAAGGCAATGAGTGGGTAATTCATGGTGATGAAATAGAAAAAATATTTAAAATGACAAAATTCACTGATGAAGGTCTAGCTAGATTTTCTAAAAAAATCAGAAAAATGGGTGTTGATGATAAGTTAATTGAGTTAGGCGTAGAAGAAGGAGATATCGTAAGAATATTAGATTACTGTTTTGAATATAGAAATTAAGCTACTACATAGTAGCTTTTTATGTTTTTAAATTATAGATAATATAAAAAATTGATATTTGAAATGTTATAACATCCTTGTTACTATTTAATTATGAAATTTGGAGGTAATATGGAAATTAAAAGGATTGTTGTAACTGGTGGACCAGGTGCTGGAAAAACAAGTGTATTAAGAGAATTACAGAAAAAATTTGTAAGTGATGAAAAAACAAAATATTATTTTGTTTCAGAAAGTGCAACTGAGATTATTAATAGTGGAATTGATCCTCAAAAAATTAATTCTATCTATAACTTTCAAGATATTATCTATGATTGGCAAGAAGTAAAAGAAAATGCTGTTGATAAATCACTAACTTTTGATACTGTGTTTTCTGAGGTGGTTATATTTTATGATAGAGGAATACTAGATAATGGAGCTTATTTTAATACTAGAGATGAATTTGATTTGCTATTAAAAAATAAGCAAGCCAAAGAATTGGAATTATTAGACAAGTATGATTTAGTTTTAGATTTAATTGGGACAGCTAACGGTAATGAAAGAGCATATAACTTAGAAAGCAATCCTGCAAGGTATGAATCTATAGATCGATCTAAAGAATTGGATATCAATACTTCAAGATCTTGGATTGGTCATAGACATTTTAAATCATTTAATTGTAACATGTCTTTAGAACAGAAAATAAATAATGTTATTAACTATGTAGAAGGGTATCTTAAAGGACAAATTACTGCTGAAATGAAAAGATATCTAGTTGATACGGAAAACAGTGTATTAGATAGTTATAATGATGAAAATTCTGTCTGCATAGATGTTACCGAAAATTATATTGATGTTGGAATTGATTTTAAAAATCTAGAAAGTGTTTTAACAAAAAGAACTTATAAAGGCAATAGTACTTATTTTCTTTCCTTAATTGAGAGAACAAATAACACTTTAAGGTATATATCTGATTCAAAAATTTCTAAACAACAATATGAAGAAATGTTGAAAAAGTATTTGATTTCTGATATAGTACAAAAAAAAGAAATATCTTTTATGCAGGATAGACAGTCATTTCACCTAAATTTATATCAAGATTTTACAACTTTAGAGCTAGAAGAAAATAAAGATAATGGAAAATTGATAATACCAGATAATATTAAGATAATTAAGCCATTATTTGATGTTGAAGAATTAAAACAAATGGAAAGATATGGATATGATTGCTTTGATAATAAACAATATAAAAAAGTCAAAAAGAATTAATAAATTTAAATTTTAGGAGGTAATATGGGAATATATAGTAGTAATTTTGATTTTAATAAGTATCGATGTTTTTATGCAGTCGCAGAATGTAAGAGCTTTTCTAAAGCAACTGAACTTCTTCATATCTCACAGCCAGCAATTAGTAGGGCAGTAAAAGATTTGGAGAACCAATTAGGGAAACAATTGTTTATTAGAGAAAGTAAATCAGTTAAATTAACTGAATCGGGCGAAAAGCTTATGGAATATGTTCAAAAAGCTTTTAACAATATTATTATGGCAGAAAGAGCTATAACTGAGAACAAAGAAGAAATATCAGGAGAAATTAGAATAGGAATCTATTCTCATATTTCATTAATAATGTTACCAAATTTTATTAAATACTTTACCGAAAAATACCCTGATGTTAGATTTGATATATTAACAATTAGTAATATCGAAGCAAAGGAAAAGTTAAATAGTAGGGAATTGGACTTTATTATATTACAATATCCAATCTTTATTGATGAGGGAATTTATACTGAAGAAATTGTTTGTGAATTGGAAAACTGCTTTTTTGCAAACAAAAAATATTATGATTTGTTTGTAAATGATACTAATGATTTAGTACAGTATCCTTTAATATTACCATTCAGAGGATATAATGATATAAATAGCCTTGAAGAATTGTTTAAGCAAAAGAAAAAAGTGCTTGAAACAGATTTAAGAGTTTATGCACTTGAACTTCGTGCCAAACTTGCTGTAGAGGGATTAGGAATAGGTTGGGGTCTTAGAAAAAGTGTAGAAGAATATTTTGATAATAAAACTCTTTATGAATTACCTATTGAGTTTGCTTGTCCTACTACAAAATATAGTATTGCATATGATGATAGATATCTAAGTAAAACTTCTAAAATCTTTTTAAATGAGTTTAAAAAATACTTAAAAGAAAACTTTTAAAAAAATATAAGTTGTTAATGACTTATATTTTTTTTTATGGTAAAATTCTTGTTAGGTGAGTTATTATGAAAAACAGAAGCGAATTAAGAGAAATAATTATGAAAGTATTGTATCAAATATATATAATGGAAAACACAGGAACAAGTTATGATATAAATACATTGATAAAAGAACAGTTAGAAGTTGAAAATGATTTTGTGAATGACAGTGTTAATGGTATTATAAATAATCAAGATGAAATTTCTAATCTTGCAAATAAATATTTAGTTGATTGGGATATAAATCGTCTTAGTAAAGTAGATAAAGCAATATTAAGCTTAGGAATATATGAACTGAAATATACCGATACACCTAGTGTAGTATCAATTAATGAAGCTGTAGAACTTTCTAAAAAATATAGTGATGAGAAGGTTACAAAAATGATAAATGCTACATTAGATAAAATATATCATGAAGAATAAGGAATTATTTTGTAATTCCTTTTTTAAAAGGCTGATGATTATGGTATACTATTAATGTAGTATATGTTAAATGATTTAGAGGTAAATATGAATAATAATTATGTTAGTGTGACACAACTTACTAAATATATTAAATATAGGATAGATAATGATAATCATCTTCAAGAGGTCTACTTAAAAGGAGAAATATCAAATTTTAAAGCACACACCAGAGGACATTTCTATTTTACAATAAAAGATGAAAATTCAAGAATAAATGCTATAATGTTTAGCTTTAATGCATCAAAATTAAAATTTATGCCTAAAGATGGAATGAAGATTCTAGTAAAAGGAAAAGTTAGTGTTTTTGAAGCAACCGGTAATTACCAAATATATGTATCTGAATTATTAGAAGATGGTATTGGTAATTTACATATTGCATTTGAAGAATTAAAGAAAAAGTTAAGTGAAGAAGGTTTATTTGATCAAAAATATAAAAAACCAATCCCTAAAATACCAATGAAAGTTGGTATTGTAACTGCATCAACTGGCGCTGCTATAAAGGATATTTTATCGACAATAAAAAGAAGATTTCCAATTTGTCAAACAATTCTTTTTCCTTGCTTAGTTCAAGGAGAACTTGCTAAAGATGATATTGTAAAAAAGCTAGATATTGCTGATAACTATGGTTTAGATGTAATTATACTTGGTAGAGGTGGAGGATCAATTGAAGATTTGTGGCCATTTAATGAGGAAATAGTTGCTAGAAAAGTATTCGAATGTAAGACACCAATAATTAGTGGTGTTGGTCATCAAATTGATTTTACTATATGTGATTTTGTTGCTGATTCAAGAGCTGAAACACCAACTGGTGCTGCAGAACGCGCTGTACCAATGCTTAGTGATATTTTGTTAGAGATAAACAATTATCAAGCAAGGTTTACTAATTCCGTTAAAAATCTACTTAATAATAATAAATTACGTTTAAAAAAATTAACTGATAGTTATATCTTGAAAAATCCGCTAAGTTTGTATGAAGTAAAAGAACAACACTTGGACAATATAATTGATAAATTAAATATTTCAATAAATGGAATTATCGAGAAACAAAAAGCAAAATTAGAAATTATAAATAATAGTATAATCTTTAAAGATCCTAGTGTTTTATATCAAACCAAATTAAAAATGACTAATCATTTGATTGAAAAGTTAGAGATATTAAATCCATTAAATTCTTTAAAAAGAGGTTATTCAATAACTAAAAAAGATGATAAATGTATTAATACAATAAATAATTTAAAAAAAGATGATGATATTACAATCACAATAAAAGATGGATTAATAGACGCTAAAGTTATTAACTTAAAAGCTAATTAAAATGGAGGTAAATATGAATAAAGAAGAAACTTTTGAAGAAAAATTAAAAGAATTAGAAAAAATGGTATTAGAACTTGAAAAAGGTGATGTTGACTTAGATAGTGCAATTGATAAATATACTAAAGCTATGAAATTAGCTAAAGAATGTTCAGAAAAATTAAATAATGCTGAGGAAAACGTTAATAAAATTCTAAAAGAAAATGGTACATTAGAGGATTTTAATATAGAAGAATAATCCTCTTTTTTTATATTTTTAATTAAATAGTTCATACTAATAATGTAGTTATTTTATGAGGAGTGGTAGTATGAACTTAAAAAATAAACTACAAACAATTTTTCTTCTTTTATTAGTTATTATACCATTTAATGTTCTAGCATATTCAGATTATGTAGTTGTTGGTGGAAACAATATAGGAATAGAAGTAAATTCAAAAGGAGTAATGGTAGTAGGCTTTTACGAAGTTGGTAGTAAGAGTATAGGTAGAGAAGCTGGTTTTAAATTAGGAGACAAAATAATTGAAGTTAATGGTAAGGAAGTATCAAATATAAGTGAGATGATTGATGCTATTAATTTATCAATTAAAAACAATAAAGTAAAATTTACAGTGAATAGAAACAGCAACATTGAAACTATTGATTTAAAATTAGTTAAAGACAAGAATAATGTATATAAAACAGGACTTTATGTAAAAGATAAAATAACAGGAATTGGTACTTTGACTTATATAGATCCAGAAACAAAGATTTTTGGAGCATTAGGACATGAAATTATAGATTCATCATCAAACGTTAAAATTGAAGTTAAAGATGGAAAAATCTTTGGCGCAACAATAACTGGTATAACAAAAAGTACAGATAAAATAACCGGTGAAAAAAGAGCTAATTTTAATGAAGAAGTAACTTATGGTAGTATAACTGAGAATACAACTAGTGGAATTTACGGCAAGTATTTTAAAGAAATATCAAAAAGCAAATTATATAAGGTTGCTAATCCAAGTGATATAACTTTAGGACCTGCTAAAATATTAACAGTATTAGATAAAAATAATATAAAAGAATATACAATTAATATCATAAAAATAAATGAGAACACAAATACAAAAAATATACTATTTGAAATTACTGATGATGAATTAAAAGATAAGGCTAATGGTATAATAAAAGGTATGAGTGGTAGCCCTATTGTACAGGATGATAAAATAATAGGAGCTGTTACACATGCAATTGTTAATGATAACACTAAAGGATATGGTATATTTATTACTACAATGCTAAAAGAAGGAGAAAATTAGAGGAGAAATCCTCTTTTTATTTGTATTAGTATAAAAATCAAGCGTTAAGTTATTAAAAATGATTGACAAGTTGATAAATATATTATATAATCATTGCATAAATTAAAGAAGAAAGAGATGTATCCACATCCACCTGATTACAGATTAGTTATGGGTAAACGCTTAATTAATATTAGTTGATAATAATTTTAATTGTGTTTTTAAAGTGGATATGTATCCACTTTTTTATATTTAATGGAGGTGTTTTGTATAGCAAGTACGAAAGGTAATTTGCTTATTAATGAGCAAATTAGAGCAAATCAAGTTTTAGTTATTGGTCCAAATGGAGAGCAAGTGGGTGTTAAACCTATTAATGATGCTTTAACTTTAGCAAATTATGCAGGGTTAGATTTGGTTCTAATGAATCCTAATGGTAATCCACCAGTATGTAAAGTTATGGATTATAATAAGTACAAGTATGAAAAAAGCAAAAAAGAAAAAGAGGCATTAAAAAGACAACGTACTAATATGTCTGAACTTAAAGAATTTAGATTGTCACCAGTTATAGACGTTGGAGATTTTGAAACCAAATTAAAACAAGTAACTAAATATTTACAAAAGGGTGATAAAATCAAACTATCAATAAGATTTAAAGGAAGACAAATGGCACATACTGATATTGGTAAAGAAGTTTTAATGAGATTTGCTGCTAGATTAGAAGAATTATCTGATATTGAACAGCAACCAAAGCTTGATGGAAGAAGTATGACAATGTTATTAACACCAAAAAAATAATGTAGGAGGAAAATTATGGCAAAGTTAAAAACACATAAAGGAATATCAAAAGTATTTAAGAAAAGAAAAAATGACTACAAGATGGGTAAGCCAGGAAGCAGACATAACACTGGTTATAAATCTACAGCTGTAAACAGAAAAAATAGAAAAGGATCTCAGTTAAGTAAGGCTGATATTAACAGATTAAAGAATTTAATCTAATTTAAAGTAGGAGGGAAAAGAAATGACAAGAGTTAAAAATGGAGTTACTACAAAAGCACGTCATAAAAAGGTTTTAAAAGCCGCTAAAGGATATTTTGGTAGCAAACATAGATTATATAAAACTGCAAAAGAGCAATTAATGCATTCAGGACAATATGCATACCGTGATAGAAAACAAAAGAAAAGAGATTTCAGAAAGTTATGGATTACAAGAATCAATGCAGCATGCCGTGAAAATGAAATCAGTTATTCTAGATTCATCGAAGGATTAAATTATGCTGGAATTGAAATCAACAGAAAAATGGCATCTGAAATTGCTATTAATGATGCAAAAGCATTTACAAACATGGTAAATGTTGCTAAAGATGCATTGAATGCAAAAAAAGAAGGAAAACCATTTGCTAAGAAAGAAGCAAAAAAAGAGAAGACTGTTGAGAAAAAAGAAACAGTTAAAGAAGAAAGCAAGGATTTATCAAAATTAACAGTTGCTGAATTAAAAAGCCTTGCAGCATCAAAAAATATAACAGTTCCAAGTGGATCTAAAAAAGCAGAAATATTAGAATTATTAAAATAAACATATTAATGAATTTATTTATCTAGTGCCTTCGGGTGATAAATTTTAGAAATTAATAAGTGAATAACGAAAAGGAGAAAAATAGAAATGACAGTAGTTTCAATGAATTATTTATTAGAAGCAGGTGTTCACTTTGGACACCAAAAAAGAAGATGGAATCCAAAAATGAGAGAATATATATATACATCTCGTGATGATATATATATTATCGATTTACAAAAAACAGCAAAGAAAATTGAAGAAGCATACATGGCTATGAAAGAAATAGCTGAAGCTGAAGGAAAAGTTTTATTTGTTGGTACAAAAAAGCAAGCTCAAGAAGCAGCAGAAGAATGTGCATTAAGAACTGATATGTACTTTGTAAATGAAAGATGGTTAGGTGGAACATTAACTAACTTTAAAACAATTAGATCTAGAGTTAAACGTTTAGAAGAAATTGAAAAAATGGAAGCTGACGGAACTTTTGATTTATTACCTAAAAAAGAAGTAATTAAAATCAAAAAAGAATATGATAAATTACATAAGAACTTACGTGGTATAAGAGATATGAAAAAATTACCAGCAGCAATCGTTATTGTTGATCCACGTAAAGAAGAAAACGCTATTAAGGAAGCAAGAATTTTAAATATTCCAGTATTTGGTGTAGTAGACACTAACTGTGATCCTGATATGGTAGATTATGTAATTCCTGGTAATGATGACGCTGTAAGAAGTGTAAAATTAATGCTTGGTGTATTAACAAATGCTATTGCAGAAGTTATAGGAAAAGAAGTAATTGATTATTTAACTGATGATGATAAAGCTAAGGCTGAAAAAAAAGCTAAAAAAGTAGAAGCTGTTCAAGAAACTGAAGTTAAAGAACCTGTAGTAGAAGAAGAAGTAAAGGAAGAAAAAACTGAAGAAGTTTTAAAGGATATTTCTGAAATGACTTTAGCTGAATTAAAAGAAATGGCTAAAATTAAAGGAATTAAAGGATATTCAAAATTAAAAAAAGATGAACTTATCGAAGTTTTAAAGTAATAAAGGAGGATATACATGTTTAGTGCAAGTGATGTAAAAAGTTTAAGAGAGAAAACTGGCGCTGGTATGATGGATTGTAAAAAAGCTTTACAAGAATCAGAAGGTAATATGGATAAAGCTATTGACTGGTTACGTGAAAAAGGAATATCTAAAGCAGCTAAAAAAGAATCTAGAATTGCTGCTGAAGGATTAAGTGAAGTTTTAGTTGAAGGAAACAAGGCTGTTATTGTTGAAGTTAACTCAGAAACTGACTTTGTTGCTAAAAATGCTGAATTTAGAACATTTGTAACTGATTTAACTAAGGCAATATTAAAAGGAATGCCAAAAACTTTAGAAGATGCTATGAATCTAGATATGAATGGTGTAACAGTTAATGATGCACTAATAGCATTAATAGCTAAGATTGGTGAAAAAATAAGTTTTAGAAGATTTAGAATAGTTGAAAAAAATGATGATGAAGTATTTGGTGTATATAATCACCAAAACTTAGGAAAAATCAATGTTATTGCATTAATTAAAGGTGATAATGTTGAAGTAGCAAGAGATGTTGCTATGCATTCTGCAGCAATGAGACCTCCATATGTTACTAGAGAAGATGTTCCTAGCGATATACTTGAACATGAAAAAGAAATAATTAAAAAACAAGCTATGGAAGAAGGAAAGCCTGCTGAAATAGCTGAAAAAATGGTAAATGGTAGAATAAATAAATTCTATAAAGAAAAATGTCTATTAGAACAACCATTTATTAAAGATCCAGATGTTGATGTAGCAACATACGTTAAAAATAATAATTCCGAAATCATCGAAGTTGTTCGCTTTGAAGTTGGTGAAGGAATAGAAAAAAGAGTAGACGACTTTGCTAGCGAAGTAATGAGTCAAATAAAAGGATAATTGAAGAAAGCATAATTTTTGCTTTCTTTTTCTTTACTGTAAAGAAAAAAGAAATTAATGCTTTGAATTGTAATTATTAAATATTTATGCTATCTTTAAAATATGAAAGGTAGGATAAAATGAAAAACAAAATAATTTTAATTGTGCTAATGACACTTGGCTTTTTATTACCATATAATGCATTAGCAATTACTTATGATACAGTTGATACAGGAGAGAAATTTGTAGAAGCATTAAATCAAGGGAAAAATGTTAAACTTAGTAATAATATTAAAGTAGATACACCTATTACTTTTAACAAAAAATCTACTATAGATTTAAATGGATATGAAGTTGTATTTACATATAAAAATATTATTACCTTAATGGGCGGAGAATTAAATATTACAGGTTCTGGTAAAATGTCGGAAGAAAAACCCTATTTTTCACCAATATTACTTAAAGGATCTGCTGATAAAAACGATATCAATTATACTGTTTTAACAGTAGGAAGTAATGTTACATTGCAAGGATGGGCAGGATTATTTATTGATCAAGTTAATGGTAAAAATAAAGTAAAAGATTCATATGGTATAGTTGCTAATATTTATGGGAAATTAGTAAGTGTACCTGATGCAAGTGGTGATAAAGGACATGGTATATATGTTAATGGTAATATAAAACATAAAGAAAATTGTCCAATTATTAATCTTTATAAAGATTCTTCTGTAAGTAGTAAAGGTGAAGGCATTTATTCAGCGGGTTATAGTGTATGGAATATTAGTGGTACTACTATAACTGGTGAAGGAAGTGGTCTTGCTATTAAAGCTGGTAAGTTTAATATCAATAATGCTTCTATCTTTGGAACTGGTCCCAAGATAGAAGGAACTTATAATGGAGATGGAATTAATCCAACTGGTGCTGCTATTCAGATTGAATCTAATAATGGATATGCTGGCGACATTAATATTACTATAGATGGTGGGACTTATAAGAGTACAAAAGGTAATGTAATTTATCACTATTTAGCAAAGAAAAATGATGCTGATACAGTTGAGAATAAACTAAAGAAAATAGTTATTAATGATGGATCATTCGATGGAGAAGTTAGTCTTTTAGACAATGATAATTTAATTATCAATAAAGGCACTTTCACTACTGACAGTATTAAACCTTATATTTCATCTAATTCAAAAATTTTAAATAATGGTTCTAATTATGTTGTAATTGATAAAAATGCCAAAGCAATTTATAAACCTAGTAATATCAAGCTTTCTAATGATATTAGTAGTGATGTTGTAGACAAACTTAATTTATCATCTTTAGATAATAGTAAATCTGGATTAGTAGATGCAATAAAAATAGATAAATTAGAAAAT
The DNA here is from genome assembly GCA_934183165.1 of uncultured Bacilli bacterium. Lineage (GTDB taxonomy): Bacteria > Bacillota_I > Bacilli_A > RF39 > UBA660 > CAG-710. The sequence goes on along the minus strand of CAKPRZ010000005.1, from coordinate 61,716 downwards.
ATCACAGATGCTAGCTTAATAGAAGTTATGATAGATACTACATTATCAAAATTAGACACTAAGAATAATAAAGTTACTTATGAGATAAAACCATATTATCTAGTTGCAGGTAATTTAATAGGTATCATACCAAATGATGCTATAAATGGTACTGTAAAAATAAAGGTTGCTGTTCCAAATTATATAAATGATACATATGCTAGGGTTAAACATATATTGAATAATAAACTTTTAGATGAAAAAGCATATAAAATAAAAACAGAAAATGGAAAAAAATATATAACAATCGAAACAAATAGTTTCTCTACTTTTGAGTTGGAATTCTATACACCATTAAGTATTAATAATCCAAAAACATTAGATACATTACCTAGTATGATAGCTATTTTATTCGGTAGTTTAACTGTTATTGGATTAACTACTATTTTATATAAAAAACGTTATGATTTTTAACAAATATATAATTTATTAATCTTTAAGAAAAGTAATTATTTTTAATTATTTTTCTTTTTATTATGTTATAATAGCTGTATCAATCTATCTAGGGGGAATTCGGGATGGAAATTAGTAATGTCAATGAAAATGTAAGAAACTTAATTGTAAGTAGTGTTGAAGAAAATTACGTACAAAGATCATACAAGATTTTGAAAAATATTGAATCAAAAGATCGAAATTTATATAAAAAAGCTCTTGCATCTTTATATCCAATATTTTACTTAGTAAATTTAGACAACGAATTGACATATAACGTTAATCAAGATTTGTTTAATAGAGAACTAGGTGAAAGGCTTGACGAAGAAAAAGAACATGATTTCTTCTATGATTTAATGTATTTAGAGGATATTAAAGACGTCGATGATGTTGTTAATTTAGCAAATGAAGATAGTGAATTTTTATATCATCTAATAAATAATAATGCTATGTTCAATGAATTTACTTTCATAAAAAAGAGGGATTTGCTAAAAAAGTATGCCAGCTTTGATAAAGAATTATCCCATATTAATAAATTATGGATATTAGATAGATTAGAATATGAAATGGATATTAATATAGATAATTTTGTGAAATTATGTTTAGATGACAAGTATTATCCTAATTACAATAAAAGTTCTGATAGAGCAAGAATAATTATTAATGGATCCGGAATTCTTAGTGAATTATTAAGTTATGATTATAATTGCCATCAAGATTTGATAAAGGAAATATTCTTTATTGCGTATAAAACTCAAAAATACGAAGAAAACAATTTGACTTTTCAATTGCTTTTAGAAGAAGATATTGAAAAAAGTATAGTTGAAGATCCTAATACTTTTGCTAAAACATTGTATATATATAGGGATTCCGTTTTACCATTTGTTTTGGATAGTTTTGCTTGTTATTATCTAAATTCTGAATATAAAGAAAAAGTAGAACAGTTTGCAAAAGATGAAGGGATTAATAAAATATTAAATAAAAAATTAAAAAAATAAAAAGGAGGTATCATGATTGCCAAGGTTTTAATTGAAATATCAAATATTAATGTAGACAAGACATTCGATTATATAGTTCCAAAAAAAATAGAATCTGATATAAAGATAGGTATTAGAGTAAAGGTGCCTTTTAATCATCAAATACTAGAAGGGTTTGTAATAGATCTATCTCCCACTAAAACTACAAATTATGATTTGAAAACAATAACTGATATAGTTGATATAGAACCAATACTAACAGACGAATTACTAAACTTAGGCAAATACATGAGTAAAACATATTATTCAACATTAATTTCTTGTTATCAAACGATGCTTCCAAAAGCTCTAAAAGCACAAAATAATACGAATATTAAAAAGAAAACAAATAATTACGTTAGATTGAGGCTAAATAAAGATGAAATTGATTTTGAAAAATTAAATAGCAGTCAAAATAAAATAATAGAAGAATTGATAAAATGTACACCAATTGAAAAGAAGATTTTAAATAATATTTCTGCTTCATCAGTTAAAACACTTTTAAAAAACGGTATAATTGAAGAGTTTGAAGAAGAATATTATCGATTTAATGCCAATTTTAGTCAAGTTAAAAATAGGTTTGAATTAACTGATGAACAAGAAAAGGCAAAGCAAGAAATATTATCATATCAAGGGCAAAGTAAAACTTTTCTATTACATGGTGTGACTGGAAGTGGCAAAACAGCTGTGTATTTAGAAATTGTTGAACAAATGTTAAAAGAGGGAAAAGATAGTGTTTTTCTTGTTCCCGAAATTTCTCTTACCCCCCAGATGGTTAATTATTTTAAATCACGTTTTGGTGATGAAGTTGCCATATTGCATAGCAAATTAAATGAAGGTGAGAAATATGACGAATATAGAAAAATTGTCAGTGGTAAAGTTCATATTGTAGTTGGTGCAAGAAGTGCTATTTTTGCTCCTTTTAAAAATATCGGTGCAATTATAATTGATGAAGAACATACAGGTAGTTACAAACAAGATAATAATCCTAAATATAATGCGATTGATATTGCTATTCATAGGAGCAAATATCATGATGCCTTGGTTATTTTAGGAAGTGCAACACCATCGGTAACGTCATATGCTAAAGCTTTAAAAGGGATTTATCGAAAAATAGATTTAAAAAATAGAATTAATGGGAAACCTCTTCCACATGTTGAAATAATTGATATGAGTAAGGAACATAATAGAGGAGCAATATTTTCTAGTAAATTAATTTCATCAATTCAAAAATGTATTGATAGCCATGAACAAGTAATTTTATTGCTTAATAGAAGAGGATATGCTCCTTTCATTACATGTTCTAATTGCGGTTATACTGCGAAATGTCCACATTGTGATATAACTTTAACTTATCATAAGAGTTCAAATACATTAAGATGCCATTACTGTGGCTATGCTGATAAAATGCAAGAAAATTGTCCTTCTTGTGGTGAAAAATCAATTAAAAATCTAGGTCTTGGCACTGAAAAAGTAGAAGAAGAAATAAAAAAGTTAACTTCAGCAAGAGTAGTAAGAATGGATTTAGATACCACTATTCGAAAAGGATCGCATGAACGAATAATTGAGGATTTTAGAAATAAAAAATATGATATTTTACTGGGAACACAGATGATTGCTAAAGGTCTTGATTTTGAAAATGTAACTTTAGTAGGTATTATTAATGCAGATACTTCACTAATGATTCCAAATTATACAAGTAGTGAAGCTACATTTCAACTTTTAATGCAAACATCTGGCAGAAGTGGAAGAGGAAGTAAAGAAGGAAATGTTATAATTCAAACATTTAATCCTAATCATTATGCCATTAAATTAGCTAAAACCCATAATTATTTGGAATTTTTCAAAGAAGAAATGAATATAAGACATAAACTATCATATCCTCCTTACTTTTACTTAATTTATGTTAGAATAATTGGTAAAGATTATGATATTGTATCAAAAGAGAGTAATAAAATTGGGAATTTCTTAAAAAAAGAATTAACTTCTTCTATTATTTTGGGACCAACTACTTGTAATATATTTATGCTTGGTGGTAAATATAGGTTTGGAATTTTAATTAAATATAAAAAAGATGACAAAATACCAATAACACTTAATTCATTAATAGATCATTATCGCGGTAATAATAAAATTAAGATTGATATTGACATAAATCCTAATAACTTTTGACAACCATACTATTTTATGTTAATATTCTGGCTATATAGGAGTACATTTATGGGATATAAGAAGTTTTGTTTAGTGTATGAACCAAAATATAAAAATAAACAAGTTATTATTGATTTTACTAATTATGAAGAGCACCAGAAAATAGTAGGCATTGAAACCGAAAAATATAGTGGAATTTCAACAGCAAAAAAAGGAAAGTTTTATCTATCAGAAATAGACAAATTTACAAATTCATTTGATGGCATCAATGATATTGTCAGATTAATAACCCCTTTTGATCAAATACATACATTTTTTATCGGATTGCCTTATAATGGATATATAAATATAATAAATCCTGTTTTTCGAAATCAAAGTATACTAAATCTTGCTATGAAGACTTATCGTGATGTTGTAGAAGATCAAACGGTGGTTAACAGATTAGTTGAAGAATTGATAAATATTGATAGTGATTTTTACAAATTCTATTTAAATAGTGAATATTACAAAACCTTATCTATAAAAAATACTATACTCCAAAGTAGATATTATCAAAAGAATTTACAAGTATGGCCAGATATAGAGTCAAAGGAAGCATTCATTCATTCTAAACAAGCATTAACTAGCAAAGCAAAACAATATCACATATGTAGAGGAATATTACTTGCTTATAATGATTATAGTAAGAAGGAAAAACCTAGTGACCCTGTTTCCTATACTGCTGAACCATTAACAGGTGATCAATTAACAATACCGGGATTTCCTAAAATTAAAAAGAATTAAATTATAAAATATACTAAAGTGAGGTAAAAGCTCACTTTTTATTGTCGAACAATGGATTTTATAGTATAATTTTAACTAATGGATAGGGTGATAATATGTACTTGAAAGAAATAAGCGCAACCGGTTTTAAATCATTTGCTGATAAAATAACTATTGCACTTGATGGTAAAACTACTTGTATTGTTGGACCTAATGGTAGTGGGAAAAGCAATATTGTAGATGCAGTTAGATGGGTTTTAGGAGAACAGTCTGTAAAGTCATTACGTGGTGATTCTAGCATGAGTGATATTATATTTTCTGGTTCAAAAAATAGAAAGCCACTTAATGTAGCAAGTGTATCATTAACTTTTGATAACTCAGATAATTATATAAATATGCCATATAATGAAATTACTGTAAAAAGAAGAGTTTATAGAACTGGTGAAAATGAATACTTTATTAACAATGAAAAATGTCGTTTAAAAGATGTTACAGAATTGTTTTTGGATAGCGGTATTGGCAAAAGTTCTTTTAATATTATTTCTCAAGGTGAGGTTCAAAAGATTTTATCAGATTCGGGATATGATAGAAGAAGTATCTTTGAAAGCGCTGCCGGTGTATTAAAGTATAAAAAAAGAAAAGAAGAAGCAATAAAAAAATTAGAAAAAACCAATAATAATCTTGATAGAATAAATGATATTATTAGTGAACTTGAGCTTCAAATTGCTCCTTTAAAAGAACAGAGTGAAGAAGCAACTAAATATTTAAATTTAAAGGAAAAATTAAAAGATATTGAAGTTGCTTTAATTGCAACAGAAATAACTAAAATAAATGAATTATATCAAAATAGCAAGGAAAAACAAGAAAAATTAAATTCTGAAATAATGACCTTAGGTATTAATTCTAATAAATCTGATGCCAAATTAATAAATGCTAAAAATGATTTGGCCAAGATAGAAGAAGAATTAAAATCATCAAATCAAGAATTATTAGAGCTTACTAAAGAAGAAGAACGGTTAAATGGTGAAAAGAAAATTCTCAAAGAACGTAGTAAATATGATGCTAGTGATGTACGCGTTCATGAAAATATTTCATTTTTAAATGAAGAAAAATTAAAATTAGAGAATAAAATTTATTTAAATAAAAAAGATATTGATGATTTGAATAATGAAATAGAAAATTTAACAAAGGCATTGAACCAAAAAATGTTAAATTTAGATAATAATAGAAATAATTTAACTAGCTTATTTAATGAGTTAAACACAAAAAAAATAGAATTATCTGATATTTCCCATAAAATAGATATAACTACTGACTATATTAATTCAGGAGGAGCTATTAATAGCATTAAAGCTGTTCTTAGTAATCCTAAATTAAGAGGAATTCATCAAATACTTGGTAATTTAATTAGTGTTGATGATAAATATGTAAAAGCAATTGATGTTGCACTAGCTGCTTCTAAACAGTTTATTGTAGTTGATGATGAACAATGTGCCAAAGAGGCTATTTATTATTTGAAAGAAAACAGATTAGGTAGAGCGACTTTTTTTCCAATCTCTGTTATAAAACCAAGAGGTATAGATATTGATACAACTAATGTTTTGATGGCCGATAAAGGATATATTTCATTATTATCAGAAAAAGTTGATTATGATAAAAAATATTATAATATTATTTCAAATCAGCTTGGTAATGTTATTTTAGTAGATGATATTGATAGTGCAAATAGAATAAGTAAAAAAATAAATCAAAGATATCGAATAGTTACATTAGATGGAGATATAATTCATGTTGGTGGAACAATAACTGGGGGAAGTACTAATACATCAAGAAGTATATTTAAGGATAAACAGGATTTATTAAGATTTAAATCAAAAAAGTCTGAAATATTAGAAATTATCGATGATATTAATTTAAGCATTCAGAAATGCCAAAATGATTTGAAAAATATTGAAGAGACTACAACTAGTGATCAAAGAAATTTAGTAGAGTTAAAAGAAAAATTAAATAATAAATATGATTCAAGCCGAACTTTAAATGATGAATATATAAATATTAAAAGTGAACTTTCTACACTGTCCAATGTAGTAGATTCTTCCTTATCAAAAGAGGAAGAACGATTAATGACGGAATTTTATGAAGCATCAAGGAAAAAAGAAGAAGTTTCAAAAAATATTACTAATTTACAAAAAGAAAAAAGTAAAATTAACAGTATGATTGAAACAATAGAAACAACTAATAAAGCTAACAACAGTAATTTGTATAATCTAGAAAAAGAATTAAAAAATCTAGAAATATCTATTAATAAAATGGATATAAGACTTGATAATTATTTGACAACATTAAGTGAAGACTACGAATTAACATATGAAAGAGCTAAAAACAATTTTTCTTTGGAAGTCGAAGAAGAAGTTGCCCGACAAATGGTAGGAGAATATAAAAGTGAGATCAAAAAAATTGGAATGGTTAATATTCAATCGATTGAAACTTATAAAAATGTATCCGAACGTTATGAGTTTTTATCAAGTCAAAAAAATGATTTAATAAACGCAAAGGATACATTACTTGAAATAATTACTGAGATGGATGAAGTTATGAAAGAAGAATTTAAATCAACTTTTGATAAAATACAGATTGAATTTGAAAATGTCTTCAAAAAATTATTTAATGGAGGTCATGCAACATTAAAATTAACTGATCCTAAAGATCTTCTTGAAACTGGAATAGATATTATTGCTTCTCCACCTGGTAAAAAATTAACATCAATTAATTTGCTTTCTGGTGGTGAAAAGACTTTAACAGCAATTTGTTTGATTTTTGCTATACTGAATATAAAAACTATACCATTTTGTCTTTTTGATGAGGTAGAAGCAGCATTAGATGAAGCTAACGTTGATAATTTTGGTAAGTATTTGGATAATTATAAAGATAAAACACAATTTTTAATCATAACACATAAGAAGAAAACAATGGAGTATGCTAATACATTATATGGTATAACTATGCAAGAATCAGGCGTTTCTAAATTGGTCAGTGTTAAATTAGACAATATTAATAAGTAAGGTTTTCCTTACTTATTTGCATTTTAATTCAAAAAATGATAGAATACAAGCAATTTATAAATAAGGAGAAATAGTATGGCATATATAGAATTTGATAATGTAACAAAAGAATATATAACAGGAGAAGTAAAAGTTAAAGCTCTAAATAATGCAAATTTTAACGTTGATAAAGGAGAACTTGTTGTTATTTTAGGACCAAGTGGTGCCGGTAAAACCACTGCCTTAAATATATTAGGTGGAATGGATAGTGCAACTAGTGGAAATGTTATTGTAGCTGGTAATAATATCACTAAATATAGTAAGAGAGAATTAATAAAATATCGTCGAAATGATATAGGCTTTGTATTTCAGTTTTATAATTTGGTTCAAAATCTTACAACAATTGAAAATGTAGAATTGGCAACGGAAATATGCAAAAATCCTCTTTCTCCTATGAATATTTTAGAAAAAGTTGGTTTGGCTGATAGAATAAATAATTTTCCAGCACAACTATCTGGTGGTGAACAACAAAGAGTTGCTATAGCACGTGCTATAGCAAAAAATCCTAAAATTCTTTTGTGTGATGAACCAACAGGAGCACTAGATTATTTAACTGGTAAACAGATTCTGAAATTATTGCAGGATGTTGCTATAAAAGATAAAATTACGGTTATTATTATTACTCATAATGCTGCAATTGCACCAATGGCTAATAAAGTGGTAAAATTCAAAAATGGAACAGTAGAAGAAATTATCATTAATAAAAATCCAACACCAGTTGAAAGGATTGAATGGTAATGAAGACTTTATTAAAAGAGAGCTTTGTATCAATAAAGAAAAACTTTAAAAGATTTATTTCTATTCTTTTAATAGTTTTACTTGGAGTTGGCTTTTTTGCTGGTATCCGTGTTACTAGTCCAAATATGAAAAAGACTTTAGATAAATATTATAAAGATACTAATTTTATGGATTTTAATTTATTGTCTACTTGGGGAATAGATAATAATGACATTAAATCTTTTCAAGGACATGGATATAATGTTGAACCTTCATATCAATTTGATGCAATAGTTGAATCAGAAACTGAAGAAGCAATAAAAGTAATTTCTTATAATGAAAAAGATAAAATAAATAAACTAATATTATTAGATGGTAGATTGCCGCAGAAGAATAATGAATGTGTAATAGAACAAAACCAGTATACTAAATCTCATAAAATTGGTGACAAAATTATTGTTAATGATGATACCTTGTATGAGAAAGAATTAATGATTACAGGAATAATTAAAAGCCCTATATATACATCTTTGGAAAGAGGGACTACAAAATTATTAGCTGGTAAAATAAAATTTTATATGTATGTTCCAGTTGATAACTTTAATATTAATTATTATACAAATTTATATATCAAATTAGACAATAATTATAGTGTCTTTTCTACTAAATATGATAATTTATTACAAAAGGAAAATAATAAACTGAAAAAAATAACAAGTACATTAGGTGATAATAGATATAAAGAGGAACTTGAAAAAGCTGAAAGTAAAATAAAAGATTCGGAAGAAGAACTATTAAATGCAAAAAGAAAATATGAATCTGAAGTAAATGAAGCTGAAAGTAGTATTAAAAGGGCAAAAAAAGATTATCAAAATAATTTAGATAAAATTAATGCTGAAGAAAAAAGAGTTAACAAAGAGTTTAATGATAATGAGAAAAAACTGACACAGGCTAAAAAAGAACTGTTTATTCAGCAAGAGAATTTATTAATAAAAGAGCAAGAATTTAGTGAAAACAAAAAAATATATATGATTGAGTTAGAAAAATTACAAAGTTCAAAAACGCAACTTGAAATATCTAATTCTGAAGTTGAAGAGAAAATTTTGACTTTAAAAAAAGAAATAGAATTTTTAGATAATGAAATTAATAATGGTATTAACGTAGAAGAAAATCTTGCATTGAGAGAAGAAAAACAATCAACGTTAAATGTCTATCAAGAAACTTATAAAAACGTAACAATACAATTGGAGACAATTAATAATAGTATTATGCAAATTAACAGTACACTTCAAGAAAGTGAGGAATTGTTACAAAAAAGCAAGGCTAAGTTAGAAGCAACTGAAAAAACTATTTCTGATAAGGAAACAAGTTTTAATACGGCTAAAGAAAAATTTAACAAACAAATAATTAATTCTAGGAAACAGCTTAATGCTGCTAAATCTAAAATAAATAATAGTGAAAAGACTCTTTTAAACAAGAAAAAAGAAGCAACAGAAAAGTTTTCTGATGCAGAAGATCAAATAAAAAGATCTAAAAATAAGTTGAATGAATTACAAAAACCTACTTGGTATATATTGGATCATGATAGTAATTTAGGATTTTATCAATATAGAGAAGATACATTGAGAATTAAAAATATAGGAAAAGTATTTCCAGTGGTTTTCTTTGTTGTAGCTATTTTGATTTGTTTAACTTCTATGACAAGAATGGTAGAAGAGGAAAGAAACCAACTAGGTACATTAAAAGCACTGGGATATAATAATGCTCAAATAGTGTCTAAATATGTGATTTATGCATTAACTGCTACTATAATTGGTTCAATAATTGGTGTTTGTATAGGATTTAAAATTTTACCAACTGTTATTTTTAATATGTATAGTATGATGTATAATGTTGGCAATATAGTTACATCATTTGATATTAAATATGCCTTAAGTGGTACAATTATTGCGGTATTGTGTACTTTATTTGCCACACTTACAGTTTGTTATAAAGATCTAAGGGAAACTCCAGCATCACTTATGAGACCAAAATCTCCAAAGGCAGGGAAAAGGGTATTGCTAGAAAAAGTTAAGTTTATTTGGAAAAAACTAAACTTTATAAAAAAAGTAACAGTAAGAAACGTTTTTAGGTATAAAAAAAGATTTTTGATGACTATAATCGGAATAGCTGGTTGTACAGGACTTATTGTTGCAGGATTTGGTCTTAGGGATTGTATAACAGGAATGGTTCCAAATCAATATGAAAAGGTTTTTAAATATCAACTAGAAATAACATTTAAAGATGATGTATCAATAAGTGATAAAAATAAAGAAACTGAAAGAATTAATAATATTAATCATGTAAATAAGTCCTTAAAAGCCTTAAAAGAGTCAGTTACATTAAATAATAAGACAACTAATCAAACTATACAATTAGTAGTACCTTTTGATAATATTGATAATTTTGTTAGCTTGAGTAATAGGAAAAATGGTGCAAAATATGAACTTAATGATAAAATTATTATTACTGAAAAAATTGCTAAACTATTAAATCTTAGTGTTGGAGATAAACTTGAATTTAATGGTGAAAATAAATATAGTGGTGAAATAGGTGCTATAACAGAAAATTATCTTTATCATTATATTTACATGCCCAAAAGTATGTACAACAGTAATTATTATAATACTTTATTTATTAATACAGATAATCTTACAGAAAAAGAAGAAGTAAAACTTGCTAATGAAATCAAAAAAAATAATTATGTTTCTAATGTTAGTTTTAATTCATCGATGAGAAATGTATTTAATTCAACAATGGAAAACTTTAGTTATGTAGCTGGTGTTTTGATAATTTCGGCGGGACTTTTAGCATTTGTGGTTTTATATAATTTATCTAATGTAAATATAAGCGAAAGGCGAAGAGAACTGGCAACTATTAAAGTGCTTGGATTTTATGATAAAGAAGTTTATGATTATATTGGACGAGAAACAACTATTTTAACTATAATTGGTATGATTATTGGATTGGTTGTAGGAAGATTATTAACAACATTTATAATAAAAACCTGTGAATTAGATCCAATTATGTTTAATGATACTATTAAATTTTCTAGTTACGTTATTTCGTTAGTTATTACTATTGTTTTTACATTATTAGTAAATATAACAACATATTTTGCATTAAAAAAGATTGATATGATTGAATCACTAAAGAGCGTAGAATAATATAGATATATATTATATCCTGCTCTTTTTTTGATGCATAAGATAGACTGAGGTGATAATTATAATATATTTTGGATTGCTCAAAAATGTAATAATTATGGCTATTATAAACAGTTTAATTATTACAAATTTAGTTCAGAAAGTAAAAGAAAGCTTTTCTATCAAATGTAGTAATACATGTATATTAATTTCATTAGTGGTATCTCTTATAATTGGAACCTTATTTGCACTTACTTTTTCTTCCTTAAATTTAATTTCTTCTATTTGGAGTAGTTTATTTAGTTTTTTAGGGGCTGATTTTTTATATAAAGCTTTAGAAAACAAAGTGTTCAAATCATTAGGAGATATTAAAAATGATACAAATTCATTATAAAAAGACTCGACTTGAGTCTTTTTATATGTTTTTAATATTTTTCTTATCAAAGATAATAAAGCTTGCGATAATCATTATCATCAAATATATAATACATACTGTAATTGAGAATGGCATTGTCAATCCTTGATATAAGCCAATTCCACCAAATAGATAGCTAGATAAGTTCCAATTTAATGTAACAAAGTATTTTAAAAAATTGATTTTAAAGTTTGAAGCTAATAAATTGATGATTTCTGAAGAAAAATATCCAAGTATCGGAATAGCAATTGCTACTGCTGTATTTGTGAAAATAGTTGATATAGTAAAAGCTAGGGTAATTAACAATATAAACATTGGCAGTGAAGTAATTATATTTAAAAGCATCATTTTTCCGGTATTTATATACATAATTTGATTTGTATTAAAATTGTATATGATATTTGGAACGTTAATGGAAGAAAATCCGAAGAATGTTCCACCGACTATAAACTCTGATATTATTACAAATATAATTGATATAATTAATATTAAAAGAGATGCTATGTATTTTGATAATAATATTTTCCATCTATTATAAGGTCTTACTAAAAGCAACTTGATTGTTCCTTTATCAAATTCTGAAGAAACAATACTGCCTGCTATTACGATGGTAATAACTAATATAAAAGTAGAATAGTCAGATAAAACATTTACCAAGCCATACCCTAATGTATTCATATTATTATAATCATATTTATTGTCTAAAGCATATTTATATTTCTCATTTTGTTCTTTTAATTCTTTATAATTCTTTTTAACTTCATATTCATTATATTTTTTACCAAATTGTGATTTTTTTTCTTTATTATATTCTTCAAAAGATTTTAAATTTTTATCGTAATTACTTATTGCTTCATTAAAATAGTTATTACCATATGCAATATTGTATTTAAGACGTAAATTTATAGAATCTATTTCTTTGTTATTCTCACTTATTTGTTTAGTATAAGAATTGTTTTCATCATCATTAAATTCTTTTAATATTTCGTTTTCTTCTTGATATTGTTTTATTTTATATTTGGCATATGTTTGCCAATTGTTTCCTTTTATTATCGATAAAAAATTATTGTATTCCTTTAAAAGGGATTGATAATCTTCTGACTTTTCTAAGTTTTTAATTGTATGATTTTTATATTTTAAATTGTTCATCAATGATACGGTGTTCATCAAATCAGTATTAATTAAATATTCTTGCCAACTACCTTTTTCATAATTTTTACTTATTTGGTAAATATCCATTTCTGTTTTTAATAAAATGTAATCATCTACATCATTGGAATTACTAGGATTTAATTTACTTATTTCTTCTTTAGCTTCTTCATAATCCTTTTCTGTTATTGAAGAGTATTCTAGATTGTATGAATCTACAAGCTTGTTTGCTACCTTATATATTACATTATGAAAGATGACAAATGCAAAGGTTATAATCATCAAAATATAAATTGTTTTTCTTTTAAATATTTTAATCAACTCATTTTTAATTAAATTAATCAATTTTATTACCTCCAGTCTTTTTCAAAAAGGCATCTTCTAAAGAGATGGATTCTTTTTTTATTTCATATATTAAAATTTTGTTTTCTACAAGTTTATTAATAATGTTAGGAATCTCTTCTTCTTCTAATAATATATTAAAATGCTTGTTATCTATTATTGATAAATGAGATACTATTTGATTTATATTTTTAGTACTATTAACTTTAAAAATATAACTATTTTTATTATCTTTCTTTTTCTGTTTAATTTTGTCTACATTATTTACTTCGACAATCCTACCATTTTGAATAATACATATTTTATTGCAAAAGCTTTCTAATTCTGAAAGATTATGACTAGATATTAAAATAGCCATATTTTTTTCTTTTGCTAATTTTTTTAGTAAATCCCTTAGTTCTTTGATTCCCTCAGGATCCAATCCATTAGTGGGCTCATCAAGTATTAGAAGAGTAGGGTTATGTAAAAGTGCTTGAGCTATGCCTAATCTTTGTCTCATACCAAGCGAATATTTAGAAACTTTATCTTTTATTCTTTCTTCTAATTTTACTTGCTTTATAACATTATTTACATCATCATCAGAAATATTTTTGTACATATTTTTAATAAGTTTTAAATTATCATATCCACTTAAATACATATATAAATCAGGGTTCTCTACAATAGCTCCAACATTCATTATGGCTTTTTCAAAATCTTTTTCAATATCTAAATCATTAATTAAAATATTTCCAGAGTCTATTTTGTTAAGCCCTAAAATTAATTTTATAGTAGTAGTCTTGCCGGCACCATTTGGTCCAATAAAGCCCAAAATATCACCACTATCAACTTCAAATGATACATCAGTTAATATTCTTTTTTTACCAAAATTTTTACATATTTTGTTACATTTTAAAACGGTTTTATTTTCCATTGATTTCACCTCACAATGATTATAACATATAGAATTTAGAATTCCTAAAAAGTAATAAAAAAATTTAAAAAATTAGCACTCATATATTGACAAGTGCTAAGCATAATATTATAATGTAATTAGCATCCGAGAAATATGAGTGCTAGGAGGTGATTAGATGCTAACTAAACGTCAAAACGAAATTTTAAAAATTATCGTTTTAGAGTACATTAAGTTAGCCAAACCAGTTGGCTCTAAATTGATATGTGATAGACTTAATTGTTCCAGTGCAACAATAAGAAGCGAAATGGCTTCTTTGGAAGAGTTAGGATTGTTAGAAAAAACTCACACATCTTCAGGTAGAGTTCCATCGGAAGCAGGTTATAGGTATTATGTAGATAATTTGATGGAATTAAAAGAAATGAGTGCTGAAGATATGCTTAAACTTCAGATCATATTTAAAAATAATCAATTAGAACTGACTGATTGTGTTAAAAAAAGTCTAGAAATCATTTCAGATATGACAAATTATACTTCAGTAAAATTAGGAAGTGCTTCTCATGAAAGCTATTTGAAACAAATTCAAGTTGTTCCAATAGATACAAATAATATGATAGTTATTGTTATTACTGATACTGGTTATGTTGAACATAAAAATATCAATGTATCTAATATTGATCTTGGTGAAATTAAAAAAACAGTCGATCTTATTAATAATATGGTCATTGGAACTCCAATCGATGAAGTATCTAATAAACTAGAGTTTGAAATCAAGCCAATTATTGGTAGATATGTTAAGGAACATGAAAGATTATATAATGTATTCTATGATGTGTTCTCAAAATTTACAGATAAAAATATAGATATAGTTGGAAGAAAAAATATGCTAAAGCAACCAGAATTTAACGATATCGACAAAATTAGTGAAATATTTGATAAATTAGATGATAAAAACTTAATAGACGCGGTTGAAGCAAGTGATAATAATATCAAAGTATATATCGGAAGAGAAAATGGTCTGGATGATGACATGACTATTATTAAAACAAAGTATAAGACACCAACAGAAGAAGGCACTTTGGCCGTAATTGGCCCTAAAAGAATGGAATATGATAGGGTTGTACAACTCCTAGAATTTATAAAAGAAAATATAGAAAGTTAGGTAATTTATGAGTAAGATAAAAAAAGAGGAAAATAAAAAAGTAGAAGAAGTTGTAAAAGAAGAACAAGCGTGTGAATGCGATTCATGTGGATGCGATGAATGTATTGATGAATGTGAATGTAGTAAACAAGATGAAAATATAACTGATGAAGATATAATTGACGATACAACCCCTGATGAAGAGGAAATATTAGTATTAAAAAATACAATTGAAAATTTACAAGCTAAAGTTAAACAAACTCAGGCGGAATTAATTAATTATCGAAAAAGAAAAGATGAAGAAGTATCGAGTATTATTAAATATGCTAATAAAGATTTGATAACAGAATTATTAGTTATCTTAGATAATTTTGAAAGAGCACTTAAAACGAAAAATGAAACTCCTGAATTTGAAAAATATTCTGAAGGTTATAAATTATTGTATAATGGCTTGGTAGAAATATTAAAGAAATTTGGAGTAGAAGAAATAGATGCACTTAATAAAGAGTTTGATCCAAATTTACATGAAGCTGTAATGATTGGAAACAATCCTGAATTAGAAGATGATATTGTTCTTGAGGTCTTTAATAAAGGATATATGTTAAAAGGTCGTGTTATTAGACCAGCAAAAGTAAAAGTAAATAAAATTTAATAAGTTAAAGGAGAGATAAAATATGAGTAAAATAATAGGAATCGATTTAGGTACAACAAATTCATGTTGTGCAGTACTAGAAGGTGGAGAACCAAAAGTTATTGCAAACCCAGAAGGAAATAGAACTACTCCTTCAGTAGTAGCAATCAATAAAAATAAGGATAGAATAGTAGGAGATGCAGCTAAACGTCAAGCTATCACTAATCCAAATACAGTGTCTTCTATTAAAAGATTAATGGGTACTGATGAAAAAGTTGAATTAGATGGTAAGAAATATACACCAGAAGAAGTATCAGCTATGATCCTTTCATATATTAAAGATTATGCTGAAAAATATTTAGGTGAGAAAGTAAGTAAAGCTGTTATTACTGTTCCAGCATACTTTAATGATGCTCAACGTCAAGCAACTAAAAATGCAGGAAAAATTGCAGGATTGGAAGTAGAAAGAATTATTAACGAACCAACAGCAGCAGCTCTTGCATATGGACTTGATAAACAAGAAAATGCACATACTGTATTAGTTTATGACCTAGGTGGAGGTACGTTTGATGTATCAGTAATGGAACTTGGTGATGGTGTATTTGAAGTTAAATCAACCGCAGGCAATAACAAATTAGGTGGAGATGACTTCGATCAAAGAATTATCGACTATCTAGTTGAAGAATTCAAAAAGGAAAATGGCATAGATTTAACAAAAGATAAAATGGCTATGCAAAGATTAAAAGAAGTTGCTGAAAAAGCTAAAAAGGATTTATCTGGAATGAGTACAACACAAGTTTCTGCCCCATTTATTTCTCAAGGAGAGGATGGACCACTTCACTTGGATATAACATTAACTCGTGCTAAATTTGAAGATTTAATAAGAGATTTGGTTGATTCTACATTAAAACCAGTTCGTCAAGCTTTAAAGGATGCTAAAATCACAAAAGATGAAATTGATAAAGTATTATTAGTAGGTGGTTCTACACGTATACCAATGGTACAAGAGTTAATTAAAAATGAATTAGGAAAAGAGCCATCTCATGAAGTTAACCCAGACGAAGTAGTAGCTATGGGTGCAGCAATTCAAGGTGGAGTATTGACAGGAGAAGTTGATGACATAGTATTACTTGATGTTACACCTTTATCATTAGGACTAGAAACATTAGGTGGAGTTATGACTGTATTAATTCCAAGAAATACAACTATTCCAACTAGCAAGAAACAAGTATTCTCAACAGCAGCAGATAATCAGCCAGCAGTTGATATCCATGTATTACAAGGTGAAAGAAGTATGGCAAACGATAACAAAACACTTGGTCGTTTCCAATTGTCAGGCATTCCAGCTGCGCCTCGTGGAGTACCACAAATTGAGGTTACATTTGATATAGATGCTAATGGTATCGTTAATGTAAAAGCTAAAGATCTTGGAACTAATAAGGAACAAGCAATCACAATTACATCTAATACTAATTTAAGTGATGAAGAAATTGAGAAGATGCGTAAAGAAGCAGAAGAACATGCTGAAGAGGATAAGAAAAAGAAGGAAGAAGCAGATTTAAGAAACGAAGCAGAGCAAATAATCTTCCAAACAGAAAAGGCTATTAAAGATTTAGGAGATAAAGTAGATAAGAAAGAAAAAGAAGAAGCTGAAACATTGATCAAAGAATTAAAAGAAGCAATGGAAAAAGACAATTTAGATGAAATAAAATCTAAAAAAGAAAAATTGACAGAAAAAGCTATGGCTCTTGCTACTAAAGTATATGAACAAGTTCAAAAAGAGCAATCTCAAGAGACTACTGATAATACATCGGATAATAAAAAAGATGATGGAGTAGTTGACGCTGAATACGAAGAAAAATAAAAAAACGAATAAAAATAGGTTCTAGGAAACTAGAACCTTTATATGATAAGGAGAATATATGAATAACAAACTTTTAAAAAGAAGTGAAGTTGATAATAAATATAAATGGGATTTATCACCAATATATAGTAGTATTGAAGAATTTAATAAAGCTTTAGAAAAATTAAGTTCAATGATTGAAAATTTTAAGAAGTATCAAAAAGATATGATGTCTAATGGGACTAAATTGTATGAAACACTACTAGAAGATTCAAATATAAATATTCTCATTGAAAAATTATATATGTATGCTCATTTGAATAAAGATAGTGATACAACTAATACAGAATATCAAAATTTATACGGAAAAGTTAATAATATAATTACTAAATATTCTGAGATTTCAGCATTTATCATACCTGAAATTACTAAAGCCGGTGATAAAAAAATCCAGTTACTTTTCGAGGAAGAACCTAGATTAAAAGAATATCAATTTTTAATAGACGATATTTTAAGAAGTAAACAATATATATTAAGTGAAAAAGAAGAAAAAATTATATCTTCATTATCTCAAACATTATCATTTCCTGAAAGTATATATGATATGTTTACAAATGCAGATATGAAGTTAGGCAGTATAGAAGATGAAAATAATAATTTAATCGAGCTTAATGATTCTAATTTTTCCTTATATTTGAAATCAAATGATAGAAGAGTAAGACATAATGCATTTAACACTATATTTAATGCATATAAAGATTATAAAAATTCTATTTCTTTGATGCTTGCTAATGACGTAAAAAGTAACACTTCAATTAGCAAAATCAGGGGATATGCATCAGCTTTAGAAGCATCACTTTTTTCGGATAATATTGATATTAATATATATAACAATTTGATCAATACGGTAGAAGCAAATTTACATATTAATCACAAATATTTAAGACTTAAAAAGAATGTACTAAAATTAGATGAACTTCATTTATATGACGTTTATGCACCTTTGCTTGCTGATAAAGCATCAAAGGAATATTCATTCGATGAAGCTAAAACTATAGTAAAAAAAGCATTAAATATCTTAGGTGATGATTATCAAAAATTATTAGATAAAGCCTTCGATGAAAGATGGATAGATATTTATCCTAACATTGGTAAGGTTAGTGGCGCATACTCCAGCGGAGGTTATACAACTAATCCTTATATACTTTTGAATTATCAAGGTACTTTGAATGATATTTCGACATTAGCACATGAATTAGGTCATTCAATGCATTCATATTATTCAAAAAAGAATAATCCTTATCAAACTTATCGATATAGAATATTTGTGGCTGAAGTAGCATCAACAGTTAATGAATTATTACTTGCTTATTACATGTTAGATAATAGTAAAGATAATGAAGAACGATTAAATATACTAAATAGATTAATGGAACTTTTTAGAACTACTATTTATCGTCAGACTATGTTTGCAAGTTTTGAAAAGAAAATATATGAAGAAGAAGCAAATAATAATGTTTTAACTCCAGACGTTATGTCTAATATTTATTATGACTTAAATAAAAAATATTTTGGTAATGATGTAGTAGTTGATGATGAAATTAGATATGAGTGGGAAAGAATTCCACATTTCTATTACAATTTTTATGTTTATAAATATGCAACAGGTCTTTCAGCAGCTTGCTATATTGTAAATCGCATTTTAAAGGGTGAAGCTAATGCTGTTAATGATTATCTAGAATTTTTAAAAACAGGTGGTAGTGACTATCCTATTCAAGAATTGAAAATAGCAGGTGTTGATATGAATAAAAAAGAAGTAATAGAAAGTGCTATAGATATGTTTAATAATATAATAGATGAATTTGAAGAATTGTATAAAAAAGTAAAAAGATAGGTGAAGTAAATGGAAAAGCGAGATTATTATGAAGTGTTAGGTGTATCTAAAGATGCATCTCTTGCTGAAATTAAAAGTGCCTTTAGAAAATTGGCAAAAAAATATCATCCAGATGTTTCTAAAGAAGAAAACGCCGCAGAAAAGTTTAAAGAAGTACAAGAAGCTTACGCTGTTTTGTCTGATGAAGACAGAAGACGTCAATATGATCAATTTGGTCATGCTGCTTTTGACAATAATGCTGGAGGTAGCGGTGGCTTCGGAGGGTTTGATTTTTCCAATTTTGATTTTGGAGATATATTTGACAACATATTTGGTGGTGGATTTGGATTTGGTTCATCATCTAGATCTAGATCATCATCTAGAGCAAGTAGGGGTTCGGATAGATTATTAAAGTTGAGATTATCTTTTGAAGAAGCAGTTTACGGATGTAAAAAAGAAATTAATGTAGAAGTAAACGATACTTGTAGTCATTGCCATGGAAAAGGAGGATTTGATGAAGAGGTTTGTTCGAAATGCCATGGAAGTGGAACAATAACAAGTGAACAAAGAACTATATTAGGTGCATTTATGACAAAAACTACTTGTCCAAATTGTGGTGGATTAGGAAAGAGTTACAAAACAAAATGTAATGATTGCAACGGTAAAGGTTATATAAGAAGTAAAAAAACTATATCAGTAAATATCCCTTCAGGAGTTGATGATGGTAATAGATTACGTATCACAGGCAAAGGAGAGGCTGGTATTAATGGGGGGCCTCCAGGTGATCTATATATAGAATTTACTATCGATGAACATAAATTTTATCAAAGAGATGAAAACGATATTTATCTTGAAGTCCCTTTAACAATAACTGAAGCTATACTGGGTTGTAAGAAAGAAATTCCAACAATTCAAGGTAATGTAAAATTAAATATATCATCAGGTACTAGTAATGGAGATAAGCAAAGACTAAAAGGTAAAGGTATTTATAATGAAACCACTAGAAAAACTGGTGATATGTATATCATTATAAAAATAATAACTCCTCAAAGATTAACTAGAATTCAAAAAGAATTATTGGAAGAATTAAGTAAAACTGAATTAGGTAATAGTGAAATTACAAGTTTCAATAAATTTGTCGAGAAAAATATTAAGTAGCAGTAGCTACTTTTTTTGTGCTACTTTTTATAATATTTAAATATAATATAATGCATTATTTTTTTAATGATTTTATCAAATTCATATATAGAATTTTTATTTTTGGTTCATAATAAAAATGTGAATATAAAAAAGTTGACAAATTTTATAACTTCATTTATGATATAAAGCCGTACCTAGAAATTTAAGATTTATAATTGTTTGGGGGTTGTGATTATGAATCAAACAAAAAAAATAATAAACATTTTACTAATTTGCATCTTTTGTATTTTTATATTTATTTTAAGACCTATTAATGCTGGAAATAATGAAGAAAAGATAAATAATAATACTGAAATTTCTTCTGTTTTACTAGATAATGGAACAGTAAAAAAAACAGAATCAAGTAAAAAATATAAAAAAACAATTAATAAAAATAGTCAAAACAAAATCATTATACCAGGTACAAATATAAATAATTCATTAGTCCAAGGTACAGATAATGATTATTATTTAAATCATTCATCTACAGGAGACAAGGATAAAAAAGGAAGTATTTTTATTGATTATAGAAATACAGCAGCTGATAGGAAAATATTAATTTATGGGCATAACTCTAAAACATTAAAGAGTGCACTTTTTCATGATTTGGAAAAATATTTGAAACAAGATTTTTATAAAAATTATCAAGACATTGAGCTCATTATTGATAATGAAAAAAGCTTATGGAAAATATTCTCGGTTATGATTGTTGAAGAATCTAACAATACTCACATGAAAATAACTTTTAATGATAAAGAGTGGATAAAACACCTTAATTGGATAAAAGATAACTCAATTTATGATACGGGTGTAAATATTGATGTTTCTAATAGAATCATCATGTTGCAGACTTGTTATTATAATCCTGAAAATTCTTATCTAATTATCAGTGCCAAAAAAATTAAATAGGAGGTTTTTATGAAAAAAACAATATTTAAAAGTTTTGAAGTAATAATAAGAATAATGTTAGTAATAACAATTTTATTTACTAGTTTTGGTTATCAAACCGTTGTATTGGCATCAAGTAACGTTAAAGGTGATGTAAGAAAAAGTGTAAACTCTGAGGGTTCTATAACTAATCCCGGTGATGTTGAATTAACTAAAACTGTAACAAAAACAAACGAAGAAGGAATTTATAATGTTAAATTAACAGCTAAAGGTAAAGATGTAACTGTTACTCAATCTGTAGAAGCAAGTCCTTATATTATGTTTGTTCTTGATAGATCAGGAACTATGGGTCCTGAACCTTTCGGAGAATTGATGTGTGAGAAGGATTGGTATAATTGTCCAGATGACTTCATGAAGGAAAAGTATGAGCTAGCAAAAAAAGCAACTATTAATTTTTCAGAAAAAATTCTTGAAAAATATTCTAAGGCTAAATTAGGATTAATTACATTTTCAGATGAAGCAACATTAAATAGAAACTTTGACAGTAAAAAGTTCACTACATGGAGACCAGATAACTTTCCTCAAAGTGCTGGAGGCGATACTAATACTGCTGCAGCAATTAATTTGGCTAGTAAACAATTGTTAGCTACAAAAGCAACAAATATGTATATAGTTTTATTAAGTGATGGTAGACCTGAAATTAATGGCAGTTATACTCAGCCAAAAAAAGATGCAATAGCTGCTGCTAACTCTGCAAAAGCTGCAGGAATCGAAATTTTTACAGTTGCTTTTGATGTAACTGATGAAGATGATCTTGATACAATAAATCAAATCGCAACTAGTACATCACATCAATTTGATGCAAAAAGTAATGAACAATTAATTAATAGTTTAAATAATATTACATCTAGTATTACAGTTAGAAAGCCAGCAGGAACTAATGCAATTATAGAAGATATTATAACAGATGAATTTACATATGTTGATGGTAGTGGAGTAGGTGCTACTGTAAATGATCAAAAGGTTAGCTTTAATATTGGTGATATTACTCAAGAAGGAAAATCAGTCGAGTTTAAAATTAAGATAGATAAAACACTTGAGGAAAATTGGTATCCAACCAATGAAATGGCAACTATAAAATATACTAATAGTAATAATCAAAGTGATTCTAAGACTATTTCAGAAAGTGCCGAAGTATATTGGTTACAAGAAATTAAAAATTATACAATAAATTATTATAAAGATAGTAGTATTGATGGTGAATTATTACATTCGGAAACTAAGCAAACTAAGAAATCGGTAATAAATGCATCTGATATATCAATAAATGATTATAAACCAACAGTTGGATATAAAGATGGAGAATTCGTAACTTCTATGCCTTATACCCTTACAGGAAATAACGATGTTATAAATGTTGTGTATAAAAAGAAAGATAATCTTTCATATATTGTTGAATATTATAAAGATGGTAATATAAAGCTTTCAAAGGATGCTGAAAATACCTATAAGAATCAACTTTTTGGTTCAAAAATATTAAGTAGTGATATCCCTGTAGATAAATATTTACCAACATTTGGATATAGACCTGGAAGAATTTTGACATCTATGCCTTATACAATTATAGATGGACAAAATGTTATAAGAGTATGTTATGAAAAAAGAGATGATATACCTTATATAGTTAAATATTTGGAAAAGGATACAGAAGAATATATTGGATTAGATAGTGAAACAAAAGAGGGAAAATTTGAAGAAACTTATACAGAACACGCAAAAACCGCGCCAAAAGGTTATAAACTAGCCGATTCTGAAACTAAAACAATTACTCTTGATCAATTAAATAAAGAATTAAAATTTTACTATGAAAAACGAAATGATTATTCTTATAAAGTTAATTATTTAGAATTAGGAACTAATAAAGTACTAAGTAAACAAAAAATAGTTAATGATGTTAGCTATTTATCAGAACATTTAGAAAATGCTATTAGTATAAAAGGATATAATTTAGTAAATGATGGGGACGATTCAAGTAAAAAAACGATAATAATAGAAGAGGATAATCAAGAAATTAATTTCTACTATACAATAAAAGATGATTTAAAATATAGAGTAGAATACTATTTCGATGGTGAAATAGATAGCAGTAAAACTGATTATTTTGAAGGATTTACTTATGGTACAGTAATTAGAAATTATACTGATAAATTACCAAGGGGATATAGATTCGATAAAGATACAGCGCCATTAACTATCGATGATGAAAAAGAAAATGTAATAAAAGTATATTATGTAGAAAACCCAGAAGGAGATTTAATGCCTCCTAAAACAGGAATTGATTCAACTAAATATTTATCATTTGCTTATTTGTTATCAGCAATAGTAATTACATTTGCTGTTAGAAAAAAAGAAAATTAATAAATTAAGCCTATAAAGAAAGTTTGTTTCTTTATAGACTTTTTTGTGTATTAAGATAATTAAAAAAGACTTTAATAAAAAGTCATTCTATTTTTCTTTTTTAATTTTTTCTATTTTGTCATATATCTTTTTGATTGTTGCTTCATAACCGACTGTTTTAGGTATATAATATTTTTTATTCTTAAGATTGTCTGGTAAATATTGTTGTACAACATAATTGCCAGGATAGTCATGAGGATATTTATAATCTGTAGATGAAGTTTTAATATGATTGGGAACGTTTCCACTACGACCTGTTTTTACATCTTCTAAAGCCTTATCAAGGGCAAAATGAGCAGTGTTAGATTTTGGTGATAGAGCCATTTCTACAACTATTGTCCCTAAAGGTATTCTAGCCTCTGGTAATCCAACTAATTCTGATGCATCAATCGCGGCTTTTAATCTAGGACCAATACTAGGATTAGCAAGGCCAATGTCTTCATAGGCTATTACACTTAATCTTCTATAAATACTATCTAAATCACCAGCTTCGATTAACCTAGCTAAATAATGAAGCGAAGCATCAACATCACTTCCTCTAATTGACTTTTGAAAGGCACTTAAAACATCATAATGTCCATCTCCATTTTTATCATGAAAGAACACGGGTTTACTATTTATTTTTTTTACATGATCTAATGTAATGATTTTAGAATCACTAGTAAAATAGGCTATTTCTAGCAAATTATATGCATATCTTAAATCACTGCCAGATAATTCGGCTATATAATTAATTACTGATTCATCAATTTTAATCCCATTTAAATATGGTGTTTTAATAGCGGCATTTAACGCCTGTTTAATGTCGTTAGTATTAAGTGGCTCTAGTTCGAAAAGTTGACATCTACTCCTAATTGCTGGATTAATGGCATGGTAAGGATTTGATGTAGTCATACCAATTAATGTAATTAAACCACTTTCTAACTGTGGTAGAAGTAAATCTTGTTTATCTTTGTTAAGTCTGTGTATTTCGTCCATAATTAAAATAATTCCATCATACATCTTTGCTTCTTCAACAACTATATCAAAGTCTTTTTTTGTATTAATAGTGGCATTTAAAAATCTGTATCTTAATCCTAATTCATTAACCATGGCATTAGCAATAGAAGTTTTACCAATACCTGGTTTACCATATAAAATCATTGAGAAAAGTTTTTTGTTTTGAATCATATTATAAAGAATTTTTCCTTTTCCAATTAAATGTTTTTGACCGTATACTTCTTTTAATGATTTAGGAGCTAATTTAAGTGCTAGAGGTTTATCCACAATATCACGACCTTTTCTTTATTTTAGCATAAATAAAAGGTAGTAGTCTATTATTTATATGATTTTTGTGATATACTACCAATAGTAGAGAAGTGATAATATGAATGAAAAAATAGATGATTACATAAACTTTGTAAAATTTGAAAAGCACTTAAGTAATAATACTATTATGTCTTATCAAAATGATTTGCAAAAGTATGTTCTTTTTCTAGAAGATCAACATATTTATAAGATTGAAAATATTAAAAAAAAAGATATTGAAGAATATTTAAAAGTGTTAAGTCATAAAGAATATAGTATAACATCTATTGCTAGAAAATTAACTACGATTAAAAACTTTCATAATTATTTATATCAAAGACAATTGATTAAAACTAATGTAGCAGAATCAATTGAAAGACCAAAATTACGAAAAACCTTACCAAAAGTGATAAGTGTTGAACAAGTAGATAAATTACTTGATATTAGTTGTAATACAGTATTTGACTATCGTAATAAAGCTATGTTAGAATTACTATATGGTACTGGCCTTAGAATTAGTGAATTACTTAATTTAAAGTTATCTGATATTGATATGGAAAATTGTGTAATAAGATGTATTGGTAAGGGCAATAAGGAAAGAATTGTACCAATTGGAGAATATGTCCTATTTTATTTAAATGAATATTTGAAATATAGACCAAAGCTATATAATAAAAAAAGATGTGAGTATTTGTTTTTAAACAATTTAGGTAGCAAATTAAGTAGATTTAGTTTTTTTAAAATAATCAAAAGATTACTTAAAGAAAAAAATATTAATGTTGATGTATCACCACATACACTAAGACACAGTTTTGCAACGCATATGCTAGAATATGGAGCAGATTTAAGAACTATTCAAGAATTACTTGGTCACAGTGATATTGCAACAACTAAAATATATACTCATATTTCTAACAATAGAATAAAAGAAGATTACAATAAATTTCATCCAAGAAGTCATAAGGAGGAAAATTAATTATGAGATTTAAAAGAGTTTTTTTGATGGTACTAGATTCCCTTGGAGTAGGTGAGGCAATTGATGCAAAAAACTATGGTGATGTAGGAGCAAACACATTAAAAAATATTAATGATAATCATCCATTGTTTATACCAAATTTAGAAAAATTAGGAATCTTTAATACAATTAATATGAGCGATAATGAAAATGTTGATTCATATTATACAATAGCAAGACCTAAAAATGCAGGTAAAGATAGTCTGATTGGACACTATGAAATAGTTGGAATAGAGAATTATGAGCCATTTCAAATCTATACAGAAAAAGGATTCCCTACGGAATTAATTGATAGAATTGAAGCAAGTATTAAAAAAAGAGTAATCGGAAACAAAGTAACTTCAAATGATGGAACAGACATATTAAAAGAACTTGGTGATAGACATGTTCAATATGGATCTTTGATTTTGTTTACTTCATATAATTCAACACTACAAATAGCTGCTCATGAAGATATAATCCCAGTTGCTAAACTTAATGAATATTGTCAAATAATAAGAAAAATAACTATAAAGTATGGTTATAAAATAGCAAGAATAATTGGAAAATCATTTACAGGCAAAAATGGAAAATATAGATTTACTAGTGAAAAATTTGAGTATACTCTTACTCCTCCAGCACGAAGCACATTGAATTCATTAAAAGATAAGGGTTTTAGTGTCATATCAATAGGAAAAGTAAATGATATTTTTAATGGAGAAGGTATTACAAAGGTAGTAAAATCCAATAAAGGAAATGGTGAAACAATAAATAAATTAATGGATATAATGGAAAAGAACTTTACTGGACTATGTATGGTTAATCTTAACGATTTTGATCAATTATATGGTCACAATCAAGATGTCGAAGGATATGCAAAATCAATTGAAGAATTAGATGTTGAAATGCCATTAATATTAAATAAATTAGCAGATGATGATTTATTAATAATAACTGCTGATCATGGTAATGATCCAACTTTAGGAAGCGATCACACCCGAGAGAATGTACCCGTATTAATATATAATCGTATGTTTAAAATGCCAGGCAAATTAGATATTCTTGATACTATGGGTGATATAGGTGCTACTATTGCAGATAATTTTGAAGTAATCAATCCTGGTATAGGAAAAAGCTTTCTTGATAAGTTAAAATAATTTATAGAAAAAAGAGTAGGGGATTCCTACTCTTTTTTAATCTAACCTAGAATTATTCTTTGTCAGATTGAGCTTTGTCGCAATTACACTTGAAACTTTCACATGCAGTTTCTTTTTTTTCAGTTGCACTATCACTATTGCAATCACAGCTAACTTTTATTTCATCTAGTGTACAGCAATTGTCATCACAATTATTATGAAGACATGAATTAACATCACATTTAATATTTGTTTTAACGTTCTTTTCCTTTTTACTCATAATGGCCTCCCTACTATAAATTATTTACAAAATAGGGTGAATTTATACATAAATTTAAATAAAATAAGAGATATATTTTGCATCGACATATTAAAAGTAATATAATTAATCATCTAAATGCACATGTTTAAAACAAATTGAAATCTTATTTTTAATATAGTATTAGTATGGATTAGTTATAGATGGAAAAATATATTTAATAAATAATAATTTAATGATTCAATAAAAAGTATTTAATACTATGATAATTATAATATAAGATAGTTTTGTTACACATTATAGAGTTAGTATAACGCATTTATATTTGATATTGATAATAGTATATGATTTTAGACAAATAAAAGCGGTATTTGTTTATTACAATTTAAAAAAGGCAACATAATATCAATTATCGGAAGTTAAAAGGTGATTAAAATAGTGGCATTCCTGCCACCATTTTCAATATGATTTATACTTTTCTAGATTGAATCTCTGCTATTTTTTCTAATACTTCTTTAGCATTGCTTTCATTAATTTCATTATATCCAAGTTCTCTTAGAGCCTGTACTTTAGCAGTATTTAATTCTTGAGTACGACTTAATTTTTCTTCTTTCTTATGTTCAATATCTTGTACAAAACGTTTATGTGATTCAGCCAATTTTATTTTTGAAGCGGTTCCATTATTATATATTGTCATTCCAGAAAATAATATACTTTCAAAAATAAATTGCTTATCTGGATTGAATAAAAATTCATTTGGCTCTGTAAATCCCATTGATTTAGACATATATGCTAATATATATTTTAACTCTTCAGTATTTTCCATCGATTGTAAGAAATGATATAAATACACAAAAGCATTATATGTACTTTTAGTAGTATCTTCAGATAATCTTTCTTTCAATATATTAATAATATCAGTTAAAATTTCTTGCTCTTTTCTATTAAATCCTTTTAAATCATTTAATACTTGATGTTCTGAAGTGTCTTTTACACCTTCATTTAATCTACCTTCGACTTCTACTATATAGTTACCATCTATTTTAAGTTTATCTATTTCTTTTTCTGAATCTATATTTAATAAGCTAAACAATCTAGTAGATTTTTCTTTTGGCCAATCATTTAAATTCTCCAATGCCAAATAATTATATAACATTTGTCTTGAGACTCCTAAATATTTAGCCAATCTAACTTTTGAAATTCCCAAATCATTTAATAATGTATTCAACTTATTCATATTTTAACCCTACCCTTCATACTAACTCAAGTTTAACATTTTTATTTACAAAAAACAAGTGTAAATTTACAAACAAATCGTTGTAAATCAACACTTATAATTAGATTTATTAACTCATTTTTACAATAAATACCACAATTTTTTGTCATCTTTTCTAACTTCTTTTACTATTCCTCCACCAAGACATTGATCATCAAGATAAAATACACAAGCTTGACCTGGTGTTACAGATTTAACATTATCATATTTAACTAAAATTTCATTATCATTAATATATTCTAATTCAACAGGATAGTCATCAGCCCTATACCTAAATTTCGCATTACATTTAGTAGGCCTCAAATCACAATTGAAATTTATATTATCAATAATACAACTATTCGAATATAGATATTTATTATTTTCACCAAGCGCCACATAAAGAATATTTTTTTCTAAGTTTTTACCAACTACAAATAATCGTTCATCATTACCACCAATATCTAAGCCTCTTCTTTGACCTATAGTATAATACATAAGTCCAATATGTTCTCCAACTTTTTCATTAGTATCAATATTTATTATATTTCCTGGAATATTAGGTAAATAATTTTTTAAAAATTCCTTGAAATTACGTTCACCAATAAAGCAAATCCCTGTAGAATCTTTTTTTGTTGCTGTGACAAGTTCATATTCCTGTGCTATTTTTCTAACTTCTTTTTTATCTATATCTCCCAAAGGAAATAAAACATTATTAAGCTGTTCCTTTGATAATTGTGATAAGAAATATGTTTGGTCCTTATTTTTATCAAAACTTTTATAAAGTTTACCATCTTTTATCTTAGCATAATGACCAGTTGCAATATAAGAAGCGCCCAATTTCTTTGCTTCCTCTACAAAGGCAGCAAACTTTATGTATTTATTGCACATAATATCAGGGTTTGGTGTTCTTCCCTTTTTTAATTCGTCTAAAAAATATGTAAATACATCATCCCAATATTCTTTGACAAAATCAACTCGGTGTAGTGGAATATTTATTTTTTTACATACCTCTATTGCATCATTATAATCCTGTTCCTGAGGGCATATATTATTATTTAAATTAGGATTTCCAAGATAATCATTATTAATTGAACTATCCCAATTTCTCATAAATAGACCAATTACCTCGTATCCTGCTTGTTTTAATAATATAGCAGCTACACTACTGTCTACTCCCCCACTCATTCCAATTACTACTTTTTTCATAAACTTCACCTGTAATAATTATACACTATTTAATTAACAAAGTAAAAAGTTTCATGAAATATGTAGATAAAAAGACTTCATAAAGAGAAACTATAATATTGATAATTAAGCATATTATCAGTATTTTAAAATACTTTTTCATTCCTCTTTTGAAATTTATATTTTTTCTCAAAAACAAATAGCAAAATAATTTATAACAAAAGGATAATGCATAAAAGCTAAGTAATAAGTAAACAATTAATAATATCACTTGATGAGGAAAATTATAACATATTGCACCTAATATCCCTTTTATTCCATATGAAGCTATAATACTTGAAATAGAAAAACCAAATACAAAGCATTTAAATACTAAAATACCAATTATTATAGGAATTCCTATAATAGAAATACCAAGTAGCCAAATTAAAAAAGTATAGCCTGTATTAATTAATATTGAATTTAAAAGTGATTTTCCATAACTAACTTTTACACTATATTTGACAGTTGAAAAGAAAGTGGTTGTATTAGTTATGATAGATTGTTTATTAACTTTGTCAGAAAAAACTACGAATAAAATACCAGCAATCATTCCTATTATCATTAAAGAAAATAAAAATAAATAAAATTTCTTTTGAGATTTTAAAGATTCTTTTGTATATTTTGTTATATATATTTTTTTATTCATTACTATATCACCCAATAAAGTTTATTAACTTTTAAGTTAATTATGATAAAATATTTTACTTTTAGATTTTTTTCGTATATAATTATCATTGAGGTGTTTTATGAATAAGACAGTTATTAAAATAGTTACAATTATACTTCTATTGGCAATGGTAGGATCTTCAGTCGCAGCTATTTTATTATATTTTATTTAATCAATGAGTAATCATTGTTTTTTTATTTTATTAATAATCTTTTAATATAAACATATAATTTGTTGAAATGAAAAAAGAAAAATTTTTAATATCAACAATTATTTTAATTATGGGTGGAGCTATCACTAAAGTATTAGGGATGGTTATAAGAATAATAACTACAAGGATAATAGGTATAGATGGTATTAGTTTATATATGCTTATTTTCCCCACGTTTTCCCTATTTATGACATTATCACAATTAGGTTTTCCAATTGCGATTAGTAAACTTGTAGCTGAAGAAAAACATAATAACAAAAATGTAGTATTCTCTATAATTCCTTTTTCGATGTTATTAAATTTATTTTTGATGTTAGTAATTCTCATAACCGCACCAATATTATCAAATCATTTATTAAAAGATGAAAGAACCTACTACCCTATTTTAGCAATTGCACTTGTATTACCATTTGATAGTTTATCAAGTATATTAAGGGGTTATTTTTTTGGAAAGCAAAAAATGTTTCCTCATGTATGTTCGAATATTTTTGAACAAATTATCAGACTTATATTGATTGTTATCTTAATTCCTAAAATAATGTCAAAAAGTTTAGTAAATGCAGTTGTTGGATTAGTCTCAGTTAATATTATAAGTGAATTATCATCTATATTTATGTTGATGTTTTTCTTACCAAAGAAAATTTCTATTAAAGCTAAGGATATTAAACCAAGTTCATCTAATGTTAAAGATGTATTACGTATTGCTTTACCAACAACTGGTGGTAGAATAATAGGATCTATCGGCTATTTTATAGAACCAATTATTTTAATAACAGCTTCAAAGTTAGCTAGTTGTAGTAGTAGTTTAATAATTAAAGAATATGGAATAGTTGAAGGTTACGTAATGCCTTTATTATTGATGCCTGGTTTTTTTACTATGGCAATAAGTAGTGCATTGATTCCCGTAATATCAAAGGCATATGTAAATAGGAATATAACATACGTAAAATCAAAGTTGAAACAAGCAATAATTATATCTGTTTTAATTGGTGGAATATCAACGATGGTATTATTCATAAATCCTATATTCTTTCTAAAACTAATTTATAATACTGAAGAAGGTGCTTTTTATATAAGACTAATTGCTCCTATTTTTCTACTCTATTATATTCAAGCGCCACTTGCTTCAATCTTGCAATCGATAGATAAAGCAAAATATATAATGACAGATAACACAATTGCAATAATAATAAGAAGTATTATAATGCTATTAGGATGCACTTTTATGGGTATATATGGATTTTTACTTGGAATGTGTATAAATATACTAATTGTTACTTTCCTTCATTACAAGCACGTTAAATATAGCTTAAATTAAATAAAAAAGAGAGATTACTCTCCTATTACAAAAGGATACTCTATTTTAGTTAATTTAACTTTTACTATAGTTTCACTTTCAAAGTTTTGATTATATATTTTTACATTTAAATAATTTGTAGTATGTCCTACACAGTATCCATCATGATTTTGCTCTATTAAAACATTTAATTCTTTACCTATAAAATTGTTCATATAATTTATTTCTAACTCTTTTGATAAATTTAGTAACACTCTAGCTCTTTTCTTTTTAACACTATCATCTATTTGTTCCATATCAGCGGCAACAGTTCCATTTCTTTTTGAATATGGAAAGACATGTAATTTGGAAAAATTTATTTGTTTTAATACTTTTATTCCTTCTTCAAAGTCTTCATCAGTCTCACCTGGATGTCCAACAATAATATCAGTAGTTATACTTATATCTTTCTTAATTTCTCGAATTTTTTTAATTTTATTTATGAAAAATTGTAGATCATATTTTCTATTCATAAGTTTTAATACATGATCACTAGCTGCTTGAATTGGAATATGTAAGTGATTTACTATTACATCATTATTTTTAATGATTTCCAAAACTTCATCTGTTAGTTCATTAACTTCAATTGAAGAAATTCTAAGCCTTTCTAATCCTTTGATTTTAACTAATTCTCTTAAAAGAGCAGCAAAATTAGTATTAATATCAGTACCATAGTTACCTGTATGAATTCCTGTTAGAACTATCTCTTTAAATCCATTTTTAGTTAATGTAGTAACTTCTTCTATAACTTTATTAAATTCTTTAGATCTACATCTACCTCTAACAAATGGAATAATACAATAACTACAAAAGTTTTCACATCCATCTTGAATCTTTACAAATGCTCTAGTTTTATTATTATACTTACTAATACTCATATCTTCGAAAGTCTCATCGAAATTGCTATCCAAAGCATTAATTTTTTGCTTGTCTTTAAAATAAGTTTCTATTAATGTAACTATTTGGCTTTTATTCTTGTTTCCAATAGCTATATCCACTTCATCTATAATGTTATCTTTATCTGATTGAATATAGCATCCCATAGCAATAACACAAGCATTTGGATTTTTCCTCTTTGCTCTACGTATGATTTTGCGACTTTTTATATCACTAGTATTAGTTACCGTACATGTATTAATTATATAAATATCACAGACTTCATCAAAAAGACAAATTTGATATCCATGATTTTCTAACAAACTAGTCACAAATTCACTTTCGTAGGTATTTACTTTGCAACCTAATGTATATATTCCAACTTTCATACAATCAACTTCCTTTACAAACAGTAATATTATAGCAAAAATAAAAAGAGATATAAAGATTTATATCACTTTTGTAGGTTTTTTCTTAGTTCCCTTAATGTATTTAAAAATTCATTTGTACGTTTGATTTCTTCACTTAGTTTATCAAGATTAGCTGTATTTTCTAGCGCAATAGTATTTACACTCTCATCATTATCTAGGCCAAATACTGGCGAAATAATAGGACTTTTTTGAAATTTATAATCATTTTCTTTTTCCCTAATTTTAGTTTCTGATTTTGAAATAGTTGGTTTTACTATTTCTTCATCAATCTTAATTGCCTTCAATTCTTTAGTATTATATAAAGCTTCTAATTCCTGAATACTAATTGGTTCATTGCCTTCATCTTTATATTGAATTTCTTCATTTTCATCATAAATTTTATCACTAACCTTATTAAATTCATCTAAGCTTATAATTGCATTTTCTTCTTGCTCCTGTTCAAATTTATCAATTGTATTATTATCAATATCAATAACGTCAATAACTTCATCTTGTTGTTTTTCTAACTCTAGTTTCTTTTTAGCCTCTTCTTTTTCTTTGATATCAGCCTTTATAAGTTCTTCTTTTAGGTTTTTAAGTTCTAATTGAGCTTTTGTTTTTTCTAATTCTTCATCATCTTCTACATATTTAATCTCTGTTAACTTATTATCGTTATCAATGACATCATTATATTGTTCTAGATCCATCGTATATTCTTGCGTTTTAGCAATGTTTTCTTCATTTATATCTTCTTTAAATACGTCTGTAATATCTGTATCATGATTATTTAATAGTTCTTTAACATCTTTTTTGTTTTTTCTTTTATTAAGAGCATCCGTAATGAGTACAATAATAGTTAACAAGATAATTGTAACTAAAAGTGCAATCATTATAGAAACTTCATTATTTGATATAAAATCTATTAAAGAGTTCATAAATTCACCTCTTATTTATTTCTGACAATTAATATTTTAACACTATGTTTAATAAATGTCACAAAAAAGTATTAAAAAAAGTAATATTGACACTTTTAATAGACACTTATTATTTAATCAAAAAACTTATAACTTCTTCTACTGTCTTTGAAAAATTATCATAATTTGTATTAAACCAAGTAACATTTAATTGATTATTAAAAAAGGTATATTGTCTTTTGGCGTAATGCCTTGAATTTTTCTTGATTAAATTTATAGCTTCATCTTTTGTAATTTCACCATTAAAATATTTATACAATTCTTTATAACCAATTCCTGTATTTATTGCTTTTGAATTTATCTTTTCATCATATAACGATTTAACTTCATCTATAAGTCCATCGTCAATCATTTTGTCTACTCTTTCATCAATTATTTTATATAATTTATCTCTTGAAGTTGTAAGACCTATTATACTAAAATCATATAGTTTTTTTGCATTTAAATTGTTAATATCTCCTCCATTTAACAATTTTGTTAATGTTCTTTCTAAGCGCTTTCTATTATTTATATGGATATTAGTCTCTCCATATTCTTTTATTTTATTAAGAATAGTATCATTTGACATATTTGAAAAATCATAATTTTGATTTTCCGTAT
Source organism: uncultured Bacilli bacterium (assembly GCA_934183165.1). Lineage (GTDB taxonomy): Bacteria > Bacillota_I > Bacilli_A > RF39 > UBA660 > CAG-710. Next base: position 26,268 of record CAKPRZ010000005.1, on the reverse strand, counting down.
TAAACACATAATCATATAAAAGCGCTTTTATATATAGACCTGTTCCTCCAACAATAATTACTTTTTTATTACGTTTTAAAATATTATCTATAATTTTTCTTCCATCTTTTTGATAATCATATACTGTATACATATCAATTGGTTCAATAATATCAAAAAGATGATGCTCTATATTTTTTTTTTCTTCTTCTTTAATTTTAGCTGTTCCTATATTAAGACGCTTATATACTTGCATAGAATCAGCATTTATTATTTCTGCATTGATCTTTTTTGCAAGTTCTATACTTAATTTTGTCTTTCCAACACCAGTCGGACCAACTATAACTATAATATTTTTCATTTTATCACCACTAGTAAATTTATTGCTTTTTTAAGTTGTCATAAATAATATCACATGAATTATCATAATTAAACAAAAAATTTGCCATTCTATCTTTATATTTTTTATTTGCTTCACAATTATTTTTAATTATTTTTTTAAGTTCTTCTATTACATCCTTGCTAGTTAAACAAAGATTGCCAAACGATTCTTCATATTTTAGATCTATATTTCTATAACTATGAAGTCCAGCTTTTATTTCTCTTTTATCTGGCAAAAAATAGATAATTGGTCTTTCAAACCTTATGAAATCAAATTGATATGAAGAAAAATCTGTTATAAATATTTTATATTCACTAATATTTAAATCATTTGAATTAATGTTAATATGTTTATTATTTTTAATTTCAAACAAATCCTTATAGGGATTAAATATTGGATGTAATTTAAAATCTAATACTAATTTATTTTGCTTTAAAATTTCGCTTAAACCTTCAGAATGTAAGAATTCATATATTCCTTTATAAAAATTAGAATTAATAAAATCTCTTTTTTTAGGTTTTCTTTTGTTATTGACCAAATTACCTATCAAATATTTTCTCCAAGATGGCACAAATAATATTTTATTTTTTGGGGATGTCTCAACAATTTGTCTCATTCTTGGTATACCACTTAAAATTAAATCATTTAAGTTATAATTATATTTATTAACTAGATTTTCTTTTTCAAAATTAGAAGAAACAACAAACTTATCTATTTCAGTAAATTCTTTGCTAAGCATTTTTCTTAAATCAGCATGCAATATTCCATGTTGTAAATATATTAAATCGTAATTAGTCAAATCATTATAACAACTTATAGAAGTATTAAATGGACAATATATTTGTAAATCAATGAATGAAGTAATAATTTTCTGACTATTTATATACAACATTTTATGTTTTAAAGAGCCTCTTTTAATTATTCTTTTCTTTTGTGATTTTGTAAATTTCGTATTAATTTTTTCTTCATTTAAATTTGTAACATAATACCTATTTACTCCATCATTTATATTAAAATCATGAATAAATTGTTCATAAGCATTATCTAATTCATTGTCACTATCAATATAAAGCCAAGTGCTTTTTCTAGTTTTATAAACATAATGCATAAGTCTATAAACACAAGCTTTTTTGTTTTTTGATAGGCATTTCTTGAAGTTTGCTACCCTACTTTTGAAAAAATTTGATATAGTATTCTTTCTTAATTTAAAGCACTGTTCTTTTTTAGAATACAAAGCATTTATATTCCCTGAAATAAAATTGTTTGGAGCAAATTTGTCAAATGTAAAAATAATATTTAGTTTTTTATTTTTAATTTTTACATATAATTGAAATTGTTTTAAATTGCTAATATCAATCTGCGTATCAAATTGATATGAAGACGTTACTTTAAAAGAAGCTTGATAATAAGAGTTGTTTGATATTTTTAAATCCAATTTTTCTTCTTTTACACTTCCATCGCTATAAACTTTTTTTAAATATAAATTTGGCTTTTCATCATCAAACAAAGGATTTAATAATGAACCCAATAATTGCGCCTTATTTTCTTTGATTTTAAATCGAGATATTATGCCATCAATTGTATCAAATTTTATTATTAAATTATCATCACAATAAATATTTATTTCATTTTCTATTTTTGTCTTTATTTTATGATCGGCAAATTTAAGTAGGTATAGTTTATGATAAATATTCATATCACTAACATTCATAATTACATCTACATCAATTTTTTTAATGATATTTTTAATCCTATTAATAGCCTTATCAAATTCTGTACTTTCCAAATAATATGGAAATAGTTCATCGGTTCTAATTCTCCATTTTATAGTATTTATAACTAATGATTGAATATATTTAGGAATTATATTGCCTTTTTTATATTTTTCTAATAATAGTTCATTATAAGACATAATATCATTAAAACAATAATATGGATTATTCCTAGATGCCGATACACTTGCATCATATTTTCTATAAAAATATATAGCATCTTGTACATAGCCTATTTTTTCTTTTTTCATAATCATCTCAGTATCAAAATTTTGATCTTCAGATAATTTCATTTTTTCATTATATAGGTTATTATTTTCAAATTCATTTTTGATCATTATATTGACTGTTGACTGATTAAGATATATATATTCATTTACATCATAAACTCCAGTTCCTTTGTCATAAGCATTATACCTAATATTCTTAGAAATCTTACCATGTCTATTAAACATAATTGGATATGTTACAATATCTACATCGTTATAATGTTCTTCGAAAAAATTAAATAAATTTTTAACAGCATTATTAGACAATGTATCATCCGAATCTAATAACATTATATATTTCCCAGTGGCTTTTGCTATTCCACTATTTCGGGCTTTAGAAACTCCTGAGTTAGGCTGTTCAATTAATACAATATTATTGTACTTTTTTTTATAATCTTTGCACATTTTTAAACTATTATCTGTTGAACCATCATCAATCAAAAGAATTTCTATTTTACTAATATCATATTTTTGCTTTAATATAGACTCCACACAGTCACTTAAATAATCTTCAGCGTTGTAAACGGGTATTATTATAGAAACATCATAGTTAAATTTATGCATTAAATCACTCCTAGCTCAAATAAATTCAATTTTTAACAGGTAATTTTCTTTTTAAATTCGTCTAGCAATATATATATATTAGTACAGCTCATAAAGCATATTACTGCATTTTTATGTTTTAGTAACTTATCAACTGTATCTATACTTATTTTTTCAGCTTTTTGGACTTTATTTATCAATGTATCAGAGTTAACATTTGGATAATCACTCTGACGTTCTCTATCACAATATATATCCATAATATAAGATTTATCTGCTTTAGATAATGCATCAGCAAACTCATCCATAAGGGCTTCTGTCCTAGAGTAAGTGTTTGGTAAGAAAACAGCGACCACTTCTCTATCAGGATATTTTTGACGAGCTGCATCTATAGTTACTGCTATCTCAGTAGGATGATGAGCATAATCATCTATTATAATATATCCATTAATATCTTCTTCTCTAAAACGCCTTTTAGCGCCTTGAAAATTACTAATATATTTTTTTATTTCACTTTTATTTATGTTATATCTATTAGCAACAATAATAGCAGATAGTGCATTTAAAATCATGTGTTTTCCAAACAATGGTAATTGGTAGCTATCAAACAATACTCCATCTATATAAACATCAAATTGTGCTCCTTGTGAAGTTAATTTAATGTTTTTAGCAATTACGTTATTATTATCATTAAAGCCATAATAAATAACTTTTTTGTCAAACTTTATGTCTCTTATGTTTGCATCGTCACCACATGCCACTATTAATTCTGACTTGTTGCCAAATTTTCTAAAAGTATCTTTAATTTCATCAATACCACCTGGATAGCATTCAGTATGATCAAGCTCTATGTTTGTTATTATAGCAACAGTAGGATGATAAGCTAAAAAATGCTTATTAAATTCATCTGATTCTATTACAAACAACTTATTTTTTTTATCAGCATACCCAGTACCATCACCAACAAAATAATTACAACCAACAGTATTTTTTAATATATCGCTTATTAAGAGACTAGTTGTAGTCTTACCATGTGTACCACTAACACCAATCGTTTCAAACATTGCTGTAACATCTCCCACTACTTGATTATAATCTCTTGTAGTAAGTCCTAAATCTTTTATACGTTTTATCTCTGGATGATCGTTAGAAAATGCCTTTGAATAAGTTACGATTGTATCTTTATCTATTTCATGTGGTTCATGAAATATTTTAATTCCTCTGTTATTCAAACCTTCTTCAGTAAATTTATATTTAATAGTATCATCATAACCACTTACTTCATTACCTAAATCAAATAAAATATTAGCAAGTGTACTCATACCAGCACCTTTAATTCCTATACAATAATATTTCATAATATCCCCTCTATACATTTTATTATTATTTTATTTTTCTATGTAATTTTTAACCGTTTTTGGAATATCTTCTTTATTTTCTACTTTTACGTAACTTTTCAAATCAGCACTTATCTTAGCATATAATACTTTATCCTTTTTGTCAGATTCATAATAAGATATATATATATAGTCATTTTCAAATCCATATATATCTATTGGGAAATAGATTAAGCCATCAATATTTTCAAAATTTGCCTCTATTAATTTACCATTATTTAATTCATAGCCTACTATTCCACCCTCTTTAGCAAAAACATATATATATTTATCGGTTGCTAAAAGCTTGTCGCCATGAGTATATTTAGAAATAGAAAACATTTTTTTATATCTTCCTGTATTTTTAATTTTAAATAAAGCATACTCTTGTTTTTCTTTTACTTCTTCATCTATTGCTATAGCATAATTTTTAAATATTATTCCAGCATTTTTCTTTATATATTCAGAATCTATTACTTTAACAGCTTGGCGATGACCGCAACCAACTATTGTTAATAAAACTAAAATAATAAGTAATAAAAAATTTGATTTTTTCATATTATTCACCTTCACTTCTTATTTAGTATATCATATAATTTTGAAAGTGAAAATCAAAATTATAATATTGACACTTTGTCAAGTTGAATTTACAATATTATATATAATAATTAGGAGGAAAATGTGAAAAAAATATTACAAAACAAATTTATTATCTTCGTAATAACATTAGTATTATTCTTTATTAGTTCGCTATTTCAATTAATACCAATATATATATTTAAACTTGATATTAACTCATTAACAGAATACCAAAAAATATTATTAACGATATTTTCAAGTACTGTAACAGCGGCAATCTTAATATTTATTTATCATAAAGACCTTAAAAAAGATTGGATAGATTTTAAGAAAAACAAATCATTAATATTAAATGATGCTTTTCAAATATGGGTTTTAGGTTTAGTAATTATGGCTGTTTCAAACATTATTATAAATAAATTTTCACCTAACATAATAGCTAACAATGAGAAATCAATTAGACAAATGATTACCACTGCCCCATATTTTATGTTAATAAACACTGCTATTTTAGCTCCTATAGTTGAAGAACTAGTATTTAGAGAAGCATTTAGAAAAGCATTTAAAAATGATGCATTATTTGTCTTATTATCAGGTATTATCTTTGGTTCTTTACACGTTATTACATCTATTAAAAATGTTTATGATTACCTATATTTAATACCTTATTGTAGTTTAGGTCTTTCATTTAGTTACATGCACTATAAAACAAAAAATATATATGCACCTCTTACTATGCATATAGTTCATAATACCATTATGACAATATTAAATATTATGAGTATAGGAATGATTTTATGGGGTTAAGTCGTACTGAAAAAAATAAAAAAAATAGAAAAAAAATAGAAACCAAGGAAAAAAGAGAAAAAAGAAAAAACTTTATATTAAGTTTTCTAAAAGTTTTTCTTGCAATATTATTAATAGTGTTATGTATTTCATCTTATATTTTTTACATATCAACAGATACTTTAACTGTTAAAGAATATTCAAACACTTATACTAATTTGCCTAACGAATTCCATGGATTTAAGATTATACAATTTGGGGATTTATATTACAATAAATATTATAAATCATTATTTAATAAAACAATTCAAAAAATAAATGAATTAAAACCCGATCTAGTTATTTTTACCGGAGGATTAATTCATCATAAATATTCATTAAATGAATCAGAAAAAGAATATATAATAACTAATCTCAAAAAGATAAATGCTACAACTGGTAAATATTATGTGCTATCTTCAAGTGATAATGAAGATACCATCTCTATTCTTAATGAAGCTAATTTTAAGTTTTTGGATGACTCTACTGAAGAAATATATTTTAATAGTACTACCCCTATTGTTCTTCATGGTACAATGAAAAATTATAAAGAAAATAAAAATAGTGATAAGGTGTTTCAAATTAATATAGTTAATAATCCTAATGATATAGATAATATTTTAAATAATAATAGTCCAAGTATTGTTATGTCAGGTAAAGCTCTAAATGGACAGTTTAGAATTCCCTATTATGGTGGAATTATAAAAAAATATAAATATATTGAACCATATTATAAGATTGATAAAACTGATATTTATATAACTAGTGGTCTTGGTACAAACAACTTACCTGTTAGACTATTTAATCATCCTAGTATTAATTTTTATAGATTAAAAGCAAAATAAGAGAAAATTTCTCTTATTTTTCTATATCATAATTTAATGGCTTTAATTCATCTAAAATAAAAATACCATTTTTCCTTATTAATTTATCATCAAAGTATATTTCTCCTCCCCCAAATTCTTCTCTTTGAATTAGTACCAAATCCCAATGAACATTTGAATCATTTCCATTATAACAATCTTTATATGCTGCGCCTGGTGTAAAATGAATACTGCCAATTATCTTTTCATCATATAGAATATCACCCATAGGATACATTATTTTAGGATTTAATCCAAAAGAAAATTCACCAATATATCTTGCTCCTTCATCAGTTTGAAAAATTTCTAATAATTTTTCTATATTTCCCGTCCCACAACTAGCATCAATTATTTTACCATTTTTAAATTTTAATTTAACTTTAGTAAACACTTCAGATCTATAAGTACTAGGTGTATTATATGTTATTACTCCATTAACACTATCTTTAACTGGTGCTGTGTATATTTCTCCATCCGGAATATTATAGTTACCTACACAAGGAATTGCTTTCATATTTTTAATAGAAAAAGTAATATCTGTGTCCTTTGCTACAATTCTAACTTTATCTGTTTTTTCCATTAAATTCTTTAATGGTTTAATCCTATTTAACATTTCTTCATAATTTATGTTCATAACATCAAACGAATACTTATAAAAATCATCGATTCTCATTTTCGCCTTGTAAGCGTCTATTATTGATGGATAATTTAATAATAACCATTTTCTTTCATTTACAACCTTATTATGTGTATCATAAGTTTCTTCTAAAATCTTTTTTGTTATTTTAGGATCAATATTTTTGCTTTCATAATCATTTAAGTTATATTTAATATTTATGAACACATCAAAATTATTTAGTTCAAATTCCTTATATTTCTTTATAATATTAATTCTATCATTAGTACTTTCTTCTTTTAAATATGCACCTAGCTCTATATCTTCATAATTTATAAAACATACTCCAGAAGCTTTATTGATATATTTTATTAAAAATTTAATTAATTTATGTGCTTTTGTACTTTGATAAGTTATCAATACTCTATCGTTTTTAGCTATTTTCAAACTATAGTTTACTATGTTTTTAGCTAGTAATTCTTCGCAATCCATTATATCTCCTTTCACCATTACATAGGTTATACATAAAATATTCTAGGGAGGAATTTTTTATGTATTCTTATAATAGTATACCGAAATATAATCAAAATATGTATTATCAAAATGGAGTTTACCAAAACAAAGGATATCAAACAAGTCCAAATGGAGACAGATTTATAGGTGGCGGATTACTTGCACCATTATTTTTAGGTGGAGTTGCAGGATATGCTATCGGTTATAATAGACCAAATAATTATAACTATATGCCACCATATCAACCTATGCCAGTATATACTAATAATTATTACTATCCGTATTATTATTAAAAGTAAAAGGAAAATGATAGTTCATTTTCCTTTTAAAATGCTTCAAAATGATTACCAGAGTCTAAATAAAGAGTCCCTTTTTTACCGTTTAACGTTGGATATATTTCATCGTAATAATTAATATTTTCTAATTTATTTATATTTATATATACGTGGTTTCCATCATCCATATATATTAAAAATCTAGTTTTATCATATTCACTTGGAGAATATATTATTTGTGACATTTGTCTAAGTGCTTTTTTGTTAATTTTGCTTAAAGATAAAATTAAATTTTTATATATGTCGCCTTCGTTTAACCCACTTAAGATTGGTATCTTACAAGCAAAAAGGTCAACTTTAGCCCCAGAAGAAAGAACAATCATATTATCTTGTATAAATACTGGAGTTTCTTCTTCAATATAGATTTTTAAAACATTAAATAATCTTTTCTTAACCTTAACATCTTTTACTATTGGATTCTTTTTAATATTATTCTTAATACTTTTTGATAAAGTTTTGTAAAATGATGGATAATCACTTATTCCTGCCAAATCAATAATTTCCTGATCGCTTAATATATTATTATTATATACATATATATTTCTTATTTTAGTATCGCTAATATAAGTAATAGCAAAATACAAAATAACTAAACTTAGTAAAAAAACAAAAATTGGTATAAGTTTAAATCTAATTTTCTTTTTTACTTTTTTTGGCATATGATCTACTCCCAATTTACAAATTCTTGTTCAACCTTTAAATTTACCCCATACTTTTCTAAAACAGTATCTTTAACAAAATCAATAAGTCCTTTTATATCTTCAGCCTTGGCATTTCCTAAATTTATAATAAAATTAGCATGTTTATTACTGATTTGAGCACCACCCTTAGTTAGTCCTTTAAGTCCTATATCTTCTATTAATTTACCAGCAAACATTCCTTCTGGATTACGAAATACACTACCTGCTGAAGGATACTCAAGGGGTTGTGATTCTTGTCTTCTTTTTCTTCTTTCTTCATTAACTGCCATAATATCAGCTTTAGAGCCACGAACAAGCTTTAATGTTACTTCTAAACAAATATAATCTCTATGATGCATAAAAAATGAGTCACGGTAATGAAATTTAAGTTCTTTATTAGTCATAGTAATAACCTTAAATTCTGGTGTTAACACTTTTACTTTTTGAACAACATAACCCATATCACTCTTATATGCACCAGCATTCATGTAAACAGCTCCACCTACAGTACCAGGTATTCCAGAAGCAAATTCTAATCCTGCCAAGCTTTTTCTGGCTGCTTGAATACAAAGTTTAATTAAACTGTATCCAGCTCCAACAACTATCTTATTATCAATAAATTCAATGTTATTTAATGCATCTAGTTTTATTATTACACCATCGTACTCTTTACTACTAAATAAAGTATTAGAACCATTTCCAAGAATCTTATATTTAATATTATTTGCTCTGATATATTTTAATAGACATATTAATTTTTTAACATCATTAGGATATACAATACATTTAACAATTCCCCCAACTTTATAGCTAGTATATTTAGCAATACTAACATCCGTTAGATATTTACCAATTTCTTTTGCTTTTATAAATTCTATAAGATTTTCCATTTTTAATCACCATTTGTTATTTTCTTAATTATTTCATATATTTTTGTAGCACTATCTTTTATTGCCAATTCACCGTTAGCTTTTTTCATTTTATCATATTTTTTACTATTATTTAATATTTCATCTATATTATTTATTAAATTATTTGCATTTAAGTCTTTTTCTTCAATCAAAACAGATGCTCCTTTATTAGCAAGTACCAATGCATTATGATATTGATGATTATGAGTAACATATGGTGAAGGAATTAATATACTAGGCAATTCAACAGCAGTTATTTCAGCTATAGTTGAAGCCCCTGCTCTTGAAACAATTAAATCAACATTTTTCATAAGACCTAGCATATCATTTAAAAATTCTACTATTTTGACATTTTCAGGTAAATTTTTTATTTTTTTATAGTTTTCATAATAATTCTTACCTGTAACAAATAAAACTTCATAATTTTTACCTTTAAATTTAGGCAAAATTTCCCTCATAATATTATTAATCGTCAAGCTTCCTAAACTTCCCATGACAATAAGAACTAATTTTTTACTATTGGAAAGACCATATTTACTCTTTGAAACAGGTTTAGCATTTATTACCTCTTCACTTCTTGGATTACCGGTAAAAATTGTTTTAGCAGTCGGAAAATACTTAATACTTTCCTCTAATGATACACCAATAGCATCCACTTTATTTTTTAATATTTTATTTGACAACCCCGGAATTGAATTTTGTTCATGAATAAAAGTTTTATACCCTTCCTTTTTAGCAGCAACAATAACAGGGAAAGTAATATATCCACCTATCCCTAATACAATATCAGGATTAAAGTCCTTAATTGTTTTTCTGCATTTTTTTATTGCTTTTAAAAGAGAGTTTATAACACTTACGTTTTTAAAAGGGTTGCGTCTATTTAAACCCTTCATTTCAATCCCTACATAGTCAATACCTAATTTAGGAATGATATCAGCTTCCATTCTATCAGTAGTACCAATATATAAAATCTTACTATTTGGTTCTTTTTCCTTTATCTTATTAATAACCGCTAAAGCTGGGAAAATATGACCACCAGTTCCACCAGCACTAACAACTACTTTCATCTAATCACATCCTAGTTTATTATATCATATTATATGCTACTACAAAAGAAAGTCATTTATAATTTGACTTTTTCTTTTTCTAAACGTTCTTTTAAATATTTAGTTGCTTCTTCTATATCATTAAAATAAATAGTTTTATCTTTTAATTTTTGATATGTTTCATTGCCTTTTCCTAATATTAAAACCATATCATTTGGTTTTGCCATATAAATAGCCTTTTTTATAGCCAAACTCCTATCAACAACAACTTCATAATTATTATAGTCTTTAATGTCACTAGTAAGCATTCCAATGATATCTAGAGGATCTTCACTCCTTGGATCCTCATAGGTAAATATAGCATAACTTGCATTATCTACAACACATTTACCCATTATAGGTCTTTTTGATGCATCACGTTCACCAGCAGACCCAATAACAACTATACTTCTATTTATGTTAAGGGTATGAACAAATTTAAGTAAATTGAAAATTCCATTTGGTGTATGAGCATAGTCAACCATAACAGTAAAATCTTGTCCTAAATTAGGTAATACATCAAGCCTTCCCGAAACTTTTATATCATAAACATTTTTAAGTATTTTATTAATATCAAATCCCATTGCATAAGCAGTTAATATTCCAGCAGATAAATTATAAACATTAAATTCACCTAGTAGAGGACTATCAATATTATAAGTAATACCATCAAGTAAAAACTCTATACTAGTGCTTGTTGGTAAAATATTATACTTCTTTATTGAAAGAGTATTGTCATTACCTTTGCCATAAGTTAAAACCTTACCATGACACGATGATTTTATTCTTTCATATAATTCATCATCACTATTTAAAATTGAAAAGCCTTGATTTGTTACCTGTTTAAATAATGTTGATTTACATTCCACATAGTTATCAAAAGTTTTATGGATATTTAAGTGTTCTCTAGTAATATTAGTTATAACTCCTCCATCGAAGTTAATATTATCCAGTCTATGTCTAAAAAAGGCTTCGCTAGATGCTTCCATAATAACATATTTGCATCCTGCCTCAACAAAATCATAAAAATATTCATATAATTTATCACTATCTGGAGTGGTATTACTTATTTCATAATTAAACTTTGAACAACTTCTGCCATTTGTACCAATATATCCACATATATTATTTCCAATTAATATTTGAATAATAGTCGCAGTACTAGTCTTTCCATCTGTACCTGTTATTCCGATAATTTTTAACTTGTTTTCAGGATGATCATAAAATTCAGAACATAATACAGGTAATATCTTATTTGTATCTGTAACTTTTACAGTTGGTATAGAGCATTCAACATCACGACTTACAATAGCCGCAACTGCTCCTTTAGAAATAGCGTCCTGAATGAAATTATGCCTATCAGCATTTACACCTGTTGTACAAACAAATAAATCTCCTTCTTGAATTTCTTTTGAATTAATTTTAATCCCTTTTATTTCAATATCGTAATCACAATCAATAATTTGATTTAGTTTCTTTCGCATTATATCAACTCCATTATAATAAATTATACATCAAAAAAGGTGTTTTGCATATAGAATTCCCATATTAGTATATTAAAAAAAGTGATATTTAATCACTTTTGACATCTAATTATTTAATGATAGAAATCAATTCGTTTATAACAATTTCAATAATTTGTTCTTTTAAAGCGCTTCTTGTATTTAAAGCTACTATTATTTCTTTATTATAGTATTTTTTATAATCTTTATCATAAATACTTACATAAACTTTGTTGTTATCTCCCTGTAAGTTATTATTATCAATCTTATTAAATTTTCCTGTAACACCAATACCATAATTTGTTTTAGCAAAGCAAGATATTTTATATGCCATTTCTTTAGCGGTTTCCATACTATAGACGCTGTATTTTTCAATTATCTTTTCATCAACACCCATTTTAATTTTATACTCATTTGAATAAGTAACAGCTGAAAACGAAAATACTTCACTAGAACCATCGCAGTTAGTAATAGCATTAGCAATACCACCACCAGTACATGATTCCATTGTCGCAATAGTTTTATTTTTTTGTTTTAATAATTCAATTACATCTTTCATAAAGTCTCCATTATTATTTATTATTAATTAATTTTATAAACTTTTTACTTTTTAGAAAAAGTCCACTATATTTATCATAATATTCTTCTAAAAAGGAACTTATTTCATTTATAGTAGTAGATGATAAATCTAATTTTGTAAGACGAGAAATATCTACATAGTATAAAAGTCGTATTACTTTTACAGATTTTTGGCTAACAATTTTTTCATTGGAATAGCAATTTTTACAAACATATCCATGTTTATCTACATTAAATGTTACAATATCATCTTTATTACCACAAATACTACATTCATCAAAGTCTACATCTATACCCAAATATTTTAAATATTGCAGTTCAACAATAAGTGTAATAATTTGAGCATCAATTCCTTCATTTATCTTTTTTAGACTTTCAATTAATGTATCAAATATTTCCACACTATTATTTTGTTTAGCAACTTGACTTGTTAATTCTAATATGTATGTTGCAAAACTAATCTTTTCTATATCCTTAAAAATTGTACTGAAATTACATAATATATCCACATTGATTAGTGTAGATAAGCCCCCTTCTTTATAGCTAACTATAAAATTCCCATATATAAGTCTACTACTGACACTTCTTAATGGGCTTTTAAGCCTCCTGCAGCCTTTTGAAATAACACTAACAATTCCCAATTCTTTAGTATATATATTTAATATCTTACTTGATTCACTATAATTAGTTTCACTTATTACTATTCCCTCTAATTTTTTTGTTTTCATTTTCTTCATCCTCAAGGCATTTAGCTAATAAATAATATTTAATATCACCAGTTTTTTTAAAAATTTCCCAAACTAATTTTTTCATTCAATCACCATTATTATTATGATGATTATTTTAATAATTTAATCAAATTCTAATTCATCAAGGCCAAATTCTTGTAAATATTTTTCTTTATCACGCCAATCTTTTACTGACTTAACATATGTTTCTAAATACACTTTTTTACCAAGAAATTTTTCTATATCAATTCTTGATTGTCTACCTACTTCTTTTAGCATAGCACCATTTTTACCAATAATAATTTTCTTTAAATTATCACGATCAATAATAATTAAAACATTTATATTAATTACATTTTCTTCTTCTTCATATTTCTCTACTAAACACGTAATGGAATGAGGAACTTCCTTTTTAGTTAAATTAAGAAGCTTTTCTCTTACCATTTCAGCAATTATAAAATTACGACTAACATTAGTTATAGCATCATTTTCATAATATTTAATATCACTAGATAAATATTTTTTTAACGTATTTATTAAATCTTTAACGTTATCCCCTTTTAAAGCTGATAATGGTATTATTTCACTAAAATCATATAAACCTTTATATTCATTTATAATAGGTAACAATTCATCTTTTGAAACTCTATCCACTTTATTTAGTAGTAAGAACACTGGCTTGTTAAGTTCTTTCAATCTTTCCAATATGAATTTATCACCTGTACCAAAGCCTTTTTCAACATCTACCAAAAATAAAATAATGTCAACATCATCGGCCATAGTATATGCTTTTCTATTTAAATAAGTGCCTAATTTATCTTTAGGTTTATGAATTCCAGGAGTATCTATAAATATTATTTGACTATCATCATCATTATATATTCCTTGAATAATATTTCTAGTAGTACCCGCAACATTAGATGTAATAGCAATCTTCATTCCTAATATATTATTAAGAAGTGTACTTTTTCCTACATTTGGCCTTCCTACTAGACTAACAAAACCACTTTTCATTTTAAGTCCTCACTACCAAATGGATATGGACAAAGATCTTTAACCTGAAGTTTTAATTCATAACCATCAGGATTCATACATGTAATAATTGCATCTTCACTAAAAAGTTCCGAAATAACTTGTCTACAAGCAAAGCATGGCATACCAATTTTTTTATTATCACACATAACATAAAGGCTTTCTAATTCACCTCTTTTATATCCTTGGCTTATTGCTTGTAATATGGCACTACGTTCTGCACAAATGGAAGATCCATAAGCCGCATTTTCAACATTAACACCAACAAATTCTTTTTTATCTTTTGTAACTACAATCGCACTAACTCTGAATTTTGAATATGGTGAATAACTATTTTCTAATAATTTGATTAATTTTTCTTTCATGTTTCCTCCTATAAATTCATTAAAAACCAAAAGATTTTTGGAACAAAAATAATAAGACCTATTGCTGCCGCAACAACCGCCATTACTAAAACTGCTCCTGCTGATACATCTTTAGCAGCTTTTGCTTTTTCACTATTTTCAGTTGTTATCATATCAACAATCAATTCTATTGCAGTATTTACCATTTCAAGAGCTATAACACTACCAATTAGTATAAAACAAGCTAGCCATTCAGCGTGTGATATTTCAAACAATACACCAAAAACAATTACAAGAGATGCCATTACCAAATGAATATGCATATTACGTTCTTTAACTACAGAATAATTAACTCCATCATAAGCGTGCTTGAAACTTTCTAAAATGTTTTTGTTCCCATTTGCTTTATATTTATTACCTCTCAATGCCATAATAAGATAATACCTCCTCTTGCTTTTTAAACATTACCATTTCATCTTTTTTTTTCATATGATCATATCCTAATAAATGTAATAATCCATGAACTGCTAAGAAACTAAGTTCTCTTTTAAAAGAATGATTATATTCTATTGCTTGACTTTTGACTTTTTCAAGACAAATATAAATATCTCCTAGGATTCTTATACCATCAGGCGATATTACCGTTTTATCATCTTCTAGAGCAAAACTAATAACATCTGTTGTTCTATCGATGTTTCTATATTCTTTATTGATGTTATGAATAGTATCTTGATCAACTATTATTATGTTAAACACTACATTATCTAATTTTTCTCTTTTACAAAAATCCGTTAGCATTTCTTTTAATTCATCTAACTCTATTGTCAGATCTTCACTTGTTTCATTAAAAATTTCTAATTCCATATTACCTCCAAATAATATAAGCTGCAAATCCTAAAAAAATTAATACAGTTAATATGTCCTTAAACAAATTACTCTTAAAAAGTTTAGGATTGATATTACCCAATTTATCCAATAATTTATATATAAAGTAACCAATCATTCCCCCAATAACATTAAGTAAAATATCATCAACATCAAAAACTCTTCCTATAGCAAGTTGTGTTGACTCAATAACCACAGACGCTATTAGTATTAAAAGAAAAGATGCTTTCCAATTATTAACTTTACCATAATAGGAGACAAAAAAACCATATGGCATAAACATGACCATGTTACCAATTATATTTTTTACAAACAATCTACTGCCAAAGTTATATCTTAATATTTCTTTAAATGGAGTAAAGTTATTAGTACCAAAACTACTAACATCTTGAAACGTAACTATTTGAAATAAACAAAGTATATATATTATAAAAAAAAGGGTTAATAATTCCTTATGAAGGACAAAAGATTCTTTACTACGTAATAAATAAGATAATCTTATTGATGATAAAACTACGACTGAAATCAAAATCATAGGCCAAGTCATTTCTAAAACATCAAGTAAAGTTCCTTCTATTGAATGCCACATTTGATTTGCCATATTAATCACCCTTTTCTTATAATAATATTGTACTACTATTAATATTTTTTTACAAACAAAAAGGAAACTTATTGTTTTTTTATGTTTTCCCCTTTGATTTCTTCTTCTGTAATATTAGATGTACCGGTAATATTTTCATATACTTTATAAAAAATTTCAACACTTATATAATTTTCGTGATCAACTACCGAGATAATTTTATCTTTTAAAACTTTTTCATCATCAGATAATGTATTTTCAATTTTAACTAATGCTCTTTTTTTGGCAATTTGTATTGCTTCATCCCTTGTATATAATTCTTCAAGTTCATTTGTTTCATATTCCCTACTTAATTTTAACGATATTGGCAATAATCTATTTTTTAAAGAAAAGATATCATTATCTATAAATGTTTCATATTTCTTAAAATTTAAAAAATAATGATTTTTATTTAAAATGTTTAACTTCAATGTAATTTTAGATTTACCAGTTTTACTAACTTCTTTATAATAATATGGCATATCTATTTTGGCTTGATACCATACTTCAGCATAAACAGTACCCTTTGCTTTTACTTTATTTTTTACTTCATCATTTTTAGTTATTAAACCACTGATAATTATATCTCCTGCTTTTACATAATCATCAACCTTTTTTCTAACCTCACCATTTGTCGCGTGTATTTTTTTTATTATGCCTGTTTTTTTAGCTACTATATGTGATGGTGTAACATCATCATTAATATTATTAATTATTCTTTCTTCTACTCTAATTTGATATTTAACACCAATTCTTTCTATTTCAATCCACTCTAATTTATTCTTATTACTCTTTAATATATCAGAAACAATCTTTTCCTTTTCCATATAGGATTTTACTAAATGATATTTCTTAATATCATATTTTCCCAACTCACTATAAATTAAATCTCTTATTTCTTTTTTAGAGTGAATAACCTCAACTTCAAATATTATATTTGATAAAAACAGAAAATAAATAAAACAAACTGCAACCGTTATAAAGAAAACTGCATGTTTTTTAATATCATCGATAAGTTTAATAATTCCAAAAATTCTAATTAGTTTTACATCATATAGGACTGTTTTAATATCTTTTAATTTTAAGTAATTTTCTTTAGTTAATGTTAAATACACATGATCATCATACATATCTATATCTTCTACATATATATTGTTTGAATAAATTTTCTTAAGAAATCTTTTTATATTTTTACCAGTTACTTTTACTTTATATTTATTAGTAAACAAAATATCACTCCAGTTCAATAGATTTAAAATCACCAGATATTAAAATTTCACTATCTAACATTTTTTTAAGAAGCATATTACTCCCTCTTATACAAATTTTCTTATCATTAGAAGTTATTACTATTCTATTGGTCTCTAAAATAATAATGCTAGAATAATTTATTATATGAATTTTATTATTACTAACCGTTAATTCAAATTTATTATCGGAAACATAGTTTCGCAATCTATCAAGCATATTATCACCCATTTAAGTATATGAATATTAAAAAAAAATAAGCTATTTATTTAAATAACTTATTTAGATTATCTTTTGGTAATAGCATCTTTACCTTTTTAGCTTTTTTAAATTCATAGTCATCAGTAGTAGATTTGTATTCTTCACCATCAACGCAAGGATTATGTAAAAGTTTATCATTAAAATGGATTTTAATGTTATCTGTTTGTATAACTTTAGCTCCATTTACTTTTGTAGCATCTTTTAAAATAAATTGTGCCGCACCTCTTAATAATTTTAATTTATTAGAAATTTGTACAATACCAACTTCAAAAAGTCCATCATTTAATTTGGCAAAATCACTCTTATATGCACCATTAAATCCCGCAATTCTAGTAGTGTTAGTAACTACAATAATTGAACCATCTGTATTATACTTTTTTCCATCAATTTCGTAATCAAAATTATAAAGTTTAGTTCCTTCTTTCCAGGCATCTAAACCACCTTTTAAATATGCCACATGTCCATATTTATCTTTTGATTCTTTTGTAGTTATATAAGGTATATGAAGAAATTGTCCCATTCCTGCGACATATACGAACGGTTCTTCATTTATTTTGAAAAAATCAACGTCTTTTTCCCGACCGTTCATTACTTTTTCAGCAGATAACAAAACATCATTATTTAATCCATACATTTTACCTACATCATTAGTAGTACCAGTTGGTATATGAGCCTGTGTTAATGAATTTGAACGACTTATATTACCACATGTAACTTCATGTAAAGTACCATCTCCGCCAATAGATAATAATAAATCAACTCCTTCTACTGTTTTAGCTATCTCCATAGCGTGTTTTGGATATTCAGTAGAAATAAATATAGGTATATAATTATGCTTAGACACTATACTCATAATCTCATCCTTAAATTTTTCGCTAGATGAGTGTCCACTGTAAGGATTAGAAATAATTAAACATTTCTTCATATTAATTCACCGATATAGATAATATCATAAATATTGAATTTTTTCAAATTTTATATATTTAAACACTTTGATAACCATATTTTTTTCTATAGATTATTTTCCTGATCCAATCAACAGGAATAACCGTCAATGCAAGTAAAAACATTATCATAAATTCTTTAAAAGTAAGTCCAGCTGTTCTAAATACTTGCCCACCAAAATAAATTAATAGAATTTGTATAGTTGTTATAAAAAACATTATTGCAATAAAAACTTTATTTGAAGTGATATCAGCAAATATATCTAATCTAGAAGTCCTTGCATTAAAGCTACTAAAAATATCGATAAAAATAAATAATCCAAAAAATGCGGTCATTAAATATACTTTATCAACACTATCTCGAAAAAAATAACTAATAGCCGGTAATTTCAAAAAAAGCAAGCAAATTATTGCTGAATAAATACCTGTAAACAAAATCTCACTTATCATGTATCTATTTATAATTGATTCATCCCTTTTCTTAGGGACTTCATTCATATATTCTAAAAGTGGTGGCTCATATGCAAAAGCAAGTCCAGCTAGAGTATCCATAACCATATTTATCCAAAGCATTTGAATAACAGTAACTGGTGTATCAACTCCTATAAAAGGACATATAATTGATAAACTAATAGCACAAAAATTAATTGTTAGTTGGACTATTATAAATTTCCTAATACTTTTAAATATAGTTCTTCCAAAAAGAATTGCCTTTGATATAGATATAAAATTATCATCCAATATTACAATATCACTTGCTTCTTTAGCAACTTCAGTACCACTTCCCATTGCAAATCCTACATCAGCTTTTTTCAAAGCAGGGGCATCATTTACACCATCTCCTGTCATACCAACAACTAAATCTAATTCCTGAGATATTCTAATTAATCTACTCTTATCTTGAGGAAGACTCCTTGCTACAACCTTTAAACTAGGTAATATTCTTTTTACTTCTTCATCACTTAATTTACTTAATTCATCACTAGTTAATACAATATCATTTTTACTGTTGATGATACCTACTTCTCTAGCTATTGATGATGCTGTATTAATATTATCACCAGTTATCATAACTGTTTGAATATGAGCATTTTTTACCAGTTCAACTCCTTTAATAGCTTCTTTTCTTACTTCATCTTTTAAAAGGACAATACCAACTAGTGACAAATTATATAATCTTTTATTATCTTTATTTTTGCTGGTTGCAAGAGCTAGGACACGAATACCATTATTGGTATACCTATCTATTTTATTAATAAATTGCTCTTTATGAATAAAAGCTCTTTCATAACCAAATTCATCATAATATTTATTACAGTATTTTAATATCTTTTCAGGACTTCCTTTAATTAAATTAGTATTATTGTAATCATTAATAGTTACTGCTGAAAACTTATCTTTGCTATTAAAAGTAACTAAATTTTTAACTTCATATTCTTTAGTAAAATTAGATTTAATAAATTTTAATAATGCTTTATCAGTTATATTTCCACCTACAATTTTTTTGTTATCACTATAGCTACTGGCATTATTATATATAATCGATTTTTTAACAATATCATGATATTTTTTGTAATTAGATAGTTCTAGTTCATCTGTAAATTCTTTTAAGTTACCTGCTATTATGCCTATTACTTCAGGGGTTCCTTTTGTTAAGGTTCCTGTCTTATCAGTAAATAATATATTAATATTCCCTGCTGTTTCGATTCCAGTTAATTTTCTTACTAAAACATTGTTTTTTAGCATTCTTCGCATATTTGATGATAAAACAAGTGTTATCATCATTGGTAGTCCTTCAGGTACTGCCACCACTATAATTGTCACACATAGTGTTAATGCATATAAAACATATGAACTAATAAGAGGAAAATTAGTAATAGTTTGTTTTATTAAATTCACATCAAAACTGTTCTTTATCACAACAACAGAAAATAAATAGGAAAGTGCAACTAAAAAAGAACTAATATACCCAATTTTACTAATTACTTTGGCAAGTGATGTAAGTCTAAGTTTTAGTGGACTTTGAGGCTGTACCTCTGTTAATTCACTAGCAATTTTTCCATATATAGTATCTACGCCAACCGTAGTAACTATCATTAATGCTTTAGAAGAATAAACAACTGTTCCACGATATACTTTATTTATATCACAAATATTTTTTTTCCATTTATCTACAGATTCTTTATATATTTCCTTGGATTCACCATTTAAAGAAGACTCATCAACGGTTAAGTCTCCTTCAATTAAATATCCATCTGCTGGTATTTTATCTCCTGTTTCTAAAATAACAACGTCTCCAACAACAACATCATCTATTGCTATTTCTACTATTTTACCATTTCTTTTTACACGACATTTTATTTTACTTGCTTCTTCTTGTAGCTTGATAAAAGATTTTTCACTCCCATATTCCGAGACTGATGATATAAAAGATGCTACAAAAATAGCAATTAATATACCAATTGTTTCATACCAATCAAAATTTTTAAAAAGAAAAACTACTTTAATTGCTAAGGCAATCAATAATATTTTTATAATTGGATCTGATAAAGAAGATATTAAGATATTAATAAATTTATTTTTCTTTATAAGAGCAATATTGTTACTACCATATTTTTTTCTACTAGTTTCTACTTCTTTATTGGTTAGTCCATTAGTTTCTAAATTCATACTTTATCCTCCTACAAAAATATATGTAGTTTTTCTTTTTTATAGGAAATAGATTATATAACAATTTTTGACAATTATTTTTTAAATATTTTTATTAACAATTCTAATATTTTTTGCCATAAATTTTTCTTTTCTTCAGTAATTACAAATTCCTCTTTATCATCATCTTTTTTGATAGGAACATTTGAAGTTTCTTCTTTTTTATATATTACAGCCCACTTTTTATCGAATGCTACCCAATAATTATCAATTTTATACCAAGTATATTTATCTTTTGTTGCAGTACTAGTAATATTGTATATTCCTTTATTTATATAGCCTTCAATTTTTGAAGATAGTCCTGGTTCTTTTCTCACGCGTAAATTCGTTGCTTTTATTTCTATTTGATCAACTTTTGTATTCCTAGAAACCGGAATACCTATATATTTAGGTTTCATAACCCACTTAATCCCTCCACTATTTTTAATTGTCGTAATATTTGTATCAATATAACATACTTCTTCTGGCTTTTTTGTATTACCTTTAATAACAAGTTTTTTATTGGAGTTATAAATCCAAGAGTTAGAACTACCTCTTCCAAATGTCATATGAATATGAGTTGCTACTCTCACATTTTCTCCTTCTCTTACTATTAGTTCTCCTCTTTTGAATTTTGTTCCAACCTTTATATTTTTAAAATCAGAATCATTAGAATGAGTAAGAGTCATAAAGGCATAATCATTAAAAGTAGGAGTTTGGACTTTAGTAGTCGACACTAACCAAATTGTATTAGTTATGTTTTTATTACCAACTCCCTTGATTGCAGTAACTCTCATTTCATCACACGGGCAATAAATACCTTCCCTACCGCCATCTTTACCACCATCATCGATTGGATAATCTTTATAATTTTTAGAATTATACCAATGTAGTTTGTGTGATGTATTGCCACTATAATTTTGTGTAATACGCATGTTTCTTAAAGGATAAATAAAATAATTCATAATTCACCTCCTACCATATTATAGTATTTTAAATTGAAGCGAATCAGTTCATTATAACTAAAAAAAGCACCTTTAGTGCTTTAAAGTGTAGTTGGTGCTAAAAAAGAAAACATATCAACATTTCTTAAGATGCCATAAACAATTAAAAGAATTATTATAGAAAGTTTTATCTTATCAGATATTATTATTCTTTTTCCTAATAAATGCATTATCAGTAAATAACATATAGTTACTACTAAAATAATAAATATTAATGGATTATATCTAAATGCTTGATAAAAATCTAAGTTTAGCATAGAAAATAACATTCTAGTAATTCCACATCCTGGACAATAATATGAAGTTAATTTATGAAATAAGCAAGGAATAGATAAATTATATTTGTAATTTAAAAAATAATATCCACCAAGCGTTAGTATTAACGTGATGAATATTATTTTGTTATTTTGTTTCATCAAACTATTCAGCAAACTTATTTAAGTCATTTTGAATTAAGCAGTAATTAACGATTGCTAATCCAAAAAGAGATAAAACTAGATATAATACTGAATTATCAGATATATCTTTTCCTCTAATCTTGCCTGCTTCATACATTTTCTTGCCCATTTGATATCCCCAGTAAATACCATATAAACCACATGTAACTAATGTTAATAAAAATGCTGTTAATCCAGTTGGAGCTGTATTATTACTAACATGATTAGCTTCATCAGTTAATTTTACAAACCAATAAATACCATAGATACCAAAAGTTACTAATGATAGAATAACTGCAAGTGCAATATTTCTATTTGTAACCATGACACCACTTGATGCAACATTACTTGTTGTTGCAGTAACAGTTTTACCGCATTCTGTACAAGTGATTGCATCATCAACTAATTCTTTTCCACAGTTTGGACAAAATTTACTCACTTATAACACCTACCTTTAAATATAAGTTAACATATAAACTTATTGAAGTCAATTATATTTAATATCTAGATAAACGCTTTACATAATTAATGTCAACATTAGTAGTATTTGAATTTATATAATTTTCTAATATTTCTAAATTATTAAATGAATTACCAGTAAACTCACCACTCATTGTTGCTTCTCTTGCACGGTCATAAGCGTTATTATAATAACTTATGACTGAATTCATCTTTTTATTACTTAAACTTCCCGTAGGAATTACTCTTGCAATGTTGTCCTTTGCAATATTAAAATTTTTAAACATCATATTCCTCCTGTTCTAAATTCTATATTATTTATAAATCAAATTTTGTCATATTATAACTAAATGATACTTAATTATATTATATGAATTTATAGATTAAAAAAGACATACAATCGTATGTACCACTTAGTCAAAATAAACTACCACTCAAACACTTGAAGAGTATATTACTAATCAAGTATTGTAGATTATATTACATTTAACAAAAAAAGTCAAATTCAATCGACAATTAAAAAACTAACTGTATTAGTTAGTCGATATATAACTCAAATTTATTGAGTTTAATTCTAATTGGTACGGATAAATAGTATATCCGAAACCTTAGGAATAGTTGATAAACAACTAATCACTGAAATAATAGTACCATATATTTTTATTTTTTGAAATATTATTTATGTAATTTATCAAGTAATGATAATTTTTTTATTTTAATATTTTTGTCTTTACCAGTACCTAATTCAATATCTGGTTTAACAGATTTTCCATGAAAATCACTACCACCACTTATTAATAAACCATATTGATTTGCTATTTCTAAATAATAATCCATTTCTTCTTTTGAATGACTTGAATGATATACTTCAATACCTTTTAGTCCACAACTAATCATTTCTTTTAATAAGATTAAAAATTCCTTTTCTGATAATTCTAATGACTTTGGGTGTGCTAGAACTGGAATGCCATCACTATTTGTTATTAGTTCTAAACATTCTTGATATTGTAATCCTTTACTTGTTTGTCTTGTTTTATTATGTGCATCTATCAAATACTTATCAAAAGCATCTTGAGATGTAGTTGCGTATCCATATTTAACACAAAGCTTTGCTAAATCTGGACGACCTAAATTATGATTAGCATTGACTAATTCTTTTATATCTTCATAACTGAATCTAATTCCATAATCTCTTTTAATTTGTTCCATTATTGATAATACTGAATTAATACTATTGTCTTTTAAATCTACCATTTTTTTATTTAGTGATTTATTATTTAGATCAATACCATAACCTAAAATATGCATTCTTCCTTTATCAGTTTTTGCAGATAATTCAATACCATTAATAATTTCTATTTCGCTATCTACAATTATATCTTCGTTTCTATTAACTTTTTTAATTCCTTCAATAGTATCATGATCAGTTATAGCAAGTGTTCCAATTCTTTTATCTATTGCTAATCTTATTAACTCTTGAGGCGATAAATCACCATCTGAATAGTTGGTATGAGTATGCATATCTATTATTTTTTTACTTTTTCTATATGGATTAATTACTTTATCTAAATATATTCTATTTAGTGTTTCTATTGCTAAATTATCTTCATATTCTTCCATTTCAGAATAAATTTCACCAGCAGTTTTTCCCATTAACTATCATCTCCTTAATATTAGTTTTTTGCCTTCTTCAGCAACTTCTACATTTTCAAAGTTTTGTTTTGCTTCTTCTAAATATAATCTTTTATCTTCTTCAGGCCAAAAATGAGTTAATAATAATTTTTGTGCATTAGATTTACTTGCCAAAATACCAGCTTCATAAGCAGTCATGTGGGTTTTACTATTAGCATTATGTTTTTGTAAAAATGAGCTTTCACAAATTATTAAATCAGCATCTTTACAAAAATTTACTAAATTATTTAAATTAGTTGTGCCAATATCAGAAGTATATATTATTTTAAAATCTTTACTTTGTAATTTAACCATATATGATTCAATAGTATGTGAATTATTATCTTCAAAAGTTATATTTAAATCATCTATAAGAAATGGATATGAATCATTTATATTATAATAATCTGAATAGCTTTCATTATTTAAAGTAATTGATTCTTTATTAAATCCAATATCATTCTTAGGTAAATATATCTTTATCTTTTTATCAAGCAGTCCTAAATTATGATAAACATAGGAAGCATATTGTAAAGCGCCTAAATCACCAAAATGGTCTTTATGGTAGTGAGTAATAATTACATTTAAATCTTTTAAATCGTTAGGAAAATTTAATAATCTTGTTATACCATTTCCACAATCTAATAATATTTTTTTGCTATTATATTCAACTAAAAATCCAGGACAATTCATATTTCCTTTTGTATAAGGTGATATTGTTCCAAGTGGTGTAATAATTATTTTGCTCATCTTATCAAGCTCCTTTTCTTTACTAACATTCTTTCTCTAACTATTGGATCTACATATCTTGAAATATCTTTATCAAGATTAAGAACTTCTTTAACCATACTTGATGATACAAATTGATATTCTTTATCTGCAAATAAACAAATTGTATTTACTTTATTATCTGATATTTCTTTATTCATTTGTTGTAATTGAACTTCATAATCATAATCACTTAAACTTCTAAGCCCTCTAATAATTGCTTTACACTCATTAAGCAATGCAACATCAACTGCAGCGCCACTAGCAGAAATAACTCTTACATTATTCATTCTTTGATATAATTCTTTAATTATTTCCATTCTTTCTTCTAGAGTAAACAATCCAGATTTTTTTAAAGGATTTTGCATAAC